>JBDSHG010000229.1:0-8484 GCA_039918615.1 Gemmatimonadaceae bacterium | reverse complement strand
GGCGTCAGCCGACACGGCCGCGTGATCTTCTACGATTACGACGAGCTCTGTTTGCTCACGGAGTGCAACATCCGCGCGCTCCCGCAGCCGCGAACCGAGGAGGAGGAGATGGCGGCCGAGCCGTGGTACTACGTGGGCGAGCTCGACGTCTTTCCCGAGGAGTTCAGCGCCTTCCTCGTTCCGCCCCCGCCCCTTCGCGACATCTTCCTGGGAGCGCACCGCGATCTTCTCACGGTGGAGTACTGGCGCGGAATGCAGCAGCGACAGAAGGCGGGCGAGGTCGTCGACATCTTCCCTTACGCTGCGAGCCGGCGCCTGGTTCAGCCATGACGCCGCAGAAAGAGATGAATTCCGACGTGGAGCAGTACGATACGATAGTACTGGGACTCGGCGCGATGGGGAGCGCCGCGCTCTACCACCTTGCCGCGCGCGGGGTGAAGGTGCTCGGCGTCGACAAGTTCGCGCCGCCGCACGTCAACGGCTCGACGCACGGCCGCACGCGCATCATCCGCGAGGCGTATTACGAGCATCCGTGCTACGTGCCCATCGTGCAGCGCGCGTACGAACTGTGGGGGGCGCTCGCGCGCGAGGCCGGAGAGTCGATGTTCGTGCAGACGGGCGGAATCATGATCGGTCTACCGGATGGATCGCTCTTTGGCGGGGCGCTGCGCAGCGCGCGGGAGCATGGCCTCTCGCACGCCATTTTGAATCCGGCGGAGGTGCACGAGCGCTTCCCCGGCTTTCGCGTGCCGGATGGATCGATGGCGCTGCTCGAGCCGCGTGCCGGGCTGCTGCTGCCGGAGAAGATCGTGCGCGCACATATCGCGCTCGCGCAGCGCGCGGGGGCAACGGTGCGCACCGGGGTGACGGTCACCGCCTGGGATGCCGACGATGGCGGTGTGCGCCTCGAGACCGATGCGGGGGAGCTTCGTGCGCGGGCGCTCATCCTTGCGGCGGGCCCGTGGCTTCCGGCCCTCGTCCCCGAGCTCGACCTCCCCCTCGAGGTCGAGCGGCAGCTCTTTCACTGGTTCGAGCCCGCATCGCATCCGGAGTGGTACGATGCCGCGCACTCGCCTATCTCGCTCATCGAGTACGCGGACGATCGCTTCTTCGCGACCTTCCCCGATATCGGGCACGGGGTGAAGGCCGGCATTCACCACGAGGGCGCAGTGATCGACATCGACGCGCCGCGTGAGGGCGCGACGGCGGCGGAGGGAAGGGAGATGACAGAGCTGCTCGCGCGCTATCTGCCGCAGGCGGCGGGAAAAATTCTCGATCGCGCGACGTGCGTCTACACGAACACGCCGGACCACGACTTTCTCATCGACCGGCATCCCGCGCATGCCAATGTGCTCATCGCCAGCCCGTGCTCGGGCCACGGCTTCAAGTTCTCGAGCGCCATCGGCGAGATCCTCGCCGATCTCGTCACGAAGGGCGCGACGAGCTTCGATCTCGCGCCCTTTGCGCTCTCGCGACTGCGCACCTAGGCTAGTGCGCCGGCGCCGCCGGCTTCGGGTGTAGCAGCGCGTCGACCGCCGCCTTGGTCTTCGCGTCGCGCAGCGTGCCCGCGACAGCGGTGAGCTGCGGATCGCGTAGCTCAGCGGGGAGTCGAGACAGTGCGCGCACGCTCCACTCGCGGACGAATGGGCGCGCATCGTCGAGCGCGCGCACCAGCGCGATGAGCGCCGTGCTGTCGCCGCGCACCGCGAGAATCGCAAGCGCGTTGGCCGCGCTCGGCGTCTCCCCGCGCAGCGAGTCGACCATCGCGGCGTATCCGGACGTTTCCAGCCGCGCCACGGCATCGAGTGCCGCGCTGCGCACCACGTCGCGATACGAGTTGGCTGCGAGGCCGCGCGCGATCCACGCTGCCCGATTCGCCGTGTCGAGCGCGATGAGTGTCGAGATCGCCGCGGCCTCCACGCCGTAGCTCGAGTCGCTCCATGCTGCTCGGATCGCGGCAAGCGCGCTCGCGCCGCCGATGTGGCCAAGCGCCGAGATCGCGAAGGCGCGCACCTGCGCCGACGTGTCGTGGCGCGCACCATTCAACGCGGGGAGCGCGATGGACGCTGGGAAGCGCGCGAGCGCCGCCACCGCGTGTTGTCGTGTGAGGAAGTAGTCCGCGCTCGTCGACGCCTTCGCGAGCGCCGCGCCCGCGTCAGCGTCCGGCGCTCGACGCGCGAGCTCGCTGATCACCCACCAGCGATTCCACAGATCGGGATCGCGCGTGAGCTGCGTCGCAAGCCACGACGTCGGCTGCTGGAAGTCGAGCCCCTTCACGATCGTGTTCCCCTCGTCGAAGACGACCATCGTCGGCGCGGCGGGGAGCGACTCGATCACCATCGTCTGCTCACGCGCATCGAGCGTCGCACGATGCACGACGTCGCCCTTCGCGGTGCCGACGCGCACCGTCACGGGCGCGTGGAACACCGCCGCCATCGGCGGCCACGCCGAGTCCGCGGCGCTCGAGTCGGACTGCGTCTGCTTCACCGTGAGCGTCAGTAGGTGGCTCGCGGAGTCGTACGCCGCACGTACCCAGAAGCGCGGATACCCCGGCCGATACATCCACTCCGCCCAGAACTGCGCGAGATTCTCCCCCGTCGCGTCCAGCACGGCCTGGCGAAAGTCCTCGGTGACCGCGCTGCCGAACTGATGACGCGTGAGGAAGAGATGCATCGAGGCCCAGAAGCGCTCGTCGCCGAGCCTGCGGCGAAGCATGCGAAGCACGAGGGCGCCCTTCGGGTAGATGTTGTTCGATCCCTCGGCGACGAGTGGCATCGAGCGTTCGGCGTCGGTGGCCGTGAACTTCCGGTACTCGTCGAGATAGAAGTCGTCGCTGACCTGCCGGCCGGCCTTCGCCTCCCAGTAGGCGCCGTTCATGAATTCGGCGAAGCCCTCGTTGAGCCAGAGGTGCGACCAGTTCTCCGTGGTCTCGTCGTCGCCGAACCACTGGTGTGCGAGCTCGTGCGGGATGAGCAGCCAGTGGTACCATGGGCGATCCGCGTACGCGCGCTTGTCGGGGAGCCAGTCGACCAACTCGGTGGCGCTCACCATCTCTTCGCCGCCGAAGAAGTCGGCGACCGTCTCCTGCGCGTATTTGGCCCACGGATATTTCACGCCGGTGAGCTTCGAGTACGTCTCGATGATGTCGGGCGTATAGCCGAAGAGCGGGCGCGCCAGCGCGCTGTCCTCGTGATACACATAGTAGTCGACCGGAATGCCGCGCCATTGATCGTGGATACGCGCGTAGGGCGCGATGACGACCGAGATGAGATACGTCGCGGAGGGCTGCTCCTGACTCCAGTGCGTGGTATGTGAGCCATCCTTGTTGCGCACGTCGCTCACGAGCTTCCCGTTGGAGACGACGGTCATGTGTGCGGGAACCGTGGCGAGCAACTCCCAGCTCTCCTTGTCGTTCGGGAACTCGTAGGTCGGAAACCAGGCGCTGTTGCCCGTCGTCTCGCCCATGCTCCAGAGCTGTTGCGGGCGATGAGGCCTCCCATCGGCGTAGATGAAGGTGATGCCGTGACCGTTCTGGATTTGCGCATGGTAGTCGAGCGTGAAGCGCGTGGTGTCGCCGAAGCGGAGCGGCTTCAGGAGGTACACCACCAGCGTGTCGCCGGCGCGGGTGGTGCGCAGCGCGCGTCCCGAGGCGTCCGTCGCGCGCCGGATCGAGATCCCGGCGGCGGCGTCGAGGATGATCGAGTCGAGCGAGGGGCGCCTGGCCGCCAGGGTGGTAATCACCCGCCCATTGAGCGAGGTCGAGTCCCAGCTGATGTCGCGGAGCTCGATGCGCTGGTGGATCAGATCGTAGTCGTGCGATCGCGTCTCGACGTTACCGGGTACCCATGTGGCCGGCACCTGCGCGCCAAGGGAAAGGGCGGCGCCGAGCAGGGTGAGAGCGAGTGTCGCGATGCGCATGTGGGTCGGGAGAGAGGGCGGGGCGGTGCAATCTCTGGAATCTTCGCACGTGAACTACGTCACGCAATCGTGACGCGGCCGCGTGCCCATCCCGTTGCACTGTTTTTTGCATAGCTTTCGTTCGTGCGCACTTCGCGCGCGTTCGCTCCGTAATTGCATTCATCCGGCCGCCAGCGCGTGGCCGGTACAGGTGAATCAGCATGGCCAACACGACGTCCGCATCGGCGCCCACGGTAACGCCTTCGACGCTGCACCTGTCGGCGCCAGGCACCGACCTCAGTGTCGACCTTCCGATCACGGATGGCGCGATTCGCGCCAACGATCTGCGGAAGGTTCCGACGGCCGAGGGTGGGCTGTTGAGCTACGATCCCGCGTTTCTGAATACGGCCTCGTGCCGGAGCGCGATCACGTACATCGATGGCGACGCGGGAATCCTGCGCTACCGTGGCTACCCGATCGAGCAGCTCGCAGAGAAGGCGAGCTTCCTCGAGGTTGCGTGGCTGCTGCGTCACGGCGAGCTGCCGACGCAGCCGGAATACGATTCGTGGGTGCACGACATCACGTATCACACGTACGTGCACGAAAACGTGAAGACCTTTCTCCAGGGCTTCCGCTACGACGCGCATCCGATGTCGATCCTCTGCAGCACTGTGGCGGCGCTGTCGTCGTTCTATCCGAGCGCGAAGAACATCCATGATCCGAAAGAGAGGAACCTCGCCATCATACGCCTCATCGCGAAGCTGCCGACGCTCGCGGCGTTCGCGTACCGGCACATCAAGGGACTGCCGTTCGTCTATCCGGACAACGACCTGTCGTACGTCGACAACTTCCTGAGCATGGTCGCGCGCATGACGGAGCCGCGCTACGAGGCGCGTCCGGTGTTCACGCGCGCGACGGAGATTCTGTTCATTCTCCACGCGGATCACGAGCAGAACTGTTCGACGAACGCGGTGCGCGCAGTGGGATCGTCGCACGTCGATCCATTCTCCGCGGTCGCTGCCGGCATCGCGGCGCTCTACGGACCGCTGCACGGGGGGGCGAACGAGGCGGTGCTGCGGATGATCCAGGATATCGGCCACGTGAAGAACGTGCCTGCCTTCATCGATGAGGTGAAGGGCGGAAAGAGCGGGCGGCTGATGGGCTTTGGCCATCGCGTGTACAAGTCGTACGATCCGCGTGCGCGCATTGTGAAAGCGCTCGCCGACCAGGTGTTCGCAGAGGTCGGCGTCGACAAGGATCTCGAGATCGCGCTCGAGCTCGAGCGCATCGCGCTGTCCGACGACTACTTCATGTCGCGCAAGCTGTATCCGAACGTCGACTTCTATACGGGTCTCATCTATCGCTCGATGAAGTTCCCGATGGACTTCTTCACCGTGCTCTTCGCCATCGCGCGCACGGCGGGCTGGCTCGCGCAGTGGGAAGAGATGTTGCTGGACAAGGAACAGAAGATCGCGCGTCCGCGGCAGATCTACACGGGGCCTGGTGAGCGTCCGTACAAGGGGTCGCTGATTTACTGAGCGCTAGCGCGTGGGGACGAGATACAGGAATTTGAAAAATGATCGAACGGATCATGACGGATTGAGCGGATAACAAGTTGGTTTGGTCGTATCCGTTTCATCCGTTCCATCCGTTCGATCGTTTTTTTCAAATCAGTAACTGCCACGACGATCCTTCTTGCCAGCTCTGCCCGAGGAATGGTCTCACGTTCACGTACCGCACTTCACGTCGACCGGGGGGACATTGTCGCACTCGATCGACTCGGCCATCCCGTGCGCGATCGGGCCGCACGCCGTCGTCTGCGCGGATTTCGTCGCCTCTTTCGGCGTCTCGGCCGTCGCGTGTGCGCAGTTTGTGGCGCCCTTGTAGGCCACGCACACGTTGCACGCCGCCTTCTGTGCCGCGAGCGTCGACCAGAGCAGGAAGGCCGCGAGCACAACGGCGGAGAAGAGGGTCAGTTTCGTTGCGGGTTTCATGCATCGCTCCGGAGTGCGTGATGCGCGTTGTCGGCGCGCCGATGTAGATAGCATACTCGAAAAGACACGCGCTGTCATGTCCAGCGTCCGGCCTCCATTACACTGTGATAAATCCTCCGGCTCCGCTAAGCTTCGAGGATGTCCTTCTCAGCACTCGGTCTCGACGCTGCTCTCGTGCGCAGCGTGAAAGAGCTTGGCTTTACACGCCCAACACCGATACAGCACGACGCAATTCCGCCCGCACTCGAAGGCCGCGACGTACTCGCGTGCGCGATGACGGGAAGCGGCAAGACCGCCGCGTTTTTGCTCCCCATCATGCACCGCATCATGGGCAAGACGCGCGGCGTCACGCGCGCGCTCGTGCTCACGCCCACGCGTGAGCTCGCAGCCCAGATCGAGCAGCACCTTCGCGAGCTCGCCACGCACACGCCCATTTCCGGTGCCGCAGTGTTCGGCGGCGTCGGACTCGGCCCGCAGGAGCACGCCTTCCGCAGCGGCGTCGACATCCTGATCGCCACGCCCGGCCGGCTCCTCGACCACTTCCGTCATCCATACGCGAAGCTCGACAAGCTGGAAGTGCTCGTGCTCGACGAAGCAGACCGTATGCTCGACATGGGCTTTCTCCCCGACATCCGGCGCGTCCTCAAGCATCTGCCGGCCAAGCATCAGACGCTCTTCTTCTCGGCGACGATGCCCGGTCCGATCGTCACGCTGACGAAGGAGATGCTGCACTCGCCCGCGACGATCAATCTCGAGCGGCGGTCGCAGCCGGCGATCGGGATCACGCAGGCTGTGTATCCGGTGTCGCAGGAGGCGAAGCCGGCGCTGCTTCGCGAGCTGCTCAATCGCAACGCGATCGGCAACGCCATCGTGTTCACGCGCACGAAGCATCGCGCGAACCGTCTGTTCGAGAGCTGCGAGAAGGCCGGGATCTCCGTCGCGCGCATTCACGGCAATCGCTCGCAGTCGCAGCGCACCGATGCCCTCGAGGGCTTCAAGTCCGGGCGCTATCGCGTGCTCGTCGCCACCGACATCGCCGCGCGCGGCATCGACGTCGAGGCGCTGGGCCACGTCATCAACTTCGACGTGCCGGCGATGCCCGAGGACTACATCCACCGCGTCGGTCGCACGGCACGCGCCGAGCTGACGGGCGAGGCGTACACGTTCGTGTCGCCCGAGGAAGAGCACGACCTGGGCGCGATCGAGAAGGCGGTCGGGAAGCGGCTGCCGAGGGTGGTGCTTCCCGATTTCGACTACAAGCAGCGTCCGGTGGAGCGCTTCGAGGTTCCGATCGGAGAGCGCATCGCGGAGATCCGGAGCCGAAAGGCGGCGGATCGGGCGCGGGCCAAGGCGAAGCTGGAGCGCCGGAACGGTGGTGGCGCGGCGAGCAGTCGTAGCAGCCAGAGCTCGAGCAGCCACGCCTCGAGCAGCACCCCGCCGGCTCGTCCGCATCCGTCGCGCGCATCCTCGTCGTCCGGCGGCCCATTGAGCGGAGGGCCGCGTCGTCCGCCCTCTGGCGGCGGCCGTAACTCGGGCGGTTCACGTGGCGGGCGCGGACCGGAGAGCTCCGGCTCGAGGGGCGGAGGATCGACCTCGCGGGGCTGATCTCCAAACGTTCGCATCCAGTGGCGCGTCATTGCCTTAGGTGTAGGCACGCGCTATGATTCAAGCTTGTCCCAACTCTCCTAACAAAGAGGATTACACGTGGTTGAAGTGATCATCGGTGAGAACGACCGTCTGGATTGGGCGCTCAAGCAGTTCCAGCGCAAGGTTATTCGTGCAGGCGTGTTGAAGGACGTTCGCAAGAAGCGCTTTTACGTGAAGCCCAGCGAAGCCCGGCAGAAGAAGGCCGTCGCGGCGCGGCAGCGTAGCGCGCGGGCAGAGCGCAAAGCGCGCTAGTCGCGGCCCCGCCGAATGTCCAAGCAAGATGCCATTGAGCTAGAGGGCACGGTCATGGAAGTGTTGCCCAACGCAACCTTCCGCGTGGCCGTGAACGAGCAGCACAACGTGCTCACCACCCTCGGCGGCAACATGCGCCGGTTCCGCATCCGCGTTCTCGCGGGCGACCGCGTGCGCATCGAGGTCTCGCCCTACGACCTCACCCGCGGCCGGATCATCTACCGGCACAAGAACTAGCCTGACGCACCCGCGTTACGGCGCGGGTTTCCAGACGGGCGACCGACAAAAGAATAGAGGCAGGTAGCCGTAGCCATCGAACGTGATGCCGCGGATATCTGATCCATCCGCATTCATTCGATAAATCCTGGTTGGGTTGGGGCCGTTGGTCGACTCGGGCCCGTGTCCGTAGTACTCGAGTTGTCGGCTATCCGGTGACCACGCAGGTGCCCTGTGCGTGCCACCGAATGTGAGCGCGCGCTGACGCGTGCCGTCCTCCCGCATCACCCAGATTTTGGGCAGGCCATCGGCGTCGTTGAAGTCCAGGCCGGTGAAGGCGATGTGCGCGCCGTCAGCTAGTCGTCAGTCGACGAGCATGCGATCCGTCGGCATCGGCGTTCACGAGGACACCAGGGAAGTCGGCGACCGAGTCGTTCAGCGCGGCGCTGAACGCGATCGAGTGACCGTTGGGGGACCA
>JBDSHG010000228.1:0-22608 GCA_039918615.1 Gemmatimonadaceae bacterium | reverse complement strand
ACATCCGCCCGCAGGCGCGCTCGCACTACGTCATCCGCAACGGCGGCGACCAGCCGAACGTCGTCCCACCCACGGCCTCGGTGTGGTACTACTTCCGCGAGCTCGACTACAAGAAGATCAAGGAGCTCTGGGCCATCGGTGACTCGGTGGCAGAGGGCGCCGCGATGATGACCGGAACGAAGCTCGCCTCCGAGCGCGTACTCGGCACCGCGTGGCCGGGACACTTCAACAGGCCGATCGCCGAAGACATGACGGAGAACATCAAGCTCGTCGGGCTGCCGAAGTGGACGGCGGCCGATCAGCAGTTCGCTCGAGCGATCCAGAAGGAAGTGAAGGGCGACTCGACGGGGCTCGACACGGTCATCGCCAGGATCGAGCCAAATCTCCCCGACTCGCTGAACTTCGGCGGTGGCTCGGACGATGTCGGTGACATCTCGTGGAACGTGCCGACGATCGTGCTCCTCTATCCGTCGAACGTTCCGAATCTGCCGGGCCATCACTGGAGTGATGCGATCGCGATGGCGACGCCGATCGCGCACAAGGGTGCAACGGCCGGTGCGAAGGCGCAGGCGCTCACGATGCTCGACATCCTGCTCACACCGTCGCTCGTCGATTCCGCGTGGAGCTACTTCAGGAACGTGCAGACGAAGACGGTGAAGTACGAGCCGCTGATGCGCCCCGAGGATCGCCCCGCGACGGAGCTCAACGCCGAGATCCTCGCGAAGTACCGGCCGGAGATGAGGAAGTTCTACTACGACTCGAAGAAGTTTCCGAATTACCTCGCGCAGCTCGGCATCGCGTATCCGACGCTGCGCAAAGGGGATGGCAGCTGCGCGGCCACGCCAAACACGTTGCAGTGAGTCGTTAGCAGCGTTCGATCACTGCACGTAGCGCAGCACGTCATAGAGATACTTCACGCCAAACGCCACGTTGCTCACGGCGAGCTTCTCGTTGTTGCCGTGCATCCCGCTGTGCATCTCTTCGTTCTCGACGAGGAAGGGATCGAATCCGTAGGTGATGATGCCGAGCGCGCGGTAGGTGGGGCGGTCGGAGGCGGCGGTGAACATCGGCGTCGTGACGATCACGTCGGGATTTCGCTCGTGCGAAGCCTTCTCGATCGCGCGGAAGAGATCCGTGTCGATAGGGTTTTGCAGCTTGGTCTTCGGCTCGATCTGATTCACCCAGTGTACCGCAGTGTCGTTCACCACCGCCTTCAGCGTGTTCAGGAAGGCCAGCGGATCCGTATCCGACAGCAGGCGAATGTCCATCTGTGCCGTCGCCTCGGCCGGAATCACGTTCGTCTTGTTCGAGCCCTGCAGCATCGTGAGCGATATCGTGTTTCGCAAAATCGCGTTCCAGTAGATGTTGCCGGTGAGCCACGTGCGCGCGCGGGGTATCCTGATCGCGCGGCGCACGTCGGCGAGCCACGCGCGCTGCTCGCCCCTGTACTGTGGCGAGATGTCGTGCAGGAATTTCTGCACGTCGGGGAGCACGTGGAGCGGCGTTTCGAACTTCGCGATGCGGTCGAGTGCCGCGACGAGCCGCGGCACGGGGTTCTGCTTCGTCGGACGTGAGCCGTGCGACGGCACGCCCGTCACGACGATCTTCTGCCAGAACGTCTGCTTCTCGGAGACGCCCACGCCGTAGTATTCGAGCTTCCCGTTCACGACGAGATTCTCGCCGCCCTCGGTCATCAGGAACTCGACGTCCTTCAGCAGATCGGCGTGGTTCTTCACGAATCGCACTGCGCCGTCTCCGCCGAACTCTTCATCGGCGTTGCCGATGAAGACGATGTCGCGCGTGAGCGGGACGCCGCTGCGCTTGAGCGCGATCATCGCCATCAACTGCACGACCGCCTGTCCCTTCATGTCGAGCGAGCCGCGCCCCCAGATGTAGCCGTCCTTCACGACGCCGGCGAAGGGATCGACGGACCAGAACGCCGGCGCCACCGGGACGACATCCATGTGACTGACCAGCGCCACCGCCTTCTTCGACCCGTTCCCCTTGAGCCGCGCGTAGAGATTCGCGCGATTGGGGCCGATCTCCGTCGTGTCGAAGATCGTCGCCTCGATCCCTTCACGGTCGAGGATCTTCTTGAGGAAGTGGGCCGCGTCCAGCTCGTTTCCCGGCGGGTCTGTCGTGTTCACCTTGATGTAGTCCGACAGCGTGTGGAGCGCCTCGTCGTCGAGGGCGTTCCAGTCAGGCCCCTGGGCACGCGCGCTCGCGGCCGCGGTGAGCACCAGGAGGGAGAGCAAGGCAGCGGTGCGGCGCATGTACCTGGCCTGTTGGGGGGTCCGCGTATGAGAACAGCCGGACGCCGGTTGCGCAATCACTTGCGCACCGTCAAACGAGGAGGCCCGCTATATTTCGGCATTCGCCTGTCCCGTCGGACAGGCTTTTCCCAGATCAAATATCCGGAGGCGACGCCAGCATGCGCCGCACCATGTGCAAGTCGAAGGTTCATCGCGGCGTACTCACCGGTGCCGATCTGCACTACGAAGGAAGTCTGACGCTCGATTCCGTGTTGATGGAGGCCGCAGACATACTGCCCTTCGAGAAAGTGCAGGTAGTGAATGTGAACAACGGCTCACGTCTCGAGACGTACGTCATCGAGGGTGAGCGCAACAGCGGCACCATTCAGCTCAATGGCGCGGCCGCGAGGCTCGGCGCCGCCGGCGATCACGTCATCGTGATCAGCTACGGGGACTACGAAGCGAGCGAACTGGAAAAGTTTACGCCCAAGCTCGTGTTCGTGGACGACAAGAACCGCATCGTCCGCGAGAAGATCCGCCGCGCCCGGTAGTCGCTCCAGGGCACTCGTGCGGCGCTCCCTCGCTAGCCGTTTACCGACGGCGACGGCATCAGCTCGTCGATCCGCGCGCAGACGGCATCGAGATCGACGGGCTTCCTGAAAAAACCCTTCGCGCCCTCGGCCCGCACCGTCGCCGGCAGCGTGAGATCCGTGCTCCCGCTCATCACGAGGATCGGGATCGACGACGTGCGCGCCGATGCCTGCAGCCGCGTGACCGCGCCGAGCCCCGTTCCCGCCGGCATGTTGATGTCGAGCAGGATCGCATCGGGCTGCTGCTGCACCGCGAACATGAACGCCTGCATCGCGTCGCGTGCCAGCACGATGGTGTAGCCGCGCGCCTTGAGCGCGCCGCTCACGGCGGCAGCGACAACGGGATCATCGTCGGCGATCAGAACTTTGTGGTCGGCCATTAGACGAATCTCATGCAGAGACGCGGGCACGTGTTAAGAATTGGATCCTACTCGTGATACACGCTCCTCTCATGATAGTAGCCACATGACGATAAACACAGCGTACGATGCGGTCGGCGATGCGGACGCGCTCCGCCGTCTCGAACGGTTCGGCGGGCTCAAGCTTCGCGAGGAGCTCACGACACTATTCCTAGAGGAGGCACCGGCACGCATCGCATCGGCGCGCGCCGCCCTCGCCGGCGGAAACATCGAGGCCATTCGAAGCATGGCGCACATGCTCAAGTCCAGCGCCGGGCAGATGGGCGCACTTCGCGTGCAATTCATCTGCGAGCGACTCGAGAGCCCGGATCTTCCACCGGACCTCTCCCGCGCCCTCTCCGATCTCGACGATGAAGTCGCCCGCTACCGCGTCTGGCTCGACACCGCCTTTCTTCCACCGGCACCGCCATGAAACGGATCATGATCATCGAGGATAACGTCGACAATCGCCTGCTCCTCAGCGCGATCCTCGGCGATGTCTACACGGTCACGGAGCACCCGAACGGCCCCGAGGGACTCGCCTCGCTCGCCGTCGAGCAGCCGGAGCTCGTGCTCCTCGACATCTCGCTTCCCGGCATGGATGGCGTCGAGGTGCTGCGCCACATTCGCGCCGATCCAGACTTTCGCCATCTCCCGGTGATCGCATTCACCGCGCATGCGATGAGCAGCGACCGCGGCAAGTATCTCGCGCATGGCTTCGACGACTACATCACCAAGCCTATCGTCGATGAGACGATCCTCCTCGGGTCGATCACTCGCCTGCTCGACCGCGTTCCGGTCTAAGGCAAAACATGAAAGTCCTCGTCGCCGACGACAGTGTGCTGATCCGCCGCCTCATCGAGGCCGCCGTCACCGATCGCGGTCACGAGCCGATCACCGTCGCGGACGGTGCCGAGGCATGGAAGGCGTTCGAGCGCGAGCATCCCCCGCTCGTCATCCTCGACTGGCAGATGCCCGAGCTTGATGGCCTCGAAGTGTGCCGTCGCATCCGCACGTCCGAATGGGCGCGCGACACCTTCGTCCTCGTCGTCACGGGCCGCATCGAAGGCGACGATGTCGTGAACGCGCTCGACGCCGGCGCCGACGACTATCTCTTCAAGCCCTTCACGCCGCCATCGATCACGGCGCGGCTCGCGATCGCCGAGCGACGCATCGGCGCGAATCAGGCGCGCTGGGCAGCGGAGGAAGCACTCGCGAACGCGCAGTGGATGGCGGGGATCGGCCAGACGGCGCTCGCGCTCCAGCACGAGGTGAACAACCCGCTCGCCGCTCTCCTCGGCAACGTCCAGCTCATGCTGATGGATGACAATCTCGCGCCCGACGTGCGCGAGCTCGGCGATGACATGCTCGCGCAGGCGCGCCGCGTCGCAAACGTCGTGAAGCGACTGTCGCAGCTCGAAGTGCCGACGACGGTCGAGTATCTCACCGGCGCGACGATGCTCGACCTCTCGGAGCGCAGCTCGCGCTAGCCGTTTCCTGCCGGGCGAGCGCACGTGCAATTCGCCTGATCCTCGCCAATCGCGAGGGCACGCCCTCGGCAGAAAGTTTCCCGAAACGATCGCATCTCATTGCGTCACAAAGGGTTCGGCCTCTGGAATGCATTGGCATGGGGCTCGCTTTTCTCCCCGGCGAGTCATTCACCCTTTGCCGGACCTTCGTACGAACATCCCGACTATCGAACAGGCCAATGGAGAGATTCTACTCTGGCAGAGCAGAATTCGTCTCGGCTTCGCGCTCCTCATTGCATCCATCGGAACCGCGCTTCTCGCGTCCGATGCGGTGCCGCACATCTCATCGTCGAGCGTCGCGGCGGTCGTCGCGTACGTGCTCGTGACCGTGCTGCTCACGATGCTCGTGCGCCGCACCGGCGAAGCGACCCAGGGTGTCGTGCTCGCGATCGTCGCCGCCGACATCCTCTTCGTCTTCGCGATCACGGAAGTCGCGACGCCGCCGGAGTATTTCGGGCGTTCACTCCTCCTCGGCTTCGCGATCCTTCACCTCAGCGAGTTCTACTTCGGCCGCAAGATCGCGTGGGGGGCGCTCGCGGCCATCGTTCTCGGCTACCTCGGCATGATCCGCAACGTCACCGGCGACGGGAGGGCGCTCGGATGGCCGCAGGAGCTCGCGTCACTCGCGGTGTTCGTGCTGGCGGCGTCGTCGTTCATCATTCATTACGGCTCGTTCAAGGAGCGACTCCATCGCATCGCGACGCTCTTCGAGCGCGCGCAGGAGGGCGACTTCAGCGAGGAGTTCGATCTCGCGCACGAGAAGCGCCCCGACGGCGTGACGATGGTCGGCCGCGCGTACAACCGCGTGCGCGCGCAGCTCGCGAACCTCGTGCTCACCGATCCCTTGAGCGGATGTCTGAATCGCCGAGGCCTCGAGCAGCAGCTCAAGCGCGAGCTGGCGCGGGCCTCACGCACGGGGAAGGACGTCGCACTGCTCGCGCTCGACGTCGACTACTTCAAGGACATCAACGACAGCTGGGGCCACCAGGCCGGCGACACGGTCATCCAGGAAGTGGGCGAGCTGCTACGCTCGATCGCGCGCGGTGGCGACTGTGTCGCGCGCACGGGTGGCGACGAGTTCACGCTGTTGCTCCCCGAGACCTCGGCCGCCGGTGCCTTCCGTCTCGCGACGCGTGTGCGCGAGGCCGTCGCGCTGCATCGCTTTCCGGGCGTGTCGAAGCTCGCGGTGTCGGTGAGCATCGGCCTCGTCGCTGATCGCGTGCACGACGAGAACATCCTGCACGACCTGCACTCGCGCGCGGACGAGGCGCTCTACGCGGCGAAGGATGCGGGGCGCGACCGGGTCAGCATCTGGACGCCGAATCTCCGCGCGCTCGCGGTGACGCGCGCGTCGCAGCAGATCGCGCGCGCGGGTTAGTCGCGCGAGTCAGCGCTTCGCCTCCTCGCGCGGCAGCGGCACGTCCATCACCCCTTCGCTCACCATCACCGCGCTCCCTCCCACCCGCACGGCCGTCACATCCCCATCCATCTTGTCCACCTCGAGCTGGATGATGCTCGGCCGCTTGATCTCGAAGCCCTGCTCTACGGTGTAGCTGAAGCTCCCCGACGTCGCGCTCTCTCGCGCCCCGAGATAGCCGCCGAGCGCCGCCGCTGCCGATCCCGTGGCCGGATCCTCGATGATCCCCTGTCCCGGCACGAACACGCGCGCGCGAATCACGCCGTCGCGCTCCGCGTCGCGCGCAAACACCATGATGTCCGGCGCCCAGTACGACTTGAGCGCCGAGTCCCACTGATCCATGCGGACGCGCGCGCGACGCACCGCGTCGAGGTCGCGCAGCGGCACGAGCAGAAATGGGAAGCCGCACGAGATCGCCTGTGGCGCGGTCATTCCGCCAAGAATGTCGGACGGGTCGAGCGAGAGCGCCTCGGCGAGATGCGTGCGTCCTGGCGGAGGCGGACCCGTCTCCGGCAGCTTCGCAACGGACAGCTGCGCGAACTCCGGTTGCTTGAAGCCACCACGCACGAGCACCGGCACCGGGCCCACTCCCTCTTCGAGCACGATGCGCGCTTCGCCATCGAGCGGAATCTCGCCGAGCGCCGCGAGCGCGAACGCGCAGCCGACGGTCGGGTGGCCGGCGAACGGCATCTCGAACACCGGCGTGAAGATGCGGACCTTGCGTGTGTGCTTCGCGTCCGCAGGCGGGTAGACGAACACCGTCTCCGAGAGATTCAGCTCGAGCGCGATGCTCTGCAGCGCAGACTCCGGAATCTTCGATGCGTCCGGGAACACCGCGAGCGGATTGCCGCCGAAAATCCGATCCGTGAACACATCCAGCGTATAGAAGCGCGCTCGCATCGAGCGCGGGGGAGGCGTCGCCACCGGCTACTCTGCCCCCATGAACGGGTAGCGGAAGTCGTGCGGCGGCGCAAAGGTCTCCTTCACGCTCCGCGCGCTGACCCAGCGAGCGAGATTCAGCATCGAGCCGGCCTTGTCGTTCGTCCCCGACGCGCGCGCTCCGCCGAACGGCTGCTGCCCGACCACCGCGCCCGTCGGCTTGTCGTTGATGTAGAAGTTCCCCGCCGCATCGCGCAGCGTGAGCATCGCCTGTTGCACCGCCGCGCGGTCGCGCGCGAAGATCGAGCCCGTCAACGCATACGGTGACGTCGCGTTCACCGTATCGAGTATCTCGGCGAACTTCGCATCGGGATAGACGAACGTCGTGACGACGGGGCCAAAGATCTCCTCGCACATGAGTCGATACCCCGCGTCCTTCGCCTCTACCAGCGTCGGATCGACGAAGAAGCCCGTCTCGCCACGCGCTGTTCCGCCCGCGATGATCTTCGCATTCTTTTTCGCGTCGTCGAGATAGCCGCTGATCTTGTCGAACGAGCGCTTGTCGATCACCGCGCCCATGAAGTTCCGGAAGTCCCGCACGTCGCCGACCGTGATCTCGCTCATCATCGCGACGACGCGATCGCGCACCTCCCCCCACAGCGACTTCGGGATGTACACGCGGCTCGCGGCCGAGCACTTCTGCCCCTGGTACTCGAAGCCGCCGCGGATGATCGCCACCGCAAGCGCCTCTGCATCCGCCGTGTGGTGCGCGACGATGAAGTCCTTGCCGCCCGTCTCGCCGACGATGCGCGGATACGTACGGTAGTTGGCCGTGTTCGCACCGATCTGCTTCCACATCATGTTGAAGACGTTGGTGCTCCCCGTGAAGTGCAGCCCCGCGAAGTCGCGATGTGAGAGCGCGGCGTTCGAGATCGCGATCGGGTCGCCCGGCAGGAAGTTGATCACCCCCGGCGGCAGCCCGGCCTCCTTCAGGATTTCCATGATGTAATGCGCGCTCAGCATTGCCGTCGCCGACGGCTTCCACAGCACCGTGTTCCCCATCAGCGCCGGCGCCGTAGAGAGATTGCCGCCGATCGCCGTGAAGTTGAACGGCGTCACCGCGTAGACGAAGCCCTCGAGCGGACGATAGTCGGTCTGGTTCCAGATCCCCTTGTCGCTGATCGGCTGATCGGCGTAGAGATTCTCCGCGAAGTGCACGTTGAAACGCCAGAAGTCGGCCAGCTCGCACGCCGCATCGACCTCGGCCTGGAACGCAGTTTTCGACTGGCCGAGCATCGTCGCGGCATTGAGCGTCGCGCGATAGCGGGTGGAGAGCAGCTCTGCCGCGCGCAGGAAGACGCCGGCACGCTCCTCGAAGGGCCAGTTCCCCCAGTCCGCGCGCGCACGCTCGGCCGCGTCGATCGCCTGTGCGACGTGCTCCACGGTGGCGCCGTGCCACTGGCCGAGCACGTGCTGATGCGCGTGAGGCATCACGACGTTCGCGGTGTCGCCGGTGCGGATTTCGCGTCCGTCGATCACGATAGGGATGTCGACGACCTCGTTGGCCATCGATTCGAGCCGGGTCTTGAGCTCCGCGCGATCGGCGGTGCCGGGCGCGTAGCTGCGGATCGGCTCATTGACGGGCGGCGGCGTGCGGCGATGGCCGTTGAACGCTGCGACTATGGATCCCTTCGCGCCTGCGGCGCTTCGGGCACCCGACTCGACCTGCGGAGCCGGCGGAGTGGCGACGTTGGCGGGAGCGGGCTTGGTGGCGGCAGGCATGACGACGAATCGCTATTCTAGAGGGGCGCGCGCATCACCCATACAGGGCTGCAGACCGCAATGCGGAGACCTGAAAAGGTGCAAGGCGCACGCCGTCGCACGCAAGCTCTCACACACGGACTTATGACTCTCCTGCTCGGCGCGCACACGGTTGACACCGGCGGAATCGACATGGCGGCCCTCCGCGCGGGGAATGGCGGCATGACGGCGCTTCAGATTTTCACCACGATTCCGAAATACTACGGCGACAAACAGTCGATTCGACCGGAGCGCGTCGAGCGATTCAAGGGCGCACTGAAGAAGGCGGGAATCGAGCCGCAGAACGTCGTCGTGCACTCGGCCTACGTGCTCAATACCGCGTCGAATGATGAGGAGAAGTGGGGGCGCGCACGCGACGGACTCGCGAAGGAGCTCGAGCGCTCTACCGCGCTCGGCGTTGGGCAAATCTGCTTTCATCCGGGAGCGGCGACGGGCGGCGATCGCGCGTCCGCGGCGAAGCGCGTCGCGAAGGCGATCACACATGCGCTCAAGACCGTGAAGGGCGAGACGCGCGTGCTGATCGAGAACACGGCGGGCGCGGGGCTCACGATGGGACGGACGCCGGAAGAGATCGGGATGATGCTCGCGGATGTCCCCGCGTCGCTGCGCGAGCGCACGGGCTTCGGGCTGGACACCTGTCATCTTTTCGCAGCGGGCCACGACATCAGTGAGTCCAAGGCAGCGCTGACGCGGATTCTCGATGCATTCGAGGAGGCGGCGGGATCGCCGCCGTCGTTCTTTCATCTGAACGACAGCGAGGGCGCGCTCGGCTCGAACAAGGATCGTCACATGCTGATCGGGGAGGGGAACATCGGAAAGGAGGCCTTCGGCTGGCTCCTCGCGGACAAGCGCGCGAAGAAGGTGCCTCTCATCCTCGAGACGCCACAGGCGAACTTCGAGATTGCGGACGATGATGCGACGCCGGACGAGTACGACGTGAAGATGACGAAGTTGCTGAGGGGCATGGCCGCAAAGAGGTAGCGTGCGCGTCTCGTGGTATCCTGACGATGCCCGCGAGGAGGACGCCCCCTCAGGCGACGGCGACCGTGATCACCGGCGTTCGCTTCCCGCTCCACCGAAATCGATACGTCTTCGCGCGGCGCACATTCATCACGAGCGCCGGGCGATAGCATGCGAGGCACGTCCCTCCCGCGCGGCGCACGCTCGGGTAGATGACGCCGAGGGAACCGGCCTCCATGAGATGCGTTGCGAGCGTCTGTGACGCGACGTAGCTCGCGGGATCGAGACAGGCGTCGAACGCCGGGTCATCGCGCAGATCGTGGAGGTCGCAGCTGAAGTCCGCGAGGTAGTCGTCGAACGTCACCTCGTCCTCGTAGCGGCCGATCTCCTCGAGGTGCAGCGTCTTGTGAAAGGCGATCTCGGCCTGCGCGGTGCGGATCTCGAAGGCGGCATACCACGAGCCGCGATCGGGGTCGCTGAAGCGGCTGCCCAGTGGGTGGGCGTGCGTGAAGGAGGCGTTGACGGTGCGGTAGTAGGGCACGCCGAAGAGCAGCTCGTGAGCGCGGATGCCGGGGAGCAGATCGTTCTCGGCGAGGAGGCGATCGTTGGTCGCGTTGTCGAGATCGTAGAGATGCGCGAGCTCGGATGCGTCGCTGGTGAGGCGCGCGAGCACGGTGCGTCCCTCGTCGCGATGTTGCGACGGGATGAGCCGGTGGCTGTCGTTGCGGCGAACGTGCGAGAGGCGAGGAAGCGCGCTCACATCCCGCCGCGGCGCGCGTCGAGCAGGCGACGCACCGTCTGCAGTGCGTTGACGCCTCCCTTGAGCATGTAGGCGAGCGGCGTGCTGCCGCCGAAAATGCGATTCGTATTCGGCAGACGCACCCAGTCGTCGGCGAGTGCGGGGCCGTGGAGGATGTTGAGCGCCTTGAAGATTCCGATGAGATAGGACACGCGGAGGAGGGTGTCGGCGTCGAGCACGCGCCGGGACGGGTGCTTCTTCATTTCGTAGTAGGGCCCGTTGGTAACGCCGCCGAGGAGGGCGCGGGCGTCGTCGTCGCGAACGCTCCAGCGGTCGATCATGGTGAAAAAGGCCTTGAGCGCGGCCGGGCTGAGTCGCTCGCGGGCGGACGGCGAGACGAGGTCGACGAGTGGGGACGGCTCGTAGCGAGTGGCGGGGAATCCTCTGGTGGCCATGGGCACACCTCCTATTCAGGAGTATAATATACTCGATTCAGGAGTTATGCAAACTCCGCCTTTGATCCATGCGGCCGGCGACGTCGTGTACGACGGAACGCTGGTCGTGAGCGGGTCCCAGGCTCCGTATCGGTTCACGAAGTTCGGTCGCTGTACCAGTACGAACAGCCGTAACCGGCTTCGCTGATTAGATAAACTCTTGTTACTGGAGGGTTTATCGCTTGACTGTTGCTTTCGGTATCTGTTCGGTATATCCTGCGTTCGTCTGATGCACCCGTCGAACGCACCGAGGATCCCCGCCATGCCAAAAGCAGAAAATGGATACGACCTGGAGCGCTACGCCCCCGTCGCTCGCCGCATCACCCTCTTCTACGAACGCTTCCCCGCCGGCCGAATCATCACCTCGCTGATCGAGCGCGACGCACGCGCCATCGTCTTTCGCGCCCGCATCTATCGAACCCCCGACGAGCCGCACCCCGCCGCAACCGGATGGGCCCTCGAGCGCGAAGGTGATGGCGACGTCAACGTCGTCGCCTGCCTCGAGAACACCGAAACCTCCGCCATCGGCCGCGCCCTCGCCAACCTTGGCTTCACCGCGAGCGCCGAACGACCGAGCCGCGAGGAAATGGCTCGCGTCGCACACGCGCGGTTGGCACCGCCGCCTTTGCGCGCGTCTCCACGCACTCGCACCCCCGACTGCGCCATCCAATCCCACGCTAACGCCCTCGGCGACGTTTTGTCCCTGCTCGCGCTCGCGCGCCTCGCGGGGATGCGCTCCGAGCGCGCGGCACGCTCGAGCGCGCGCCTCATCACTTCCCCGCCCACGCAGCCCGAGCTCGCGCGCATCGCGAGCCGCCTCCGCGCCTGGATTCGCCGCCGTCGCCGCGATCACATCGGGGCAGTGTAACCGTCCGGCGTCTTCAGAGTGACGAGATAATGCGAGGCCACAGGTGAGCGGACGAGAGCGGACGGACGAGGCACGGGGCACGCCACTCGCGGAGCGCATGCGATGGCGCGCGGCGAGCGACGCCGAGCTGGTGGTGGCGATGCGGAGAGGGAGCTCCGAGGCGCTGCGCGAGTTTTACTCGCGCTTCGAGCCGTTGCTCGCCCGCTACGCCGCGCGCGCAGGCGTGTCGATGGACGCGTGGGAGGACGATGCGCACGATGTGCTCTGCGAGGTCGTGCTCGCGCTCATCGCGAACGACCGGCCCGCGCGCTCGCGCAACGACGTGCGCGACATTCACGCCTACCTCCAGCGCGCATTTCGGAACCGCCTGCTCACCGCCCGGCGTACAGCCGCGCGCCGGGCGCATCGCGACACGATCGCGACGTCGAGCGCCGACGAGTCGGGCGAGCGCATCGTACTCTCGAGCTTCTCCGAGAGCTCCGTTCGAGAAAGCAGCGCATCGTATGCGAGCGATGCCGCCACGCTCTCGCCAGCGCTCACCCGGCTCGCCGCTGTGCTCGATGGCGAGCTCGGGGTGAACGACCGGCAGATGCTCACATGGGTGAGCAACAACGTGCCGATGCGCGAGATCGCGCTCTGGCTCGAGATCAGCTACGCCGCCGCGAAAGTGCGGCTCTCTCGCGCGCGAAGCCGCCTTCGCGCGCGTGCGCTCCGACACGTCAACGAGTGCGTGGGCGCCGAGCGTCATGAGTTGGTCGACTTTTTTCGCCGAAGCTCGGGGAAGGGGAAGGAGACGCGACCGATCGCCGTCCAATACGGCGCGGCCGAACAAGGAGAGAGAAGATCACATGGAGACATTTGAGAACGCAAGCGAACGCCAGGAGCGCTGTGAGCGCGAGATGGATGCGCTTGCGCGTCTCGCTGTCCATGCAGACGAGCAGCGGCTCGACGCCGCAGCCGACACGAGCGCGGACTTTCACGAGTGGCTTGCGTGCGACGCGCGCGCAGGACAACGAAGCGGCGAGCGGCGCGCGACGGAAGCGCGAGCGGAGCGGTTCGCGCGGCGCATGCAGTCGCTCGTGCTCGCCCGCCAGCTTGGCGTCGCTGCGTCGGCCTCTCTTCCCGTCGTCCACGACGCGCGCGAAGGCGGCGCGGTGCACGAGCGGCTCGTGCCCTGGCCGGAGCTCGGAGTCGCCGCCGGCGTCGGACGCGAGCTGTGGGATGAGCCGTGCGAGCGGTGGGTCGAGCTGCCGCGAGATCTCGCCGCGGGACACAAGTACGTCGCGCTCACGGTGAACGGGAGCAGCATGGAGCCCGCTCTGCACGCGGGCGATGTGGTGCTCGTGCGAGTGGGAACGCCGGTGCGGCGCGATTCGATCGTCGTCGCGCGACGCCCGGAGGAGGGTTACGTCGTGAAGGCGGTCGGGAAGCTTTCGCGCCGAGCGATCGAGCTGCGCTCGCTCAACCCCGAATTCGCGACCTTCTCGATCCCCCGCGACGACACCCTCATCGTCGGGACGGTGGTGATGCGCTGGTGCTCACATTGAGCGCGCTCACTACCGCGGCCGCACCCTCGGCCCTCGCCGCTGCCCCGCAATCGCGTGGATCCCCGCCAGCGAGAACTCGGCGATGTGCTCCGCCATCTCGCGGATCGCCTCGTCGGTCGCCGGCTGCCAGTCCGGCATCACCATGGACTTGAAGGGATCGGGAAGGAAGAAGAGACACTGCGACTGGATACTCGTGGTGCACCGCCGGACACGCTCCGGTGTCGCGGCGTCGCCGAGCAGGTCGCCGACGACACCGGAGAGAAACTCGATGCGCGGCAGGATCGCCGCCCGGACGTACGATCGTGCGACGGTCGTCGGATTCGACATCTCGTGCTTGAGCAGCTGATAGATCCAGCCGCGGTTGTCGGATCGCACGATACGCGGCAGATACTCGCGCACGTAATGGCGCAGGCACTCCTCGGGCGTGTGCCCCTCGCGCGAGAGGATCGTTTCCGCGTTCACCTTCTGCGCGAAGCGGAGCCCCATCTCCAGCACCTGCTCGTACAGCCCGAGCTTGTCACCGAAGTGGTAGCTCACCGCGGCGAGATTCGCCTGTGCCTCGCGCGTGATGTCCCGAACCGTCACCTTCGCGAAACCGCGCTCCGTGAAGAGCCTCGTCGCAGCGTCGAGGATCCGCTGGTGGGTGTCCGCCGCGCGCACCGGAGTGGCCGTCACAGCGTGCGCCGGAAGAGCAGCGTCGCCAGCGTCATCGAGACGAGCGAGAAGAGCACGAGGTAGAGCAGGTCGTAGCCGATCGCGCCGAAGCCGGTGTTCTTGAGCACGAGCGACTTGAGCGCGTGCACGGCGTACGTGAACGGATCGACCTTCGAGATCACCTGCAGCCAGCCCGGGAACGCCTGCGTCGGGTAAACGGCGCCGCTCGGGAAGTAGAGAAAGGTGTTGAGCACGCCGAAGGTCGCGCGCGGAATGAGCGGGTCGTTCACGCGCACCATGAGCAGGAACATCATGCTCACCAGCGCGACTGCCGTCACCACGATCACCACGAACAGCCGCACGAGTCGAAGCGGGTCGAACGGATTCGGCACGCCGGCGATCAGCGAGCCGATCGTCATCAGCACCAGCCCCGCGAGCACGGCCTTGATCGCCCCCGAGAGATTGAAGCCGAGGATGAGCTCGAGCCGCGTGATCGGCGTGACGAGATAGCCCTCGTGCAGCCCGCGCGCCTTGTCGTCGACGAAGATGATGCCACCGCCGATCATCACCATCATGAAGATCGACATCACGATGGAGCCCGGCAGCAGATACTGGATGTACGGCACGTACGGATACATCTCGACGACGTCGAGCGTGGTCTGCTGCGAGACGCGCTGCCGCTCGGCCGCCGGCTGATTGTACGCCGCAATGAGCCCCGAGTATGCACCGGCGAGGCTCGCGCTCACGAAGTTGTCGGTGTTGTCCTCGATGAGCGCGACGCGCGGCGCATCGCCCGCGAGCTGCCGCCGCGAGAAATCCGGCGGAATCGCGAGCACACCGTTGAGATGCCCGTTGCGGAGATCGCCGAGCGCGGCGCCGAGATCGTTGTACATCAGCGGCGTGAAGGTCTTCGCGTTCGCCGCAACGGCATTCGAGAGCTCGTGCAACCGCACCGCGGGAACGCCGTGATCCTGATCGACGAGCCCGACCTTGAGATGCTTCACCTGCCCGCCGAACGCGTAGCCGAGCACCACGAGCTGGATGATCGGCATGACGAGCGACATCACGATGAGCATCGGGCTGCGCCGGAAGCGCCGCAGCTCGCGTTCGATGATTGCCCAGGTTCTGTGCATTGCGCGCTCCTATCGGCCGCGGTTGACCATGACGGACCTGTCCGCCGCCGACGGCTCCTGCAGCGTGTCGCGCAGCTGTCGACCCGTGTAGTGCACGAACACATCGTCGAGCGTCGTGCTCTGAACCGCGAGCGACAGCACGCGCACGCCGCACTCCGCGGCCGTGGCCATCAGCGCGGTGGTCGTCTCGGGGCCGTTGTCCGTCGCGATCCGCACGACGTTGGCGTCACCGGACACACGCTCCACGCCGGGAAGCGCTTCGAGCCGCTCGTGCCAGTCGGGGGGCACGTCGACGAAGCTCGCCTCGATGGTGTTCGTCCCCGGCACTGACGCCTTGAGCCGGATCGGCGAGTCGAGCGCCTTGAGCTGTCCGTGGTCGACGATCGCGATGCGGTCGCACCAGTCGTCGGCCTCGTCCATATAGTGCGTGGTGAGGAGCACCGTGAGCTCGTGCTGCTCCTTGAGCTTCCGCACCATTTCCCACACCGCCGCACGCGAGACCGGATCGAGCCCTGTGGTCGGCTCATCGAGGAAGAGCACGCGAGGGTGATGCACGAGCCCGCGCGCGATCTCGACGCGCCGGCGCATTCCGCCCGAGAGCTTCTTCACCTGCTCCTTCGCCCACTTGGTGAGCTCCACCTGCTCGAGCAGATCGGCGATGAGTGCGTTGCGCTTCTCGCGCGGCACGCCGTAGAGCTTCGCGAAGATCAGCAGATTCTCGTAGACACTGAGCTCGAGGTCGCTCGTGAGCGCCTGCGGGATGACGCCGATCACCTTGCGCACACCGTTCGGATCTGCCGTGACATCGATCCCGTCGACGTACGCCGTGCCACTCGTCGGTGGGATCAGCGTGGTGAGCATGCGGATAAGCGTCGACTTCCCCGCGCCGTTGGGGCCGAGGAGCCCGAAGATCTCTCCTTGATCCACGGCGAACGAGATGCCGTCGACGGCCGTGAAGTCGTCGAACTTCTTGACGATGTTCCTTACTTCGATCGCGGCCGGCATTACGACACGGGGAGGAGGACGTAGGCGGTCATCCCCGTCGCCAGACGCCGGGTTTTGTTGTCGACGCGCAGGCGGATCTCGAACGTCTTGATGTCGCGCTTGCTGCGGCTCACATCGCGCTGCGTGGCGAAGCCGGCGTCGACACCGCGGAAGAAGACCGTCCCGTCGACCGTCTCGCCCGAGGGAAGCCTCACCTTGAGATGATCGCCGAGCTTGATGCGCGCGATGTAGCTCTCCTCGACGTCGGCGCGGATCCAGAGATCGTCGGGGTTGATGAGCGTCATGATCGGCGCGCCGGCGGCCACGACCTCACCCGCGCGAACGACGCGCACGTCGACGACGCCATTCAACGGTGAATGAATCTCCGTGTAGCCGAGCCGGACGTCGGCCTTCGCCGTCTGCGCGGCGGCCGCGGCGCGCTGCTGTTGCGCACCGACCAGCGCGCTCCGCTTCATCGAGACCTGCTCCGCCTGCCCGCGCGCGAGCTCGAGTGCGGCACGCTGCGCGTCCGCCTGGCGATCCGCCGCCACGGACTTTGCCTTCGCGACGAGAAGCTCGGTGCGCTGCTGGTCGACGTTCTGCTGGGAGATCGCGCCGCTCTTGAGAAGCACTGCGTATCTGTCGTAATTGGTCTGGGCGTTTGCCAGATCCGCGGACGCCTGCGCCCGCTGCGCCTCCGCACTCGCCACCGTCGCCTCGGCCTGGCGAATCTGCTGCGTCAGCTGCTGCTCCTGGTAGCGCACGGCGCTTTCGGTTTCCCTGACTTCGGTAGCCATCCCCGCGGCGCTGTGCGCATAGTAGGCCTGGTCGGCCACGAGCTCTCCGGCCGAGATGACGGCGAGGAGCTGGCCGGTTGAGACGGAGTCACCCTCGTTGACGAGGAGCTTCGAGACCTGCCCGCCGACCTGCGGGCTCACGATGACATCGTTGGTGGTGACGATCCCGGTGAGAACGAGGGGCTTGGCGGGGGCGAAGATCACGTACGCGATGCCGGCGATGGCGAACACGGCGGCGATGGCGAGGATGAGGCGCTTGCGATTCATGGAGAGATCGGTGTGCGGGCAGCGGGGCGTAGTGGATATTCAAACAAGTGTATAAATCGGGCGTTTGAATATCAACGACCCATTGTGCCAGCGAGGCGCTAACCTTGCCCGCGCGAAGTGAAAGGCTTACGAGGGAACGGATATGTCTAAGCAGACACAACAGCACGGTCAGCAATCGTGAGAGGCGGGGTCCGGGCAGAGTCGCCTGACTCGAAATTATCGGTCGCGCTCGCCGCCGTGGCCGGTTGGGCCGTCGGTCTCGCCCTGCAGTTCCGCCCGACGTTGGCATCGGGGTTTCAACGAGTGCAGGGCGATTGGACCGATGCGCGACTCAACAATTACATCCTCGAGCATGGCTATCGGTGGATGCTGGGAGTGCCGGGCCACGAGCGCTTCTGGAGCCCTCCGGTGTTCTACCCGGCGACGAACACCGCCGCGTATTCGGATGTGCTGCTCGGCGTCGCGCCACTCTATTGGCCGCTGCGCGTCGCGGGGCTCGCCCCCGACAGTGCCTTCCAGCTCTGGATGCTCGCGCTTGCGACGCTGAACTTCGCGTCCGCATTCGTCCTCTTCTGGCGCGGCTTCCGCTGCCGACCGCTCGCATCCGCCGCAGGAGCGGTGGTGCTCTGCTTCGCCGCGATGCGGACGTCTCAGGTGATGCACGCGCAGCTCATCGCGCACTGCTACATCGTACTCGCGATCTTCGCGCTGCTACGCGTATTCGAGCCCGAGCCCGAGCTCCGCGCCGGCGTCACGATCGTCGTGCGCCGCACTGCATGGATCTTCGCGCTCGCGGTCGCGTGCGTCGCGCAGTTCTATTCAGGCTTCTACAACGGCTGGTTTCTCTGCTTTGCGCTGCTCATCGCGGCGCTCTGGTCGCTCGTGCTTCCGCGCGCGCGTCGACGGCTCGTGCTCACCGCCCGCGCGAACGCGCGCGCGTTGGCGATTGCCGCCGTGCTCGCCGCGCTCGCCCTCGCGCCGCTCGCCACGCACTATGTCGGCGCCGAGCGCGAAGTTGGGGTGCGCAGCTTCGCGATGGTCGAGCCCCTGCTGCCGCGCGTCGAGTCGTGGGCGTACCTCGGCAGCCACAGCTGGCTCTACGGATGGCTCGCATCGAACGAAATCTTTCGCGCGCTCCCTCTCGAGCACGAGCATCGTCTCGGCATCGGCGTTGCCACCGCGCTTCTCGCTGCCTTCGGTCTCTGGCTCGCGCGACGCCGGCGATCGGTGCAGTGGATGGTCCTCGTGCCGCTGACTATGGCGGTGCTCGCCACCGAATGGCCTGGCGGCTTTACACTTTGGCGCGGGGTATATCTCGTTGTGCCGGGCGCCAACGCGCTGCGCGCCGTCTCGCGCATCGGAATCGCGATACTATTTCCCGCCTCGCTCGGCGTCGCGCTCCTGATCAACGCGATCTCCCGCGCGCGACGCGTTCCGCCGTCGCGCGCGGCGGTGCAGATTCGGCGCCGCGATCAGCGCCGACGCACGTTCGCGGTCGCCGCGATAGTCGCGGTGGTCGTGGCCGAACAGGGTGGGGATCCGCGATCGTACGACAAGCTCGAGGGGCGCATGCGCGTTGCGCGTGTAGCGGCTGGCATCGGCGCGTCGTGCCAGGCTTTTCTCTACACGACGATGGGTGGTGACGACGATCCGTGGAGCTATCAGGTTGACGCGATGTGGGCTTCGATGGAGCGCGGAGTGCCGACCATCAATGGCTACTCTGGAGGCGAGCCGCCGGGGTGGAGCTTCTACGACGTCCGCGTGAGGAGCGCACAGCGGGATAGCGTGATCGCCGATGCGCTCGCCAGCTGGGAAGAGCGATGGAAGCTGGATACTGCGCGGGTCTGCCGTGTGCGCACACCGGGATAGCGCGATTGACACCACTGTGAGCGGCTCGGAAACTGAAGGCATGCGGAATGATCAGAAACACTCTCCGGTACGAACGAAAGCCCGCTTTCCCTTCGCAACCCTTCTCAGCGCGCTCGTTCCCGCTCTCGTCGCTACGGCTGTTGTGGTATACGTCTCGGCGCGCATTGCGAATCGCGCTCCGAAGGCCCGCGGCGACGGCCTCGTGCTCGTGGTGCTGTCGCAGAAGGATTCCGCCTTCCGGCCGATCCCCGCAAGCGCTGGCGGCGCCACCGGTGAGGTTCTCTATGCGCCGACCGGCGCATCGCTTCGCTTCCAGCTTCGCGCGCATGGACTCACGCCCGATCATCGCTACGTACTGGAGATGCAGGTCGACAGCGCGATCTATACTGTCGCCAGTTACTCTCCCGACGCGGGCGGTGGACTTTCCATCGATACCACGCTTTCGCGTTTCGAAGAGGGCGTGTGCGTCGGCAGCAACTACGACGCGCCGCGCGCTGTGTCGGGAGCACACGTCATCAAGTTCTGGGTAAAGCGCGACGGGTCCCCGGTAGCTGGAACGATGTCGGGCGTCGCGCGGTCAGTCGCCGGCTCGCAGCTTCCCTGCCACGGTAATGGCGACGGCAACTATGACTACGTGTTGCTGGATGACGGTGCCGCGAATTTCACCGGCACTTCGGCACTACCCCACGACGGCACGCGATAGCCGCCCGACTACTCGCTCGCGGATGTACTACTCCTTGTAAAACAAATGCATCGCCTCGTGCCTTGGTTGGGTACTGTGATTCCACGAGTCGCCCGGTAGAAGAGGGAAGAGCTCGTACGACTTCGAGCGAAGTCGTGCGAAGCCGGCGCCAGCGAAATCGTCTGCTGCGATGTGATACCAATCAGCTCCCGTCGCATCGTCCCAGAACAGAAGCGTTCCGGACGGAGCACCTTGAATGAGCGACAGGTTGTGCTGCCGATCGCTCGTCCAATGCAGCGTTTTCCATGGATCCCATCCGAAGAGAATCGGGACATATGGACGACTCCACGCGAGCTCCCGCACCGGGCGCGGATGAGCGAGAAACCAGCGATAACTGTCGTCGATCGCCCATGATGCGCGTGATCCTTCCTGTCCATCGACATACGTGAGCGCGTACCAGCCGGACCTGAGTAGCACCAGCGCGGAGAGCAGCGTGATGACGGGCTGCCGAACGCGCGCTGCGCCGATCTGCTCCATCATCCATGACAGCGCGTCCGCCAACACGTTCCAGCCGGCAAGCGTGATCAACGCAATTGCGGGAGCGGTGCAGGTGATGTAGCGCGGGAAGCCTTCGGTGTTCATCAGCCCCTTCGCCCACATCGTCGAGTGCAGGAGGAAGATGACGAGGACGAGAGACGGCAGCTGCAGCGTCCGTCGCCGAATCAGAAGCGCCGCCATCCCGACGATGAAGACGCGCCAGAGCTGGGGGCCCAAAATCTCCCATCGCATGTTCCAATAGAGCCAGAAGGAGCCGTGACTCGCAGCCGCGCTCGTAAGCGTCCAGGGCGCGTTATGCCTGATCCAAAGCGGATCGCGCGTGATTGCAAGTGCGACCAGCCACCACACCACTACTCCAGTCGCGAGCAGCAACGTCGTGGGTATCCGACGCCACCACGCGCCCGACAATCGGCTGTCGAGCAGAATCCACACACCCCAGAGGGCGACCAGAAAGGGGCCCTCGGGCCGCGCCAGGGGGAGGAGCGACGCGAGCACGGCGCCCGCGCGAACCCGTCCTTCGAAGTGCAGCCGTAACGCGACGATGAGCACGAGGCCGAAGAGCGGCTCCGTCATCGTCTCCGGCGCCACCCCCAAAAATGTCGGCTGGAGAAACAACAGCGGGATCACGAGCGCCGGCCGATCGAACCGCAACAGCGCCGCAACGCGCCAGCATTGCCATGCGGCCGCAAGAGAGATGACGACTGTAAAGAGCTTCGCGGCTCTGTATCCCAGAGCCGCCGGAAGCGAATAGATCAACGTGAAGAGCGGTCGACCCCAGACGTCCACCAGCAGGGAGTGATGCCCCGGCCGCCATGCCCACTGCGCCTCGAGAAAGTGCGTCCCTCCGTCGGCGGACGAGCTGTCGGGATACGCAAATACGAGTGCGATAGCCACCGCGCCGAAGAATGCCAGGCAGAGCGCGGACTGCCACTCGAGTCTGCGCCCGGATGCTGGATCCCGAATCGCGCTCGCCGCCGATGATGCGGAAGAGCCTCCTGGCGCCATCGCAATGGTCGAGGACATGAGATTACCGCGTGACCAGCACCGAATCGACGGACCGCAGCACGTAGTCGAAGTTCCCATCGCCATTCCCGCCGCATGGGAGCGCGCTTCGGGAGCCAAGCATGTCGTTGCCACTCGCGCCACTCGCCGAGCCGTCGCGCTTCACCGCGACGCGCAGTGAGAGCGCCGATGCCAACGACCTCCGCGACGGATCCTCGGTGCCGACGCACTGCCGGTTCATCAGCACCGTCTCTACACCGTGCGCGCCGAGCGATCCATCCGCGTCCGAACGGCGGCTCGCAATGGCGTACTCCTTCCCATCGGCGGCGGTGAGCAGAATACGGTACGCACGTCCCGGCCGCAGATGCGTTGCGAAGGCGTACCAGTCGATGGCGCCGTCGACGATGAGATAGCTGAACGTCCCCGCCGATGTGTCGTTCGCGCCAGCACCGGAGGGGCCGAGCTCGAACGTGCTATACCCCGTGAGATTTGGCACGATGGTCACGGACTTCGCACCCTGCGGCTCCTCCCCCGAGCTGCACGCCGCCAACGCCAGCGCCAGCGCGCATGCCGCGCGCCGCGCGAGCATCACCGCTCGCCCGACGCCGCGGACATCGCGCGCGCGCCGATCGGCTCCGGCAACATCGCCTCCGCGAGCTCTTCCACGCGATTCGCACCGGCACGCGTCCTCCATGATACGTGCACGAGCCCGTGGCGAATGGAATAGCCCGCCACCATCCAGTACCCCGCCGCGAAGAGGATCAGGAACGGCGTCGCCCCGTACTCGTGCGTCGCAAAGGCGTAGCCGAGTCCGGCCGTCGTGTAGATCGCCAGCGCGAGCTCCATGAATACCGTCCAGCTGAAGCGGCTGCGGTACTGCAGCTGGTGCCAGCGCTGGCCGCGATGCGTGAGGTCGTACTTCGGCGTGCGGATGAATCCCGACTTGATGCCGAACCACGCTTCGAGCGCCGCCTTCGCGTTGTTGACGCTCAACCCGATCGACTGCGCGAGAAACGCGGGGAAGTACGCCATTCGCCGCAGCCAATCCTTGTGCAGCGCGTGCTCCGCCTCGGCGTGATACGAGTACGTGCCGAAGAGCGAGAAGATGAAGTACGCCGAGATCGGCCACGCGATGCGGACGTTGCTCCGGTGCGCGATGACGACGACG
>JBDSHG010000227.1:0-52829 GCA_039918615.1 Gemmatimonadaceae bacterium | reverse complement strand
CACGTGGACCTGGCGAGAGTCGAACTCGCGTCTTGCATAGGATCAACCACAGCTTCTACGTGCGTAGTCCACCGATTGATGTTTCCGACGGCTGGCTGGTGAACGACCCACCGCCGGATAAGCTCTCTAAATTTTCGCCACGTGCCTGAAAGCGCGACGCATGACTAGCCCAGATTTTCGATACCTACGAAGCCGCCCCGGGCGGGCTTCCTCGTAGGCACTCACAAGCGGTAACCGAAGTTACGCTGCGAGGGCCATGTTTGAGTTGGCAGTTGAAAAGTTTCCCGAGGGTTTTACCAGGAACCCGAGGACCTGGGCACGCGACCACAGCTTCTTCTACACAATCGAAACCATTTCAGGCCCGACTTACGATCAAATATAGCAACTGCACATCCCGCCGCCAAGGAAGTTGTGCCTCGCTACGCGCGACTGACGGGTCAGTCCGCGGTGCCCGTTCCCTTTCCAAAGGAGCTGCGCGACATCGCCTGCCGCACGCAGTTCCGCCCCGCGCTCTTCGCCTGATAGAGCGCCATGTCCGCCGCGGGAAAGAGGAGGTCGCCGGCCTTCACACTCTCCGTGTACGACGCCACGCCGAACGACGCCGTCACCGTGATGGGCGAGCCACCGTTCGGGGGCGTCACCCGGAGATTTGCGACGGCCTCGCGCAACCGCTCCGCCGTGCGCGAGGCGCCGGCGAGATTCGTCTGCGGAAGAAGGATCGCGAGCTCCTCGCCGCCGTAACGCGCGCAGAGATCGATCTCGCGAATCGTATTCCGTGCGGCTTCCGCGACTTCCTTGAGCACCTCATCTCCGCCCTGGTGCCCGAAGATGTCGTTCACCGTCTTGAACATGTCGATGTCGAGGAGGATCAGCGACACGGGCTGCCGGTGACGCGCGTGCTCGAGCAGGTGGTGCCGCAGCCGCTCTTCGAACTGACGACGATTCGCGAGTCCGGTGAGCGCATCGTGATTGGACTTCTGCGTGACATCCTGCAGCTGCTCGACGTTCTTGAGCGCCACCGACGCGACCGGTGCGAGCATGGAAAGGAGCTCGGCTTCGACGGAGGTGATCTGCGCTTCCTCGTCGCCCTCGACACAAACCGCGCCGATCAATTCATCGTCGACCACCAGCGGCACGATCGCGAGCGATCCGATCTTGCGCGACGATTCCAGCGGGCTGAAAGGAAGGCCCTCGGACTTGCGATACGATTCGCGCACGGCCATGCGCGGACGGTCCGAATTGCGCAGGAACTTCCCGATGATCGAATCCGGCGCGACGGCGAAGCCGGGCTCGATCGTGTGTAGCGGCGTCACGCTCTCGACGATCGCCGTGTCCTCCGCCTCGTTCCAGCGGATGAAGGCGCATCGTGTGCCGCCGGTTACGTCGAGCGCGCTCTCGCAGATGGCGATGTCCAGTGCGGCGAGGTCCTGGCTCTTCTGAATCTTCTGTGCAGCGACGACGACCCTGTCCGCCTTCCCTCGATAGCGTCGAGTCTCCTTGCCATCGGAGAGCATGTCCACGAGCATCGTGAGCCGCGTTGCGTAGCGCGGCAGGAAAATCTTCGCCTTCTCGCGCGAGAGACTCTCGCGATCCTCGGCGTACACCCCCAGCGCGCCGTGGAAGCGGCCTTCCTTCCCGACGGATGCGGTGAGGAAGAACGAAGATTCAGTGTCGTAGTTGGTGGTCGGCAGCCCCTGCTGCACCGCCCAGTGCACGAGCGACTCGAGGGGCGGGTTCGTTTCGAAGGTGACAGTGGGAACCGGACTCGATGCCGATGACACCGGGAGCAGCTCATCGCTCTCGCGAACGTAGCGCCACAGCACTACTTCATCACCGCCGATCTGGTCGCGCATCTCGCGCAGGAAGCGCGAGATCGTCTCCTGCTCGACATTGCTCTCCGGCTGGACTTCCATCGCGAGCGAGCGTCGCGGCTCGGGGACGGCGCGCGTGCCGCGCGCGGGAGTCTCGAGACCCCGGACGGAGCGCGTTGGCGCGACCGCCGCCTTGGCGACGGTGGCCCCCGGCACGATGCGCCCGAAGATGTCCCCGCTCACGACGGAGACGATCGCGAGGACCACGACACTCACGATCATCTTGATGTGGAACGGGTGCACGGCATACGGGTCCAGCGTGAATGCGATCGCCGTGCCGATGACTGCGCTCACGATGCCGACGCTCACCCCTTTCTGATACGAGAGGAGCGCGATCACACAGCACATGAGCGCGAAGAGTGGCGAGCGTGCGTAACTGCTTGCGATGATCGCAAAGGCAAAGCAGAACGCTAGCAGGACGGCTGGACGCGACCGTTCAGGCAGAATGGCAGACAGACGTCGCCGCCTTCAAGGGATGGAGGAGGTGAATCAGCGATGGATGATACGCGAGGCCGCGTACGCCGCTCCGAATCCATTATCGATATTGACGACAGTCACGCCCGCGGCGCAACTGTTCAACATCGAGAGCAGAGCAGCGATTCCGCCAAAGCTTGCGCCGTATCCTACACTCGTGGGTACCGCGATCACAGGGATGGCGACCAGCCCGCCGACCACCGAGGGGAGCGCCCCATCCATTCCCGCCACGACGATGATCACGGCCGCGCTCTGCAATAGCTCGCCGCGAGACAGCAGGCGGTGAACTCCCGCCACGCCGACGTCCGTGAGCCGCTCGACCTGGGCGCCGAAGGCCCGCGCGCACACCGCCGCTTCTTCCGCTACGGGAAGATCGCTGGTCCCCGCTGTGATCACCAACACCGGCCCCCTCGTCGCCTGCGGAGGCGCGGTCGGGGCCAGATAGGCCACGCGCCCTAGTTGATTCAGCTCCGTGCCCGGAAAGCGCTCTGCAAGGGGCCCCCACATCTCCTGCTGCACGCGGGTAGCCAGGAAGCCTTCGCCGTCGGCGTTGAGATGCGTCGCGATTGCCAGCACCTGCTCCGGTGTCTTGCCGGCCGCGAAGATGACCTCGGGAAACCCTTGCCGCAGCGCGCGATGGTGATCGATGGTGGCGAACCCGAGCGACTCGCTGTCGGGGAGCGAGAGCAGGCGCAATGCGTCCCCGCTTTCGATCTCTCCACTCGCGACGCGATCGAGGAGTGCCTGCGTACGCTCGAGGTTCACGCCGCCCGCGTCTCCTCTTCCCGAACGCCTTGCTGCCGCTGCGGCACATCGCCGCGCGACACCATGGCCAGATAGTCGGCGAAGATCCCCTCGACTTCCAGGAGCGAGGTGACCGCGTGCAGGCGCTTACGCAGATCGGCCGATCCCGGAAGTCCCTTCACGTACCAGCCGAGGTGCTTGCGGAATTCAATCGCGGCGCCGCGCTGATCGAGCTCGTATGCGTCTGCCATGCGCGCATGATCGAGCGCGATCGCGAAACGCTCGGCGACCGGTGGCGGAGCGGGCATGGGCCGACCGTCGAGCAGCGCGCGCGCCTGATCGAAGATCCATGGCTGTCCGAACGATCCGCGTCCGACCATGACGCCGGCACATCCGGTGTGCTCGCGCATGCGCACGATGTCGGCGGCGCAGCTGATGTCGCCGTTGCCGAGCACGGGGACGGCGACCGCGTCGACGACGGCGGAGATCTCGTCCCAGTTCGCGCGCCCCGAGTACATCTGCGTGCGCGAGCGGGCGTGTAACGCGATGACCGCCGCGCCGGCATCTTCACAGACCCGCGCGATGCGGACTGGATCGCGCATCTCTTCGTTCCAGCCACTGCGGATCTTCGCGGTGACGGGAAGATGCGTGCGCGCGCGCACGCCGCGAATGATGTCCGCGACGAGTGTGAGATCCTTGAGGCACCCCGAGCCGCCATTGCGCTTGACGACCTTCTTGACTGGGCAGCCGAAGTTGATGTCGATGAAGTCGGGCGCGAAGACATCCGTGACGAGTGCGGCGGCGTCGCCCATCGCGGCGGGATCGGAGCCGAAGATCTGGACGCCGATCGGATGCTCGTCCGCGGCGAAGCGGAGTTTTGCGATCGTGGCTTCATTCTCTCGACGAATCCCCTCGGCCGACAGGAATTCCGTGACGACCACATCCGCGCCGAAGCGCCGGCAGAGCCGGCGAAAGGGCGACTCCGACACTCCCGCCATGGGCGCGAGGTAGAGTGGAACGGGGTGCGTCAACTCGACCGGGAAGCGCATCTGGGGAAATCTAGCGACCGTTGCAAGTCCATGCAACGCATGGAGTTTGACACTCGACGCGAGCCCGGCTACCTTCCTGTGCTGCGGCGGGCGGCGGCCCGCACGCACGCATCGATACTGCCGACGAGGATTTGATGGAATTACGCCAGTTCTTCACCGAAGACGCAATCAAGCTCGACCTCGAGTCCACGACGAAGGACGACGTGCTCAAGGAGCTGATCTCTCTGCTGGGGCTCGACGAGAAGTCGGAGGGGATGCTCTACAAGATGCTGAAGCGGCGCGAGAATCTCGGGTCGACCGGGATCGGACGCGGGATCGCGATTCCGCATTGCCGCTCACTCGTGGTGAACAAGCTTCGCGTCGCCTTCGGCCGGAAGGCGAGCGGGGTGGACTTCAAGGCGATCGATGACAAGCCGGTGAACTTCTTCTTCCTCATCGTCGCGCCGCCGCTCGAAGTGTCGAATCAGTATCTGCCCGTGCTCGGGAAGATCGCGCAGTTCAGCAAGGAAGCCGACGTGCCGAATCGTCTGCTGGGGCTGACGGAGCCTGGACAGTTTCTGAAGCTGCTCGAGGAGAAGGGCGTGTAGCTAGCGATCCGACGCGGCTTCTATCCCCCGGCGATAGCGCCGACGATCATTAGGACATCCTCTCCCTTCGCGATCGCGTCGGGCAGCGCGCGATCCACGGACTCGTGCGACAGATCCTCCTCGCAAGCGAAGACGCGCACGAATGCGCGGCGCTTCCTCGTCGTCTGGTCGCGAATCGTTCCGCGAAGCATCGGATAGCGCGCCTCGAGCGCATCGAGCACCGAGGCCTGGGTCACCGCCCCATCGACGTCGAGCGCGACTTCGCCGTCGACGCGCGCGAGCGTGCGCAGATGCTGCGGCAGCGCGACGCGGATCATGACAGCGTCTGCACCTCGACCGAGAGCACCGCGGGCAGGTCGCGCACGATCGGCTCCCAGCTGTCACCCGCATCTCGCGACGCATAGACCTGCCCACCCGTCGTCCCGAAGTAGACACCGCACGTGTCGAGCGAGTCGACGGCCATTGCGTCGCGAAGCACATTGACGAAGCAGTTCTCCTGCGGAAGGCCCTTCGTGAGCGCCTCCCACTCGTTGCCACCGCTGCGGCTGCGGTAGACGCGAAGTTTGCCTTCGAGTGGATAGTGCTCGGAGTCGCTCTTGATCGGGACGACGTAGATGGTCTCTGGCTCGTGCGCGTGCACGTCGATCGCGAATCCAAAATCCGTCGGAAGATTTCCGCTGACCTCGCGCCAGTTGTCGCCCGCGTCGTCGCTGCGCATCACGTCCCAATGTTTCTGCATGAAGAGCACGCCGGGCCGCGAAGGATGCATCGCGATCTTGTGAACGCAGTGGCCGACATCGGCGTTCGGATCCGGAATGTACGGCGATGTCAGTCCCTGATTGATCGGGCGCCAGCTCTTCCCGCCGTCGTCGGTTCGAAATGCGCCGGCCGCCGAGATGGCGATGACAATACGATCAGGATTGTGAGGATCGATGAGTATCGTGTGGAGACACAGCCCGCCCGCACCCGGCTGCCACCGCGGACCCGAGCCGTGCTTCCGCAGCCCCGACAACTCTTCCCAACTGTGTGCGCCATCGACGGACCGAAAGAGTGCCGCATCCTCGACGCCAGCGTAGACCGTGTCGGGATCAGTGAGCGACGGCTCGAGATGCCATACGCGCTTAAATTCCCACGGATGCGGCGTGCCGTCGTACCACTGATGCGTTCCTGGAATGCCGTCGTACTCGAACTTATTGCCGACAGGCCCCCATGTCTTGCCACCGTCATCCGAGCGCTGGATAATCTGCCCGAACCACCCGCTCGACTGCGACGCGTACAAGCGGTTCGGAGCCACCGGCGACCCCGCCACGTGATAGATCTCCCAACCGGCGAAATGTGGCCCGTCAACCTTCCAATCCTTCCGCATCCCGTCGGACGTGAGAACGAACGCGCCCTTTCGCGTACCGACCAGCACCCGCGCTGAAGTCATCTGTAACCTCCGATTCGCATTTGCATCATTGAGCCGTTCTCATTTCCATTCACGGCGAGCGATCCCCCGTGAGGATGGGAAAGTGACTTGTAAAGCGCAAGTAAAATCAACGTCGACTGCTGCTCGCATTGATGACAATGTCTGATACACACTCCGCCACCGCCTCCGCGCGAAGCGCTTGGCCGAGGCGGCGTGCGGTCGTATTGCTCGCGATGCTCGCATGCATCATCGCCTATACGGACCCGCGTGAGCATCTCCGTGGCCGCCGTCGCGATGAAGGAACATTTCGGCTGGTCGCAGACCGAAAAAGGATTCGTTCTTTCCGCGTGCTTTGCGGGATATCTGCTGTTCATGTACGTCGCGGGAATTCTGTCGACGAGATACGGCGGGAAGCGGGTGCTCGGATTTTCGGTGCTCGCGTGGTCGATCTTCACGCTCCTCACTCCGCTCGCGGCGTAGACCTCCCTCCCGCTGCTGATCGCGGCGCGCATCGGAATGGGGATAGGCGAGGCCGGGACGGTTTCCGGCGGCCTACGGGCTGTTCGGGCGGGGGGTGCCTGCGGCGGAGCGCGCGCGGGCGATCGCACGGCTCCTGAGTGGCGTTCCGGTGGGAACGGTGGTCGGCCTCCTCGGATCCGCGTGGCTCGTCGTGGGATATGGGTGGCCCGCAACCTTCTACGTGTTCGGGGGCGTCGGTCTCCTCTGGACGTCGTACTGGTTCCACGACATCGAGAATGACCCGGCATCCGATGCCCGGGTCGATGCCGCGCAGTGCGCGCTTCTCGCCGCCGCTCCTGGCGGCGATGCGACGCGGACTCGTGTCGAGGGATCGCACCGGTGGATGCTGCGCGCATCCGTTGTCGCGATCGTGATTGGACAGTTCGCGACGATGTGGGATCTCTACGTGCTCCTATCGTGGCTGCCGAGCTATTTCCGCGACGTGCAGAAACTCAGCATCGCGAGTGCCGGAATGTTCTCGGCGGCGCCGTGGATCGCGATGTTCATAACGATGAATGTGGCGGCGTGGCTTCCCGACGTCATGATCGCGCGCGGTGTGAGCACGACGTTCGAGCGGCGTCTGATGCAGTGCTCGGGTCTCGCTGCATGCGCGGCGTTCCTGCTGCTGACGCGCCTCTCTCACTCACCGGCGTCGGCGCTCGGGCTCCTTTGTGCCGCTACCGGCGCCCTTGGGTGCACGTGGTGCGGGTACTCACCGGCGATTCTCGACGTCGCGCCGCGACGCAGCGCGCTGCTCGTGGGGCTGAGCAACAGCATCGGCACGGTGCCGGGCATTATCGGGGTGGCGGTAACCGGTTGCTGGTGGATATCACCGGGACGTACGCGGCCGCCTTCGCGCTGGCCGCCGCGCTGAGTCTTGTTGGCGCGATCGTGTTCGGCGCCTTCTCCGACGCGCGCCCGGTGGTCGAGTAGCCACGCTCAGGAAGCGGCTGCAGATTGGACGCGCGTGCGAGAAAGCCGCCGCCCGGGTTGTTCGACGTCAGGCTCAGGAGCGTGAGATAACCGTACTGGTCGTCGTATTCGAGCGAGACCGAGTAGTTGCCGTTCCGCACCGCGAAGTCGGCTTCGTTGAACAGCCCGTCGATCGTGGGCCACGTGCGTGGAACGGCAGGCGGCTGCCCGGTTTGCGTATCGATGACTGTCGTCACCGTGTCGTTTACGACGGTGATGTGCACGTTGTAGCTCGTTGAGAGTTGCGTCTCGTAGTAATCGTAGACATAGCTGTGGAACGTGCGCGCGGCCCACTGCGCCTCGTGCTCCGCGAGGCCGGCCTTGTCGGCGCTCGTGACGGCGCGAGTGCCCTCGCATGCGCCGAGCGCTGCGATGAAGGCGAGTCCCACGATGACTGATCGCATGCGTCCTCCAGTGTGCGCTGCGCGACGAATGCAAATTCGCGGAATGCACGCACGCAACCAAGTTGCTGTGAGCGGACCCGGCCGGCTCACCTTCGGAGTTCTATACTGCCGGCGCGGCGTAGTGAGGTGCCGCGCCGCAGTTGGCATGATTGACAATGCGCGCCAGGCGCTGTCTCTTCGGCCCGTCCTCCACCGCGAGAGAATGACTTGTCGGACTTCGAGGTAAAGCCGCTGTTGCGTGTGTTGGGTCCTCTCGGACTCGTCTTCCTCACGCTGTCGGTTCTGTCCCCCGGCGCATCAGTGCTGGTGGCGGGCGCCGACGTACTACATACCGCGGGGACGGGTGCTCCCCTCGCCTTTCTACTGGGCGGCCTGCTCACTCTCATCTTCACCTTCTCGCAGGCGGAGCTGGGATCCGCCTTTCCGCTCGCGGGCGGCGACTACGCGATCATCGGCAATTCGCTCGGACCCCGAGCCGGCTTCATGCAGTTCGGCATCACGCTCATTGGATCGCTGATCTTTCTCGCGATCTGTGGAACGGGGGTCGCGCTCTACATGCGCGCGCTCTGGCCAGTGCTCCCCTCCGGCGGCACAGCAGTCGCCGCCCTGGCGATCGCTGCGTCGCTCGCTATTCTGAATATTCGCACCGGCGCCATGTTCACCGGCGCATTTCTGATGGTCGAGCTCTTCGCGCTCGGCCTGCTGGCCGTGTTGGGCTTCGGTCACTCGACACAGAGCGTCGCGAACATCTTTACGCATCCGATGTCATTCACGGGCGGAACTGGAGCTTCGCTCTCGCTCAGCGCGCTCGCGCTCGCAATCGCTGCCGCATCCTGGGCAACCGCCGGCGCGGGACAGGCGGTGTACTTCAGCGAAGAGATGCACGAGCCCCGGAGCATCGGTCGCCTGGTCATCATCCTCGTCGTGATCACGGTCTTCTGCGAATTCGTACCAGTGCTCGGGGTGGTCGTCGGCACGGACCACCTGTCGACCGTGCTGGCCAGCGAGTCACCGTTCAACGCCTTTCTCGCCGAGCGCGCGTCCCCGACGTTCGCGACCCTCGTGACCGTCGGCGTGATCGCGGCGCTGTTCAACGCATGCGTTTCGGTACTGAGCTGCTATGGTCGATTCATCTACAGCTCGGGGCGCGACCGCATCTGGCCGGGCTCGTTGAACCCATTGCTATCGAGCGTGCACAAGAGATTCGGCTCGCCGTGGATCGCGACACTTTCACTCGCGCTTGCCTCTGCCGCGTGCTGCTTCATCAGCCTGCCGCTGTTGATCATCCTCGCGTCCGGCTTTCAGATCGTGACCTGGGTGCTGCTCAATCTCGCAGTAGTCGCCGGACGCTGGCGCGGCTTGACAGGCATCGCCGGAACTTTTCGGACGCCATTCTTTCCGCTCATGAATGTGCTGAGCCTTGTCGCATCCGCAGCGCTCGCGATCTCCGCGTGGGAAGATGCCGCGGTGGGGCGCCCCGGGATGATCGCCGTGACCGCGACCGTGGTGATATCGCTCGCCTACCATGAGTTGGTGTTGAACAGGCGACCTGGAGGATGGACGATGTTCAGCGGCGTGAGGACAGCCGGGGCTCCCTGACGAAGAGAATAACAAGCGCGCCCGCGACGAGAGATCGTCGCGGGCGCGCTTCAGCATCGCAGCCTATGCTGTTGGATGCAGATTGGACACCGTTGCATCGTATCCGCCGCCGGGATTGTTGTTGAAGGCGGAGACGTGTGTTGGATAGCCGAGATGCGAGTCGAACTCGAGATCCACCGTCGCGCCTTTCTCTCCGAGAATCGCGTGCGCACGGACAAAGAGCCCATCGATCGCCGGAACGATGACGCCGTTCTGTGGCGGCATGCCGGTGACCACGTCCAGCGCACTCGAGACGGTATCGGCAGTCACGGTCACGTGCACGTTGGCGTTCCCGAGCGGCGCGCTGTTGTGATAATCGTACGTGTACGAATGAAAGCTCCGGTTCTCCCACTGCGCTTGATGCTGCGCGAGCTGCAGCTGGCTCGCGTTGCTGTTGGCGGTCGTCGAATCGCATGCCGCCAGGGAACCCAGGACTGCAAGTCCAACAACGAAGGATCGCATGCGCCCTCCCACAACCACGGTTGAAAGCAACCCACTCATCAATTGACGATTGCGACATTTCCTGGTTCCCGCAAGGGACGAATCAGGACATCCGGGTTCGCGACCAATGTGGACTGGCTCTCGATCCGCTAGCACCGATCGCCGACGGAGATTCAGCCGGCGCGAGACGCTCGACGGTGATCGCAACTGTCACCAGAGCCATCGCCCGCAAGTCCATCACGCCAAAGACGAGAAGTAACGCCATCACTGCCCCACAGTCGCAAACGCAGTAAGCGCCGAGTCGCACGCCGAGCAGCAACGCTGCGCTGGCGCGCGCCGTCGAGCCGCGTGCGCGCGAGACCGCTCTGAAGCAGGCGAGATGATGCGCCTTCGACGTGGAGAGTTGATGAAGGGCGACAAAGATTGCGAGGCCTCCGATCGCCATCGACGCCGCACGCCGGAGCGCCGGTAACTGCAGTTCCACAGCTCCCAACGCCACGCCGAGCAGATACAGCACCATCCCGAAGGCGGTCCATACTCCGAAGTATCCGCAGACGACGAGCGCGGTCAGCACGTCGCGTCGCGTCTCACCCGTGCCGCGGGCAGCCCTCCGAAACCGCCACAACACCGGAAGCAACGATGGCAGCATCATCGCTGCCATCATCACGTCCCACATGCCGAGGAACGACGATGCGCTGTTGAGCCACGACTGTCCCGTCATCGGCATCACGTCTCGCTCAGCGCTTCGAGTATTCGTCGTGACGCTTCCACCAGACGCCATGCTCGTTCCGTCCCTGGGGTGCGCGGTCGAGCCACGGATACATGCCCCAGATCGCGTCCACGCCGCGACCATATGTGGAGTAGGTATGGTAGACGACGCCATCCTGGAGGGCGAACGCGCTCATCCCGGGCCTCTGTCGCGTATACGCCGCCGCGGTCGTTCCGGCCATCGCCGCGAACTCGGCCACCGGTCCCGAGAGAACGGTCGTGTCATCCATCGCGTGGCCACCGCGCCGGTAGTTGTATTCGATGGTGCCCTTGCTCTGCTGCTCCTTCGTAAACGACACGTTGTAGTCGAAGTTGAAGTCGCTGCTCACCGACGAGGCCCAGGGGAAGGTCCATCCCATGCGGCGCTCGTACTCCTTCAGCTGCGCGAGCGGGGCCAGCGAGACCGCGGTGAATGACACATCATGGCTCTGGAGATGCACGAAGATTCCGTTGAAGCCATCCGCGATCGCCGAACACGATGGGCAGCCCGCCGTGTACTCCGGCCCGAACATGAAGTGGTAGACGACCAGCTGTGAATTCCCCTCGAACAGCTCCGCGAGGGCGACGTTGCCTTCCTCGGTCTCGAATCTGTAGTCGGCATCCACCCGTACCCACGGCAGCGCCTGGCGCCGCTGTGAGATCTCGTCGCCACGTCGTGTGAGCTCTTTCTCCGCCTCCAGCAGCTCCAGTCGTGCCGCCAGCCATTCCTCTCGTGTGCCAGTTTTGTGAGTGGTCATCGCGCATTTCTCCGTCGAGTACAAGTCAGGGTAATCCGCTGCCCCAGGTGGCAACTTGGTCAGCGGTCGTGAGGTAGATTGTGGCCGGGCGACGAGGATGTGTGAGTGACAACTGTGGCGCGATTTAATTGGACTCGATAATCACCGCCGCCGCGCATGCGCTCGCGGCCGGCGACCCGCTTGGCGCACTGAACCGCGTCGCGCTGCGCGAGGACGCGCCGGCGCTCGCGCTGCGCGGCATCGCGATGGCGCAGCTGGGCGATCTCGTGCGAGCGAAGGCGCTGGTGCGGAGAGCGGCGCGCGCGTTCGGCTCGAAGGAGGAGGTGGCTCGCGCGCGGTGCGTCGTCGCTGAAGCCGAGATCGCGCTCGTGTCGCGAGAGCTGAGGTGGCCCGCGAAGGCGCTCGTCGATGCGCGTGCGACGCTCGAGGCGCACGGTGACCTCGTGAACGCCGCGTACGCGCGCTATCTCGAGGCTCGCAGACTGCTCCTTATTGGACGGCTCGACGACGCGGAGCGCACCCTCGCGGAGCTCGACGCCACCGTGCTGCGTCCCGCGTCGAGGGCGGGGTACGAGCTCGTGGTCTCGGGGATCGCCATGCGGCGGCTGCGGACGCGCGCTGCGCGCGATGCGATCACCCGGGCGGAGGGCGCCGCGCGCGACGCAGGGATCCCGGCGCTGACCGCCGAGGTCGCGCATGCATCCGCCGTGCTGCACACGCCTGCGGCGCGGCTCATCACGCATGGAGCGGAACGACTGCTCCTCCTCGAGGATGTGGAGGCCTTGTATGCATCTGACGTCCTGGTCGTCGACGCGTGTCGGTACGTGGTTCGCGACGCACGGTCCGTGGTGTCACTCACGACGCGCCCGGTGCTGTTCGCGCTCGTGCGCGCGCTGGCGGAGGCGTGGCCAGAAGACGTACCGCGCGATGTGCTGCTCGCGCGGGCATTCGGGGCGAGGTTCGTCGATGACTCGCATCGCGCGCGGCTGCGCGTCGAGATCGGACGCCTGCGCGCGGTGTTGAAGCCGCTCGCCGCAGTGGGCGCGACGAAGCAAGGCTTCGCTCTTGCGCAGGTGGGCGCGAGTGACGTTGTCGTGCTGGCGCAGCCCGTCGACGAGCAGCACGCGACTGTGCTCGCCTTAATCACCGATGGCGAGTCGTGGTCGAGCTCCGCACTCGCGCTCGCGCTTGGCACGAGCCAGCGCACGGTGCAGCGTGCACTCGACGCACTGGCCGACGCCGGCAAGGCGCAGTGGTTCGGGCGTGGACGCGCGCGTCGCTGGACTGCCGCCCCCGCTGCGGGATTCACGACAACCTTGTTACTCCCGTCTCCGCTGCCGATCGACTAGCATGTGAGCATGAAACACTCATCTGCAGAGATCATCCGTGAGTACGGCCCCTTTCCGGGTGTCGAGCAGGTGGGTGGAGTCACGCACGACGGCGAGCTTACCTGGTTCGCCTCCGGGGACAAGCTGAACGCGATGAATGCCGCGAGCGGCACTGTCGTACGCTCGATCGACGTTCCGGCGCATGCCGGTTCCGCCTTCGACGGCGAGCACCTCTGGCAGATCGCGGAGAAGCGCATTCAGAAGATCGACCCGAAGAGCGGCCAGGTGCTCGCGACGATTCCCGCTCCGGGCGACGGTGGGGACTCAGGGCTCGCGTGGGCCGAGGGGACGCTCTGGGTTGGGCAGCATCGCGAGAAGAAGATCCATCAGGTCGATCCCGACACCGGGAAGATCCTTCGCACCATCGAGTCGAACCGCTTCGTGACGGGGGTGACGTGGGTGGACGGCGAGCTGTGGCACGGCACCTGGGAAGGCGACTACAGCGATGTGAGACGCATCGACCCAAAAACTGGCGAGGTACTGGAGCTGCTCGAGATGCCGACGGGAGTGGGAGTTTCGGGGCTCGAGTCCGACGGTGGCGATCAGTTCTTCGTTGGCGGGGGGAAGACGGGGATGGTGAGGGCGGTGCGCCGGCCCAGGGGTGGAGCGAGAGGAGAGCGGCCGGGAAAGAAGTAACTCACTCCCACTCGATCGTCGCCGGCGGCTTCGAGCTCACGTCGTACACCACGCGATTCACCCCGCGCACCTCGTTGATGATCCGGTTCGAGATGCGGCCCAGCACGTCGGGCGGGAATGGAAACCAGTCGGCGGTCATGCCGTCGAGGCTCGTGACCGCACGCAGGGCGACGACGTTCTCGTACGTGCGATAGTCGCCCATGACGCCCACGCTGCGTACCGGCAGCAGCACCGCAAACGCCTGCCAGATGTCGTCGTACAGCCCCGCCTCGCGAATCCCCTCGAGATAGATCGCGTCGGCGCGCTGCAGCACATCGATCTTCTCGCGCGTGATGTCGCTGAGAATGCGGATCGCGAGCCCCGGACCCGGGAATGGATGCCGCCCCACGATGAGCTCGGGGAGCCCGAGCTCGCGTCCGACCTTGCGCACCTCGTCCTTGAACAGCTCACGCAGCGGCTCGATCAGCGCGAACTTCATGTCGGGCTTGAGCCCGCCCACGTTGTGGTGCGTCTTGATCGTCACCGACGGTCCGCCGTGCGGCGCCGCCGACTCGATCACATCGGGATAGAGCGTTCCCTGCACCAGGAACTTCGCGTCGTGCCCCGCCTCGGCCGCCGCATCCTCGAACACATCAATGAACGTGTGGCCGATGCGGCGCCGCTTCTCCTCGGGATCCTCGATGCCCTCCAGCGCGTTCAGAAAACGTTCCGATGCATCGATCGTGATCAGCTCGATGCCGAGATGCGCACGAAAAGTCTTCTCCACCTGCTCGCGCTCGTGCAGTCGCAACAAGCCATGATCGACGAAGATACATGTGAGCTGCGAGCCGATCGCGCGATGCACGAGCGCCGCGGCTACCGACGAATCGACGCCGCCGGAGAGGCCGCAGATCACCTTCGCGTCACCCACCATCTCCCGGATCTTCGCGACCTCTTCTTCGATGTACGCGCCAGTCGTCCACGACGGCACGGCCTTGCAGACGCCGAAGAGAAAGTTTTCGATCAGCTCCCCGCCCCGTGGCGTATGCACCACCTCGGGGTGGAACTGAACACCAAAGATGGGTCGGTTTCGCGCTCTGAACGCCCCGATGTGCGAGTTCGCGCTGTGTGCGAGTACCTCGAATCCCTCGGGGACCTTCTTCACCTGGTCGCCGTGGCTCATCCACACGGAGGTCGACTCGCCTTTCGTGAAACCGTCGAACAACATGTCGCTGTCGTCGATGATCAGCTCCGCGCGGCCATACTCGCGTCGATCCGCAGGTGCGATCTCTCCACCCATGAGATGCACGATGAGGTTCATCCCGTAGCAGACGCCGAGCGTCGGAGCGAAGTCGAGGACGATCTTCGGCACGGTCGGCGCGCCATCGTCGTATACCGAGTTCGGCCCGCCGCTCAGGATGATCCCCGTCGGATTCCATTCCTTGATCCACTCGGCCGAGCGAGTAGGCGGATGGATCTCCGAGTAGACGCCGGCCTCGCGCACTCTGCGCGCGATCAGCTGCGTGAACTGCGATCCGAAATCGAGAATCAGAATCTTGCTCGCCATCCCCGCGCCTATCGCTTCCACTCGGCCTCGTCGAGCGTGAGAAAGTCGACCTTCAGCGTCTCGAGATCGAGCACTGCGGCCGTCGGCACGCCGAACAGCCATCCACACGCCTCGCCGGGGTTGAGCAGCAGCGTCGATCCCGATGTGTGCGACTGCTTAATGTGCGAGCATCCGTGGATCACCACCGCGTGCGCGTCCACCGATCGCTCGGCCACGTCGCTCAGGTCGTGGATGAGCAGCAGCCGTACTCCGGCGACGTCCACCGAATGGGGCGAGTCGTAAAGCTCCGTTCCCATCCCCTTCGATGCCTCGGCGAGCAACCCCTGATGATCGCCATCGTTGCGTCCGAAGACGCCGGCAAACGGAAGGTCGGCCGCGAGAAGCGGCGAGAGCGAGAATGGCGAACAGTGGTCGCCGGCGTGCAACACGATCGCGACTCCGGCTTCGCGAAAGAGCCTTGCGAACTCGGCGATCGCCGGCACCCGGTCGTGAGAATCCGAGAGGACTCCAACACGCATCAGTCTGTTCTCCAGTCGAGATGTTGCGGCTCGAGGCGAACGAGATCCTCGTAATTCTCACGCCGAGTTACGACGGCGAATTTGTCGCCATCCACCAGCACCTCGGCCACACGCGGGCGCGAGTTGTAATTGAACGACATCACGTAGCCGTACGCGCCGGCGGTGCGCACGACGACGAGGTCACCAGCTTCGACATCTTCGACCTCGCGATCGAGCGCGAAGAAGTCTCCGCTCTCGCATACCGGGCCGACGACATCGACGATGGATCTCGTATCCCGCGCATGGACGGCCTCGATGGCGTGGTACGCATCGTAGTGCGATGGACGCACGAGATCGTTCATCCCCGCGTCCGTGATGATGTACTCCTTCGTTCCGGCCTTCTTGCGATGCAGGACGCGCACGAGCAGGACCCCCGCGTTGCCGACGATGAAGCGACCGGGCTCGACGATGAGCGACAGGCCGGAGTTCTGAATCTTCGGCAGGAGCGCGGCCGCGAGCGCATCGAGATCCATCGGCTGCTCGTCGTCGTAGGTGACCGCAAAGCCACCTCCGATGTCGAGGTAGCGAATCTCGGTCGCGCCCATCGCCTTCATCTGCTCGTAGAGCTCGAGCAGGCGCACGAGCCCGTCGCGATACGGCTCGAGTTGGAAGACCTGCGAGCCGATGTGCATGTCGAGCCCGCGCAGCGCGATGTTCGGCATCGCGAGCGCGAGCCGCGCGGCATCGAGCGCCTCATCGAACGGAATGCCGAACTTGTTTCCACGCTCGCCCGTGCGAGTGTAGTGATGCGGCGTGTCGACCTTCACCTCGGGATTCACCCGAAGCGCTACCGGCGCGCGCAACCCCACCTCCCCAGCGATCGCGTTCAGCTGCTCGAGCTCGAAGGAGGACTCGACGTTGAACATCAGGATCCCTGCCGCGAGCGCCTCGCGCAGCTCCTGCGGCGACTTCCCCACTCCGCTGAACACGAGTGCGTCCGAGCTGAAGCCAGCGTGTTGCGCGCGATAGAGCTCGCCTCCGGAGACGATGTCGACGCCGGCACCGCGCTCCTGCAGCAGTCGGAGCACGGCCAGGTTGGAGTTCGCCTTCATGCTGTAATGCTGCCGGTGTGGCACGGGCGATAGTGCACGGTCGAGCGCGTCGTACTGATCGCGAATCGCGCGCGTACTGTAGACGTACGTCGGCGTTCCTACCGCCTCGGCGATCGCTTCGAGCGACGCGCCTTCGCACACCAGCTCCCCGGTCGCCATTCGTGAGAATCCCGACGGCGTCAGTACGCTTTGGCCCACAGCGCCTCGACGGTTGAGGGTTTACCGCACTTGAGACATGTGGTCGCCGGCTCCGACGAGCGGAACTCCTCGTCGGGGAGCACGCGAATCGTCGCCTTCGTCTCTTCCTTGATCTGGCGCTCGCACTCCTCGCTCTCGCACCACCCCGCGTAGACGAAGGCGCCTTCGCCTTCCATCACCTCGACGAATCGCGCCCAGCTGATCTCGCCGCGTATGCTGTTCGCCTCGCGACGGTCGCGCGCCGCGACGAGCATCTCGTCCTGCATCTTCTCGAGCAGTACCTCGGCATCCTCGCCGACCGTTTCGAGCGAGACCGTTTCCTTCGTGCCGGTGTCGCGCCGCACGAGCACGCACTGATTCGCATCCACGTCACGGGGCCCGAGCTCGAGCCGCAGCGGCACGCCGCGCAGCTCCCACTCGTAGTACTTGGCGCCGGGCTTCATGTTGTCGCGCGCGTCGAGGTGCACACGAAGCCGGTTCGGTTCACGGCGCTCCCATTCGGTGAGCGATGTCTGAAGCTTGCGCGCCGCTTCGAGCACGCGCGCCTTGTCCTCGTCGGTGCGCCAGATCGGAACGATGACGATCTCCGTTGGTGCGAGCAGCGGCGGCACCCGGATCCCCGTGTCGTCGCCGTGCGTCATCACGAGCCCGCCGATCAGCCGCGTCGAGACGCCCCAGCTCGTGTTCCACGCGAACTCCTCGCCGCCGGCTTCCGTCTGATACTTGAGCTCGAACACTTTCGAGAAGTTCTGCCCGAGGTTGTGCGAGGTGCCGGCCTGGAGCGCCTTGTTGTCCTGCATCATGGCTTCGCACGAGTACGTGCGCAGCGCACCGGCGAAGCGCTCCGAATTGGTCTTCTGCCCGGTGATCACGGGCATTGCCATGTACCCTTCCATGAAGTCGCGATAGATGCCGACCATCCTGCGCGTCTCTTCCTCGGCCTCATCGTGCGTCGCGTGCGCCGTGTGCCCCTCCTGCCAGAGGAACTCGAGCGTGCGGAGAAAGAGCCGCGTGCGCATCTCCCACCGTACGACGTTCGCCCACTGGTTGATCAGCAGCGGAAGGTCACGATAGCTCTGCACCCACTTCGCGAACATCGCGTAGATGATCGTCTCGGACGTCGGGCGGATGACCAGAGGCTCCTCGAGCTCCTTGCCGCCGCCATGCGTGACGACCGCGAGCTCCGGCGCGAATCCTTCCACGTGCTCGGCTTCCCTGCTCAGGAAGCTCTGCGGAATCAGCAGGGGAAAGTACGCGTTGCGGTGTCCCGTCGCCTTGAACATGTCGTCGAGCGCACGCTGCATGCGCTCCCAGATGCCGTAGCCGTCGGGGCGGATGACCATGCATCCGCGCACCGGCGAGTAGTCGGCGAGCTCCGCGCGTAACACCACCTCATTGTACCACGCGCTGAAGTCGGCCTTGCGGGTGGTCAGCTTCTTGTCGTCAGCCATTGCTTCCGTGTGTAGAGATCCCGCTCATCCTTCCTCGAGCCATGCGTCGAGCAGCACTTTGCGCTCGGTCTTCTCGTCCATGCGCCTCACCATCGCTTCGCCAGAGCCGAGCTCCGGCGTCGCGACCACGACGGTGTGCAGAGCGCCAGCGGCGTACGCGGCCTTGAGCTGCCGCGCGAGCTTCTGGTTGCCGAGCGCGTACTCGACGCTGCGGCCGCGCGCGCGAAGCTTTGCCGCAACACCCATCGCATCCTCCACACCGCCCGACTCGCCGTACGCCACCCACACATCCACCACCGGTTCCGCCGCGGGCATCTTTCCGCGCACGCGCAGCAGCTCACCGAGCACGACGTCACCCATCCCAAAGCCGAGCGCGGGGAGGCTGACGCCGCCGAGCGCCTCGAGCAGCGTGTCGTAACGACCGCCACCACAGATCGCCCGCAGCTCGCCCTTCGCGTCGAACAGCTCGAAGACGATGCCGGTGTAGTACGCGAGCCCGCGCACGATCGAGAGATCGAGGCGTACCCAGTCGCGCACCCCGAGCGATTCGAGATGGTCGAGGTAGCGGCGGACGGTGTCCCACTCTTCGGTGGCCCCGGCCGCCTGTACGAGCTGCGTGAAGGCCTCCTCATCGGCCGTCGCACCCGCGAGTGCGAAGAGCTGCGCCGACGTCTGATCGCTGAGCCCCGCGGCAGTGAGTCGTTGCTGCAGCACGTCGCGCGGGTCGCGATCGAGCTTGTCGAGTGCCGCATAGGCCGCCGGAAGCTGCGCCTCAGTAATCCCTATGCCGCGAAGTAGCGCGTTGAGCAGACGCCGATCCGACACGCGTGCAACCACGTCCTCGTTCGTGAGCCCAAACACGCGCATGACGTCGATCGCCGCAGCGAGCAGCTCAGCGTCGGCGCTGACATCCGCCTCGCCAATAATGTCCATGTTCAGCTGGAAATGCTCGCGGAGCCGGCCACGCTGCGCACGCTCATAGCGAAAGAGCTGTGGAATCGAGAACCAGCGCACGGGTTTTCGCATCGCGTTTGCGCGTGCGGCCACCATGCGCGCCAGCGTCGGAGTCATCTCGGGCCGCAGCGCGATCTCGCGCCCGCCCTTGTCCGTGAAGTTGTAGAGCTGGTCCACGATCTCGGCGCCGCTCTTCTTCGTGTACAGATTGAGGGGCTCGAGCGGCGGCCCGTCGTACTCGACGAAGCCGTACCGGCGCGCGACGTCCCGCCATCCCCGGAAGATGTACGATCGCTCCGCGAGCTCAGTGGGATAGAAGTCGCGAAAACCTGGTAGTGCGCCGGGGGACATCAAGGGAATCTACGCAACGAGCGGAGACACCTGCAAGCGCGCCATGGCGTCGCCAACAGTGTGAAAAGAGCCGGTGATCAGCGTCGTTCCGCTCCCGGTGCGCGCGTCCGCGAGCGCGTCTTCGAAGTCCGGCTCCGCCGTCGCCTGCCAGCCCTGCTGAATCGCGAATGCCAGCGCCTCCTCCATCGGCCACGCGCGATCCGCCGGCACGCTTGGCGGCGATGCAAGCACGAAGCGATCGACCAGCGGCGCGAGCGTCATCATCATCGCCTTCCAGTCCTTGTCGCGAAGCGCCGTCATCAGGCAGGTGACCGGTCGCGCCGGCTTCACCGCCTCCAGCGTCTCGCAGAGCACCGCACATCCCGCGGGGTTGTGCGCGACATCGAAGATGATCGAGCCCACGCTCTGGAAGCGCCCCGCGATGCGCACGCGATCGAGCGCCGCCTGCGGATGGAGCGCGGCCGCGGCGTAGGGCGGCCCTGCACTCTCGATCATCGACAGCGCCGTCGCCGCGTTCATCGCCTGATGCCTGCCGATGAGCGGTGTGCGCAGCTTCTGCTCCCCTCGCTCCGTGCGCAGTGTGAAGCGCGTTCCCTCGAGCGAGACCGAGATCCCGGATACCGTCCACTCGTCCGCCACAGGACGCACGGGCGTCGCACCCGCCTCGTACGCGAGCTCGACGAGAAATGCGCGCAGCTTCGGATCGCCCTCGCCGATGATCGCGGGCACGCCGCGCTTGAAAATTCCCGCCTTCTCTCGCGCGATGAGCTCCAGCGTGTCGCCGAGGTACTGCACGTGGTCGATGCCGATCGACGACACGCCGGCGGCAACAGGGGTGATGACGTTCGTGCTGTCGAGCCGTCCGCCGAGCCCAACCTCGATTACCGCAACGTCTACCCTCTCGCGCACGAAGTGATCGAAGGCCATCGCCGTCGTCGCCTCGAAGAATGTCGCGCCGAGGCGCTCGACATCTGGCGTCCACCGCTCGATGAACTCCACGACGTCGTCCTCGCTCATCGGCACGCCATTCACGGCGATGCGCTCGCGGAAATCGATGAGATGCGGCGATGTGTACTTGCCGACGCGAAGGCCGAGTCCGCGCAGCAGCGCCTCGAGTGTACTGATGACACTCCCCTTCCCGTTCGTCCCCGCGACGTGGAAGGCTCGCACGCGCGTATGCGGATCACCGAGGAGCGACAGCAGCTCGGCGGTGCGCTCGAGCCCCATCTTCCATCCGCCCGAGACACGCGCGAAGAGATAGTCCAGCGCGATTGCGTAGGCGGACGTTCCGGACGACTCGTTCATTCGCGCTAAACTAGCACCATCGTACGCGGCGAGCGCGCCGCGAAGCCAGCGTCGATCAGGGCGACACCCAACTCGTCGCGGCGGGCTGTCCGCTCATGTGCCGCAGCAGCCCGCCTACGGAGCTCTTCAGATCGCGCCTATGCGACACGACGTCGAGCATTCCATGATCGAGCAGGAACTCCGCCGTCTGGAAGCCCTCTGGCAGATCCTGCCCAATCGTCTGCTTGATCACGCGCGGACCCGCGAAGCCGATCACCGCCCCCGGCTCCGCCACGATCGCATCGCCCAGCATTGCGAAGCTGGCGCTGACGCCGCCCGTCGTCGGATTCGTGAGGATCGAGACGTAGGGAATGCGCCGCTCCGCCAGCTGTGCGAGCAGCGCAGAGGTCTTTGCCATCTGCATGAGTGACAGCACCCCCTCCTGCATGCGAGCGCCGCCGGACGCCGAGATGAGCACGAGCGGATATTTGCGCTCGAGCGAGCGCTGGCCGAGGCGCGCGATCTTCGCTCCAACGACGGATCCCATCGAGCCGCCCATGAATGCAAAGTCCATGACGCCGAGGTTGATCGGCATCCCGCCGAGATTCCCGGAGACGGACATCAGCGCGTCGTAGTCTCCCGCATTGGCGAGCGCCTTTTTCAGGCGTGCCGGATACTCGGGAAAGGAGAGCGGATCGACCGAGCGGATGTCGACATCGAGCTCGTCATAGCTGTTGTCGTCGAGCAACAGATTGACGTAATCCACCGCACGAATGCGACGATGAAAGTCGCAGTTCGGGCAGACATTGAGATTGCGGATGAACTTCTCTCTGAGATCCGTGTGCCCGCACGCCTCGCACTTCTCCCACGCATCGGGCGGGATCTCCAATTTTTCGCGTCGCGGCTGCCGGGGCTTCCGCTCTTTACGAAACCAAGCCATTCGGGAAATCTGGCCGATTGGTCAGCTTCGGGCAAGCTGGGCAGCGACCGCCTCCTACGCTGCACGAACGGCTAGATCGCGAGCTCTCCTACTCGTCCGCCACGTCCCTCGCTCGAGATCCGCGTCATCAGCCCGATCGAGAGCCAGCACGCCAGCATGAACGACCCGCCGTAACTGAAAAATGGAAGCGGAATCCCCGTAATCGGCATGAGGTTGAGCGTCATGCCGACGTTCACCGACACGTGCACGAGCCAGCTTGCCGCCAGCCCGAAAGCGACGAGACTGCCAAACGAGTCGTTCGCATTCGACGCGATGCGCACCGCGCGCAGGACGAGAAAGAGGAAGAGCGACAGCGCGACGGTGACTCCGAGCAGTCCGAGCTCTTCGCCGACCACCGCGAAGATGAAATCGGTGTGCTGCTCGGGGAGGAAGGCGAGGCGCTTCTGGGTGCCGGCGAGAAATCCTTTTCCAATCCATCCGCCCGACCCGATCGCGACCTGCGACTGGATGACGTGCCATCCGGAGTTGCGCGGATCGATGGAAGGATCGAGAAAGACCTGCAAGCGATGCCGCTGGTACGGCGCGAGCCGTTCCCACAGGATCGGCGCAAGCACGCCCATGAAGACGTTCGCCAGCATCAGCGTCACGCCCTCCCACATGTACGGGCGATACCAGAGTACGAGCGCGAGCAGCGCGAGAAACCACGCCCCCCACAGACTCGTGTTGAAGGCGAGCACGAGGCTCACCGCCGGCGACGCAATCAGGATCAGCAGCGGCAGCGGCACGCCACTCCAGAACAGCATCGCGAAGAAGATCCCGATGAACACCATGCCGCTGCCGAGATCGGGCTGCAGCATGATGAGCAGCCACGGAACGCCCACGACCACCGCCGGCTTCCACAGCTCCAGCAGCGAACGCGGCGCCTCGCGCCGCGCTCCCAGCTCGCGCGCCAGCATGAGGATCACCGCGACCTTCGCGAGCTCCGCCGGTTGTCCGAGCCGATGGCCGGCGATGACGAGCCAGCTCTTGGAGCTCGCCGCATCACCTGCACCGCCGCCGAACTTGAGCAGGCCAAGGAGCAGGAGGCACGTGCCAATGTAAAGCGGAAGCGCGGCCCACTCGAAGAAGCGAACCGATGCCCGACTCACTGCGTAGGCGAGCCCAATGGAGAGAATCACCCAGCGAATCTGCGCCATCCACGCGTGCGTGGCGGCCGTCGGGATGTCCGTCTGCCCGGCGGAATACACCATCGCGAGGCCGAAACACGACAGCAGCAGCGCTACGAGGATCAGTGGATAATCGGCGACGAGGCGGCGCATCAGCCGTCGGTGTTGATCAGCGTGGTCGGCTCCACGTGCAGATACGACTGAATGATCTTCGAAGCAATCCGTGCGGCGCGCGTACCATGTCCGCCGAACTCCAGCATTACCGCAACGACGATCTTTGGATCACCCGCGGGCGCGTAGCCGACGAACCAGGCGTGGTTGTGCACGGGATCCTCCGAGTTCTGCGCCGTGCCCGTCTTTCCCGCGAGCACGACGCCCTGGATGCGCGCGCTCCCCGCCGTTCCGTTCGAGATCACGCCCGCGAGCGCGGCGCGCAGCCCCGCGAGCTGCTCTGCCGAGAGCGAGAGGATCTGCGTGCGCTCCGGCTTGTCGCGCGCGACCTCGGGGCGCGCCGCGCTGCCGTCCGTCGCGAGCGCGGTGTAGAAGCGCGCCATGTTCACGATCGTCTGCGCATTCTCTCCCTGTCCGATCGACAGATTGAGCACGACCGCCTGGCTCCATCCATTCTTTCCGTACTTTCGCGTGTAATAGTTGGACACGTTGTCGTACGGGAATATCGAACGCGCTTCGTCGGGGAGATCGATGGCCGTCTTCTCTCGCGCGCCGAGCTTGATTCCACCCGCGACGAGATTCGAGAGCCCGATCTTGAGCCCGAGCTGATAGAAGTACACATCGCATGATTTCTCGATCGCCTCGGCCAGCGTCAGGCTGCCGTGCCCCTTCGGCTCCCAGCACCTGAAGTAGCGATTGCCGAACTGATAGCCGCCCGTGCACGCGACGGGCATCCGATCGTTGAGCGTGACGAGCCCGCGCTGCAGCGCCACCGTGGCCGTCGCGAGCTTCCACGTCGAGCCGGGGGGATAGCGGGCCTGCGTCACCTTGTTGAAGAGCGGTTTTCCCGGATCGGTATTGAGCGCCTTCCAGAGCTCGGGCGGAATTCCGCCGACGAAGCGGTTCGGGTCGTAGCTCGGCGCCGAGTACATCGCGAGCACGCCGCCGGTCCTTGGGTCGATGGCGATCGCTCCGCCCTGCAGCGAGTCGCTGAAGATCCCAGCCATGAAACGCTGGAGCGGCATGTCGATGTTCGTATAGAGCGGGGCCGCCGGTTGCGCCGCGACCTCCTCGCGCGCACCGGCTTCGCGCACCACGCGCCCCAGCGCATCGACCTCCACGTAGCGCACGCCTTCGCGTCCGCGCAGGCGCGTCTCGTACTGGCGCTCGAGCCCGTTCTTTCCGACCGACTGCCCGGTCTTGTAGCCGAGGTAACGCGGATTCGTGAGCTCGGTCTCGGTAACCTCGCCGACATATCCGACGAACGATGCGACTGCGGCGCCGTCGGGATAGTAGCGCTTCGGCGCCGACTGAATGATCAGCCCCGGGAAGTCTATTCGCCGCTCCTCGAGCACCGAGACGACGTCGAACGATGCGTCGGCGAGCACCGCGACGGGGCGATTGCGCGCGTGCGAGTATCGCCGTATGGAGAGATCGATCTGCTCGGGGGAGATCGGAATGATCGCCGAGAGGCGTGTGAGCGCCGCGCGCAACGAGTCCGCGCTGGCCGACAGGATCGACACCGCGTACCCCGGCACATTCTCGGCGATGACCTGGTTGTTCCGGTCGTAGATGATTCCGCGCGGCGCGGGGAGCGGCACCTCGCGCAGACGGTTGGTCTCCGACTGCTGCGAGTACTTTGCGTAGTTGACGACCTGCGTCTTGAAGAACGCGCTGAGCAATACCGCAAAAATCCCCACGAGTGCCCAGGAGGCGATACGGGCCCTTCGCGCTATCTCGTTGGGATGGAAGCTCACGTCGGTGACGCGCGGAGCACGGGACGCAGAATGAGGAGTGTCACCAGCCCGAAGAGCGCGGTGACGGCCGCGGTGAGCGGTGACCAGACGAAGAGCTGGATCGCGATTTGTCCGAAGTCACCGCGATGGCCGGCGAGCACGAAGATGACGTCGAACGCCCACTTGCCGAGAAAGAAGAAGAGCGCGTTGAGGAGTACATCGTCGGCGAAGAAGACTGCTTTGAGCCGTGACGCGGAGAAGCCGATCGCGCACATGGCGAGCGCACCAGCGCCGAAGACGTGGACGTCGACCGAGTCGGAAACGAGACCCACACACAGACCGATCAGCGCGGCTGCTCCCGGGCGCACGCGAATCGCGACGAGTAATGTCGCGATCACGAGGAAGTCCGGCCCTGCGCGCCACCCCAGCAGCGGGCGCAGGGTGTAGTGCAGCATCACCAGAATGACGAAGGCGATCAGTGTGCGGAAAAAATCTGTCGGTCTCATGGAGTAGCCGTCATCGTAGCGGCGCCCTCGCTGTCGCGTCGCACGGTCGTGTCGCGCGGCATCGCAAGCGAATCCTTGTGCGCCTTCAGCCGCGCCAGCGAGTCCCCTGCGGCAACGATGCTCTTCACCGCCGAATCGGCAAACAGCCCTACTTTCCACACGGTCTGTACGCCCGCCGTCGTGCGCGCGGGGAGCAGCACCATCACGTCGGCGACATCCGCCGGTGCGACGGCGGGACGAAGTAGATACGTGCGCGCCCACAGCTCCGACGTCTTCATCTCGGCGATCACCGTGCCGACGGGGATACCGCGCGGGAACGTGCCGCCGAGACCCGAGCTGACGATGAGCGCGCCGGGCTTGAGATTGCTGCGCATCGGCACACCGCGCATCTCGAGGAGGTATCGCTCCGGCTCGCCGCCGAGATGCGCGCCGACGATGCCGAAGGCGCCGCCGTCGACGGCCATGGCGCTCACGCGAAAGTCCGGGTGCGCCCATGCGATCGCGATGCTCATCGTCGGGTCGACGCTTTTCACCATGCCGACGAGCCCCTCGGGCGCGACGACGGGGCTGAACGGGAGAATGCCGGCCTTCGAGCCGGCGGAGAGCACCACGGTGTATTCCTCCCCCACGCCGCGTCCCTGCAGCACCTCGGCCGGCACGAAGCCCCAGCGCAGCGCTTCGCCGAGCCCGAGCAGCGTGCGGAGTCGGTCGTTGTCGGCGAGAGAGGCGTCGAGCGACATCGCGCGAAGGGCGATGCTGTCGCGCTGGGCCTCGCGCGTTGCACGCGTCAACCAGGAGCGACGACTCTGCTCGGCGTCACCCTGAAGCGAGACGAACGGTGCGAGGATGGTTCGGCGGAGCGCCGAGGCAAATGGATCGCGGACGTGCTCTGGAAGCTGGATCGCTGCGAGAGCAACCACGATGCACGAGACGAACAGGACGGTGTCCCTGCGGCTGTACGCGCGAGCGCTTGGGGGCACGCGCGATCAGGTCTGCAGGACCGACCAGTACTTGTCCTCGTCGTCCAGAATGCGCCCGGTACCGCGAACGACGCAGGTGAGCGGATCCTCGTCGACGTGAATCGGCAGATTCGTCTCCTGGCTCAGCAGGAGGTCGAGGCCTCTAATCAGCGCGCCGCCGCCCGTCATGACGATGCCACGGTCGACGATGTCGCTCGCGAGCTCCGGCGGCGTGATCTCCAGCGCGCGACGGACCGCGTCGACGATCTGCTGGATCGGCTCCTGAATCGCCTCGCGAATCTCGCTCGAGTGCACGCGCACGGTCTTCGGAATTCCGGAGACGAGATCGCGTCCCTTCACTTCCATCTCGCGCTCCTCGCCAACGGGCGCCGCGGATCCGATCTGGATCTTGATCTGCTCCGCGGTCGGCTCGCCGATGAGGAGATTGTAGTTCTTGCGCATGAACTGCACGATCGCGGTATCGAGCTCGTCGCCGCCGGTGCGGATCGAGGTGTCGCTGACGATTCCAGAGAGCGCGATAACGGCGATCTCCGTGGTGCCGCCGCCAATGTCGATGACCATGTTGCCCGTGGGCGTCTCGACCGGAAGTCCGACGCCGATCGCGGCCGCCATCGGCTCCGCGACCATGAACACTTCCTTCGCGCCGGCGCCGAGTGCGGAGTCGCGCACGGCGCGCTTCTCGACTTCGGTGATGCCGGAGGGGACGCAGACGATGACGCGCGGCTTCACCTTGAAGACGTGGTTGTCGATGATCAGCGTCAGGAAGTAGCGGAGCATCTTTTCGGTGACGTCGAAGTCGGCGATGACGCCGTCCTTCATCGGGCGAACCGCAATGACGCCTTCGGGAGTGCGGCCGAGCATGCGTTTGGCTTCGAGACCTACCCCTTTGATCTTGCCGGTGGCGCGATCGATGGCGACGACGGACGGCTCATTGAGCACGATTCCTTCGCCTTTGACGTAGATCAGGGTGTTCGCGGTGCCGAGGTCAACGGCAATAGCGTTCGCGGGAAACAGCGAACCCGGTTTGAAGGGCCAGCGCATTCTAGGAGTTCAATCTCGCATTCCTGGCGGAACGCAGTAGGCGGCAGGTAGGAAAGTGCACGGTCGGGGGTTAAGCTAGCCGCACACCTGAGTTGCGGCAAGACGTTGACTGGACATAACCTAGGGCGTGTCGGACATCACAATCCCAGCGTGCGAGGACGGATGCGGGAGTCGCTCGAGATTGCGGTCGTAGAGCTGAATGTCTGTGATTCCTGCGGGCTGTGTTTGCCCCTCTGTCCGCCCGGCGCGATCGGGATGAGACGGGAGGGTCTGTTCATAGACGATTCAATTTGCACAGGGTGTCGGAAGTGCGTGGCGCCGTGTCCGGTGGGCGCACTGGCGATGATTCCTCGGGTCGGGAATTCGCTCGAGATTCGGTCGTGAGTGGAGTGAGGGAACGCGGTTTGTTGCCGGGCGTCGCCTGGCCGGAGCCGAGTCGGCGGTGCGACGTCCTGGTGGCCGGCGGCGGTCCGGGTGGGCTCATCGCGGCGCGGGAGCTGATGGTGCGCGACCGTGGACTCTCGGTGCTGCTGCTGGAGCGCGACCGCGCGATCGGGGCACCAGTGCGCTGCGGCGAGGGCGTGGGGAGCGGGGGGCTGTCGGAGTTCATCGATCCGTCGGGAGCAGACTGGGTCTCACGGAAGATCACGAAGGTGATTTTCTGGGCGCCGGACGGCACCGAGGTGCGCGTGGCGGAGGGCGACGTGGGCTATGTGCTCGATCGCACGCGCTTCGAGCCTGCGCTGGCGACGGAGGCCGGACTGGCGGGCGCCGAGATCCTGATTGGCACCGAAGCGACGGGGGTGCGACGCGATGGCGACGGGTGGCTCGTGGCGGTACGAGGGGATGGGCGCGAGTACGTCGTGCGCACGAGGCTCATCGTAGCGGCGGACGGCGTCGATGGGATGGTGGCGCGGTGGGCAGGACTCGACACGCGCGTGCCCGCCCGCGATATGGAAAGCTGCGCGCAGTATCTGATGACGAACGTCAACGTCGATCAGGACGCGATTTATTTGCACTTTGGAGATAATGTCGCGCCGGGCGGCTACGCGTGGGTGTTTCCGAAGGGCGGCGACAGCGCGAACATCGGGCTCGGCACCGTGGCGCTGCGCGCGGGCGGGCGGAATGCGCGGCAGTGGCTCGACGACTACACGCAGAATTATTTCCCGACGGGGATTCGCGTGAGCTACACGGTGGGCGGTGTGATCGTGCATCCGACGATCAAACGCACCGTGACGGATGGGCTGATCACGGTGGGGGATGCGGCGCACATGATCAACCCGCTCTCGGGTGGCGGGATCGTGAACGCGATGAAGGCGGGGCGACTGGCGGCGAAGGTCGGAGCCGCGGCGTTGGCTGCGCGCGATACGAGTGCCGCGCGGCTACAGCGATATCACGACGCGTGGATGACGATGCTCGGCGACGATCACATTCGCTTTCACAAGCTCAAAGATGCGCTGTCGAAGTTCGACGATTCGTTCTTCGACAGGCTCGCGAAGACGGTGAATGGGATCGCGTATGAGAAGCGGACGTTGCGACGAATTTTCGGGAGTGCGCTGATGCATCATCCGACGCTACTGCCGGTGGTCGCGAAGTACTTCGTGTAGTGCGTCGAATTGGTGCTCAATGAGGAGAACGCCTGAGTGCGACTACCGATGCATGTTGCTTGTCGCTTGCGCCGCCCTTCCTCGGCGGGTGGTGAAAAGCCAGCTCGTCGTGGTGAGCGGCGAGGTGAAAGCGGGAGTTTGGGATTCGCTCGAGATTCGAGGAGTTTGGAAACTCGCTCATAGCAGCGATCGAGGAATGAGAAAGATCGCGAAGAGCGGCGCGCCCTATCTCACGGTAGAAAGCTGGGATGGAAAAAAGTACAGAGTCGGCGATCACGGGCTCGCCGTGCAGTCTGATAGCACTCCGCACACGGATGCAGAGAAAGTTCGCGCGGTGCTTCTTGCGCTGCCGTAGACTCTGGGATGCGGGGAACAGCTTCATGCGCGACAAGGGCGCCCAGATTCCGACGGATCCCAGCTGCCGATGCTCTTCGAGAGATCAGGCAACGATAATCGTCAGTTCTGGAGCCCGGAGATACTGAACGCGCTAACCGATGCTGGGCAGGATTCCTCGGCACGTGGGCCCGCTCGAACCGCTCTGGAATTTCTTCGACCTGACGCGCGAAGAGCGTCCACCGAGCTGGCGGGAGAGTTTGGTAAGCTCCCGGCGGGCTATCGGGGCGCGGGCGTCCCACCACCGGCGTTATTGTCGCCGGCAGGCCCCACGTGCGGAATCTTGCTCGGCCCACGCCTGCCGACGATGAACCAGAGTGCCGAGGCCACAACGACGAATATGAATACGCCGAGCAAAATGGTGCGGCCGCGCGTGCGCCCAATCGTTATTTCTTCCACAGCTATCCTGATCGCTTGTAACGGGGCCAGCGAGCCGCATAGCACGAATCGAGTGGCATCCCACCCGGTGAATGTGCAAGGATAGGGCCTTCCGAGCTGCCGCTCGCGATGATGTCAGAAAGCGGAGATAACTTCGCTCAACGGAGACTGCGAGCGAGCGGCACAGACCGTATCAGGGAGCGAACAGGTAGTCAACAGGGGCACTATACAACTAGTTATATATGGCCGGCTGTACTATCACCCCGGCCGGACGTACTGAAGGCGCCGTAATCGCGGACCGCATCACGGTAAAGGTCCACCATATACCTCTGTGACGTGCCACCATGTTCGGCTTTCTTATATATCTAGTGTTGTTCATTCCGAAGTATCGAGCCGCCTGCACTCGAAACGAGATAGAGAGGCGTGAAGCGTTAGCGCGGTGGAACTGACCGTGTGTATGTCACGGAGCACTGGGGCTATGCGCCGGGCACTGAGAAGCCCGCCGAGCAGGGCAATCATCGCAACGGGACGAGTGCCAAGATGGTGCGAACCGAGAGCGGCGCGCTGCCGCTCGATATTCGGCGCGACCGCGACTGGACGTTCGCGTCCCAGCTGGTGCCGAAGGGCGTGCGCCGACTCCCGCAGTTCGACGAGAATGCGCTCTTCTTCATTGAGACCGTGGTCTCTTGGTATGGTAGAGCAGGACTACGTGTTTGCCCGGCGTCCGTGGCCGGAGCGGCCGACGTTGAACGTACTCGATCGATTCACCCACCGCGAGGAACACCGGCGCGAGGTGGCCGCAACGGCCAGACGACGAAGAACGCCATTGCGGGCAAGAGATTGAGTGCAAGGGCCATGAGCACGGCGACGTAAGTTCGCCAGGTTCCGATTCCGCGTAGCATCGCGCTCCGCAACGGATAGTTGAAAAAGGTGGGGATCAAGAACCAGAGGGACATGAGAGCAGCGATCGCGATCGCGAGAATCGATGGAGCGCACAGTCTCGTCAGGCCCAACGTGGCAAACGCCGATAACAGCAAGAGTACCAAAATCTCAGAAACTGATCGCAGAGAGTGAAGTCCTGGCCTCCCGAGTGCGACTATAACGAGCGTCGCGAGGTAGTACAGGATCGCTACACACAACAGGAAACGCGCAAAGGTAATCCGCCACTGCCGCTCCTCACGGGCCGGAGAGTTCATGACACTCCGCTGTCTGCTGCGCCTCGCAGCAGCGTCGTCCCAATTGCGCACCGATTCGCCACGAGCCCCGCAACTCTCTCCGGCACGCGCAACGCACCCACCACAGGCATCATCGGCGCCCACAGATACACCGGCACCCTCGCGATGCGCATCACGTTCCCTCTCCACGCCCTCGCGATTCCGAACCCGGCCGCGTACCCAGCCTCGCGCGAGAGCCGCTCCTCCCGCTCGTCGAATGCGCCGAACGGATAGCTCACCGCCGGCGTCTCCACACCCAGCTCCTCGCTGATCGCAGAGCGCGAGCGCTCCAGCTCCTCGCTCACCGCCAACTCCGAGAGCCGAGTGAGCCGCGGATGCGTCGCCGTATGCGACGCGAACTCCACCCCTCGTCCCTGCCAGGCGCGCATGTCTCTCCACGCGAGATGCGCGAACCTCCTTCCTCCGTACGCCACGTCCCATCGGTTCAGCTTCCCGGCGTACTCCGTGATCACGAAGCACGTCGCCCGAAACCCTACCGCTTCCAGCACCGGAAACGCGTGCTCGCGCAGCCCTCTGTACCCATCGTCAAAAGTGATCGCGAGCTCGTTCGGCGCCGCTATTCGCTCGCCGATCGCGCACGCGATCACCTCACTCAATCCCAACGTTCTCCACCCCGCCTTCGCCAATCGCTCCATCTGCCGAGCAAATCGCTTCGGCGAGATCCGCGTGACGCCCAGCTCGTGCCGCCGCTCCACCTTGTGGTAGGCGAGCACCGGCGGGAGCACCACACGCATCGCGTCAATCCTTCAGATACGTCGCCGGCTCGACGAACGGCATCCCGAACGCGTCGGCCACCGCCTTGTACACGACTTTCCCAGCGACGACGTTCAGCCCCTTCGCCAGCGCGTCGTTCTCGCGCAGCGCCTTCTTCCACCCCTTCTTCGCCAGCTGCATCACGTAGGGGAAGGTCGCATTCGTGAGCGCGAGCGTCGACGTGCGTGGCACGCCGCCCGGCATGTTCGCAACGCCGTAATGGATGATCCCGTCGATCGTGTACACGGGGTTGTCGTGCGTCGTCGCATGAATGGTCTCGATGCACCCGCCCTGGTCGATCGCCACGTCGACGATCACCGCACCCGGCTGCATCGTCTTCAGATCCTCACGCCGCACCAACCTCGGAGCCTTCGCACCCGCGACCAGCACCGCACCGACGACGAGATCCGCCGTCGCGATCTGGTCCAGGATCGCGTGGCGATTCGAGTACACGAGTGTCACGTTCGCCGGCATTACATCCGACAGATAGCGCAGCCGCTCGAGCGAGAGATCCAGAATCGTGACGTGCGCGCCGAGCCCCGCGGCCATCTTCGCCGCGTTCGTGCCGACGACGCCGCCACCGAGGATCACGACCTTCCCCGGGAGCACGCCCGGCACGCCGCCTAGCAGCACGCCGCGTCCGCCGTGCAGCTTCTCGAGATACTTGGCGCCCGCCTGCACGGCCATCCGCCCCGCGACTTCCGACATCGGCGTCAGCAGCGGAAGCTCGCCATTCGGCAGCTGCACCGTCTCGTACGCGATGCACGTGGCGCCGCTCTCGAGATGCGCCTTCGTCAGCTCCTCGTCGGCCGCAAAATGGAAGTACGTGAAGACCGTCTGCCCCTTCTTCATGCGCGGCCACTCGACCTTGATCGGCTCCTTCACCTTCAGGATCATGTCGGCGTCGGCCCACGTCGCATCGGCCGTCGGCACAATCTTGCCACCCGCCTTCACATAGAGGTCGTCGCTGAAGCCACTCCCCTCGCCTGCCCCCTTCTCGATGAACACCGAATGGCCGTCGGCAACCAACGCCTCGCATCCAGCGGGGACGAGCGCCACACGATTCTCATTTGTCTTGATCTCCTTCGGGACACCGATACGCATGAACGACTCCGCTTGATAAAGTGGTTACGCGCTCTTGGCGCGGTAGCTACGATGTGGGGCCGAGACTCAAAACGGTTTGACGGCTGGAAGGATAAAATTTGGCGCAGACCTCCGCGATGGTCTCGGGCGTGATGGCATCGATGAGCGCCAGCACCTCCTCCAGCGACCGATATGGCTCATGGTACAGCGCGACGCCAGCCGCCCGGTACATCCGCGAGGTCACGCTCTCCAGCGACAGCGTCACCTGCCCCTTCAACTGGCTCTTCCCGGCCCGGATCTCCTCCTCCGTGAGCGAGTGCGCCGCCAGCTTGTCGAGCTCCTCGTCGATGGCGTCCGACGCCTGCTGCGCCGTCTCCGGCGACGTCCCGACGTACACGCCCGCCACGCCCGTATCGGGGTGGAAGCTCTGGAACGTGTGCACCGAGTACGCGAGGCCGAGCTCCTCGCGAATCCGCTGGAAGAGCCGCGAGCTCATCCCTCCGCCGAAGATCGTGTCCACCAGCGCCACCGCGTATCGCCGTGGGTCGTGATGCGCCACGGTCGTCGCGCCGAAGACGATGTGCGTCTGCGCACTCTCGCGCTCAACGTGCGTGCGTGACGGCGCGGCGGGGCTCGCGGGCGGAATCACCAGCGGCGTCGCGTCGCCGCGCGATACCTCGCCCCACCCCGTGCGCTCCAGTGCCTCGATCAGCTGCTCGTGCACGACGTTCCCCGAGCACGCCACCACGATCTGACTCGGGTGGTACGCGCGCGCATGCAGCTCCTTGAGCTCCTTCACGCCGAGCGCGGAAACCGTCTCGCGCGTTCCCAGAATCGAGTGGCCATAGGGATGCTTCCCCCACAGCTTCTCGTTGTGCAGCTCGAAGACGAGATCATCCGGCGTGTCGTCCACCATGCCGATCTCCTCGAGCACGACCTTCCGTTCGAGCAGCAGATCTTCGCGCCGCAGCAGCGGACGAAACATCAGATCGCCGATCACATCGACGGCTTCGACGAGATGCTCGTCGAGCACGCGTGCCTGATACGATGTGTGCTCGCGCGCGGTGTACGCGTCGAGCGAGCCGCCCAAAATCTCGAGCGAAAGCGCGATCTCCCTCGCGGAACGGTTCTTCGTTCCCTTGAACACCATGTGCTCGAGCAGATGGGACACACCCATCCGCTCGGGCGTTTCATGGACCGACGCGGCCCGCACCCAGGCACCGAAAGCAACCGACCGCACTCCCGGCATGTGCTCCGAGAGTACGGTCAGTCCGTTCGACAACTCTGCAGTGCGCAGCCCGGAGTCGGGCGGCGACGAGACGGCGGTCACCGGCGCGAACGACCTCCGCCGCGCGAACCGGAACCACCACGACGGCCGCGATCCTCGCCGCCGGACGACGGCGCATCGGTGCTCTCGCCCGGTGCGATTCCGCCTTCCGCCGCGACACCGGCGCCTTCCTCGCGACGAGGTCCGCGCGACGAGCCATTCGCATCGTCCGGCGTTCCTTCGGGCTTCGGTACGAGCGCCTTCATCGAGAGACGCAGGCGGCCGCGCTCATCACGATCGATGAGCTTCACGCGAACGCGCTCGCCCTTCTTGACGACGTCTTCCGTTTTATCCGTGCGGCCGTGCGCGAGCTCGGAAATGTGCACCAGCCCTTCCGTACCCGGCAGAATCTCGACGAACGCTCCAAAGGCGGTCGTGCTCTTGACCGTCCCCTCGTACTCCGCGCCGATTTCCGGCTCGACCGTGAGCGCCTTGATCATCTGACGCGCACGCTCCATCGCCTCGCCGCCAACCGCCGCGATCGTGACGAGCCCCGTATCGTCCACGGTGAGCTCTGCGCCCGTCTCGTCCTGAATGCCGCGGATCGTCTTGCCCTTCGGCCCGATCAGATCGCCGATCTTCTCGGGGCTGATCTGCAGCGTCACGATGCGTGGTGCGTATGGCGACAGCTCCGCGCGCGCCTCGCCAAGCGCCTTCTTCATCTCGCCGAGGATGTGCAGGCGGCCTTCCTTTGCCTGCGCGAGGGCCTCACGCATGATGTTGAGGTCGAGCCCCTCGATCTTGATATCCATCTGGATCGAGGTGATTCCCTGCTCGGTGCCCGCGACCTTGAAGTCCATGTCGCCGAGGTGATCCTCTGTACCGAGAATATCCGTGAGGATCGCGTACTTGCTGCCTTCCTTCACCAGTCCCATCGCCACACCGGCAACGGCTGCGTGAATCGGCACGCCGGCATCGAACAGCGCGAGCGAGCCGCCGCACACCGACGCCATCGACGACGAGCCGTTCGACTCGAGCACATCGGACACGATACGAATCGTGTACGGGAACGCCGCAGCATCGGGCAGCACGGCCTGCAACGCGCGCTCGGCCAGATTGCCGTGTCCGATCTCGCGACGGCTCGTACCGCGAAGCGGGCGAACCTCACCCGTGGAGAACGGCGGGAAGTTGTAGTGGAGCATGAACGTCTTGGACTGCTCGCCGACTTCGTCGATCGAGTCGAGGCGCTGCGCGTCCTTCGACGTGCCGAGCGTGACCGCGACGAGTGCCTGCGTCTGTCCGCGCGTGAAGAGGGCGGAGCCGTGCACGCGCGGCAGCAGCGACGTGTCGATCGTGATCGGACGGACATCCTTCATGCCACGTCCATCCACGCGCTCGCCCTTGTTCAGCACCTGGCCGCGCAGACTGGTGTACTCGGCATCATCGACCAGCGACGAAATGTCCTTCGCGTTGTCGGGATACTGCGCCGCGAGCTGCTCGGCGATCTCCTTCTTCGCCTTCTCGACGGACTCGATGCGGGCGTGCTTGTCCTTCTGGTTGATCGCTTCGGTGATCTTCCCTTCCGCCAGCTTCTTGACGGCGGATACGAGATCATCGGCGATCGCGGTCTTCGTCCACTTCATCTTCGTGACGGAGATCTTCGCGACCATTTCGTTCTGGATCGCGATCAGCTCCTGAATCGACTTGTGGCCGAGCGTGATGCCGGCGACGATGTCGTCTTCGGAAACTTCGAGCGCGCCGCCCTCGACCATGACGATCGAGTCCTTCGAGCCCGTGATGATGATGTCGAGATCGCTATAGGCGAGCTGCGGGAAGGTCGGACAGACGACCCACTTGTCCTGCAGGCGGCCCATGCGAACGCCGGCGAGCGGCCCGTTCCATGGAATCTTCGAGGACTGGAGCGCGAGCGACACCGCGAGGAGCGCGGGGACGTCGGCGTCGTTTTCCTGATCCGCGGAGATCACGTAAACGAAGACCTGCACTTCGTTCTGGAATCCTTCCGGGAAGAGCGGGCGAATCGAGCGATCGATGATCCGGGCAGACAGGATCTCATCGTCGTGCGGACGGCCCTCTCGCTTGATGAAGCCGCCGGGGATCTTCCCCGCGGCGTAGGTACGTTCCTTGTACTCGACAGTCAATGGGAAGAAAGGCAGCGTGCTGACCTTCTCGCTGACGGTGATCGCCGCAAGGACGACCGTTTCCCCATACTGGACCAGGGCGGACCCTGCCGCCTGCTTGGCCATGCGTCCGGTCTCGACAATGAGCTTCCGGCCCGCGAAATCTCTCTCTACGCGTTGCATCATGTACTCTCTCTGGAACACAAAAGCGCGCGGGAACCCGGAGTGGGTACCCGCGCGATTGCGAGTGATCGACGATTAATAGCGGAGTCCAAGCTCTTGAATCAGCTTGCGATACCCCTCGAGCTCCGTGCGCTTCATGTAGTCGAGGAGACGGCGGCGCTGGCCGACCATCTTGAGCAGTCCACGACGACTATGATTGTCCTTCTTGTGCGCGCGAAAGTGATCGGTGAGATAGTTGATCCGCTCCGTCAACAGCGCGACCTGCAGCTTCGTCGAGCCCGTGTCGGTTTCGTGCGACTTGTACTTCTCGATGATTGGTGCTTTTGCGAACGCCATGCGGTATATTCTCCGAACGTACCAGTGCGCACTGTGCGCCTATTGCGTTGAGTCGCCGTAAGTTAACGGACGTCTTGACCTCTGTAAAGGCTCCTATTGCCTGAGCGCTATCTCGGTCGCCATCTCGGCCGCTTTCGTGTCGACTCGAACGTCGGGTCCGGGGGCTTCGCCTGGGTCTACAAGGGCTACGACCACGAGCTGGACATCCCGGTCGCGATCAAGATCCTCAAGCCCCAGTACGCGGGCGAAGAGGCCTTCGAGACGCGCTTCCGCACGGAGGCCGCCACGGCGGCGAAGCTGCGCCATCCGAACATCATCCGAATCCTCGCCGTCGGACGCGAGGACTCGGCCGTCTACTTCGTGATGGACTTTCTCCCCACGGGGCTCGACGACCGGCTCCGCATCATGGGGACGCTTCCGGAAACGTTGCTCATTCGCCTCGGGATGGACGTGTCCGCCGCGCTCGCGTTCGCGCACCGCGAGGGCGTCATCCATCGCGACATCAAGACCGACAACGTGCTCTACGACGATCACGGCAATGCGATCGTCGCCGACTTCGGCATCGCCCGCGCGCTCTCCGGCTACACGGAGCAGACGGGAACGAACATGGTGGTCGGCACGCCGCAATATTTCTCCCCTGAGCAGGCGCGCGGGCAAACGCTCGATGGACGCGCCGACATCTATTCGCTCGGCGTCACGCTCTTCAAGGCTGCCACCGGCGTGCTCCCGTTCCAGGGCGAGGACTGGTACGAGATCGCGAGGCAGCACATCGAGGAGCCTGCGCCGCGCGCGCGGTCCTTCAATCCGGCACTGTCGCGCGGGATGGAGCACGTCATCATGAAGTGCCTCGCGAAGGATCCTGCGGAGCGCTACCCCACCGGCGATGCGCTGCACACGGAGCTCGTGCAGCTGCTCGGCCGCGCGAGCACGCCCGACGGCGATCCGACGGTCGTGATGCGGACGCCTGCGGCCAGCAATGCCGCGCTCGAGATCACGAAACCGAAGCGGCTTCCATCGGCGCGCGCGCGCACGATCGCGGTGGGCGCCGGACTGCTGATTCTCATCGCGACTGGCTTCGGTCTCAACGCGCTCAAGGCGCACGGCGAGCAGCTCGAGACACAACTGCGCGACTCGACGCTGGCCGCTGCGAGTGCGACTCCGCCGGTGACGCCCACGCCGCTGACAGCGCCGGTGCCCGACAGCGTGCAGCGCGACTCGATCGCCGCGGCCGCGTCGCGCGCGACGCGCGCGGCGGCCGTGCGCAAGCCCGTTGTGAAGTCGCCCGAGCGTGTGTTGCGCGTCGCGGGGCCGGCGGATGCGACGATCAACCTCGATGGCTCTATTGTCGGGCGCGGCACCTGGCATTCGGAGTCGATCACAGCCGGCGTGCATCACGTGATCGTGTCGGTGGCGGCGCCAGCGGCTTGCACATCCGCGCAGGAGGCGCGCGATGTGCGCGTCAACGAAACGGGGACGACGACGGTGCAGTTCACGCCGAAGCGATGCGGAACGTTTACCCTCGATGCGGCGCCGACCGGCGGCCGCTACGTGCTCTCGAGCGGCGGTCACGAGATCGCGTCAGGGGCGGTGCCGCTAGGTGCGCCGGTGCTCGTGCCGGAGGGATCGTACTCGCTGCACGTCTCGGCGAAGTACTGCGCGGATTATTCGGGGACCGTGACCATCAGCACGGGGGCCACGGCGCACCTGCGAGTGCGGTTGATCTGTCAGTAGCTCGAAAGCAGTAGCACTACCGCGCGCAAAACGTCCTAGTGCGCGGCGACGGCTCCGATTATACCACCGACCACCGCGCCGATCCACAGCGTGGGCTGCTGATACCACTTCCGGTTCGGGCGGTCGATCAGCGCGACGTGATTCAGCGTCAGCTGCGTCGTTTGCCCGGTGACGACGGCGAGCGCGCGCTTCTTCTCCACATCGACCTTCAGGATCACGAAGCGCGCGACGAGTGCATCGTGCCGCATCGGATCGACGGCGATTCCCTTCTGCCCTGCGCGCACCCACTCGTGCTTCTCGGTCGAGAGGGTGACGGTGCTGTCCCCGACGCTTGCGATCTCGAAACGGTACGCGGTTTCCTGCGCGCGCGCGCCCGAGGGTATTCCGAGCAGCGCGAGCGCGGCGGCGATGCCGAGGAAACCGAGTCGCGTGCTCACAGGTGGAAGAGCCGCTTCACGAGCATGGTGAGATCGTTGAAGGTGACAATCGAAAACAGAAGCACGATCGCCGAGAAGCCGCTGTAGAACAGCAGTACGCGCGTGCGCGGCGCGAGCGCATGTCCCTTGATCGACTCGGCGATCATGATCAGGATCTGTCCGCCATCGAGGATCGGGATCGGGACGAGATTCACGACGGCGAGATTGATACTCAGCAGCGCGAGCAGCGAGAGTAGCGACTGCCAGCCTTGCTGCGCGGCCTGTCCCGCCTGGACGCCCACGCCGACCGGGCCCGCCAGCCCCTTCACACTCTGATGCCCAGTGATCAGTCGCTGAAGCGTATGCACGATCAGTCCGGCGTTCCCCCACGTCGTGAGCCATGCGCCCTTGACCGCTTCGCCGAAGCCGATCGGGCGGCGCGAACCAAGATCCTTGAGCCCGACGCCGATCTTTCCGAGCACGGTGTCGCGCTGGGTGATCGGATTGACGTCGGATGTCGAATCGGGAGTGACCCGCACGGACTGCAGTGTTCCAGCGCGACTGACGCTCAGCGTCAACGGCTTCCCCGGCGACGCCTCGATCTGCTTGACGAGCCCGAACCATCCACGTACGGGCACGCCGTTCACCGCGGTGACGCTGTCATCGACCTTGAGCCCCGCGCGCTCACCCGCGCGGCCGGCGACGACCTGGCCCACGACGGGTGGCAGATACGGGCGAAGCACGGTGCTCACGATGGCAAGGCGCGAGTGCGCGCCCGAGTCCTGCACGGGGATCGACGTAACACCGCGGTTCGTCACGATCACGAGCGTCGGCGCTGAATCCGTGGCGATGCGCTCGCCAACGTCGTTCCAGCTCTTTACCGCCTGTCCATCGACGGAGAGGATCGTGTCGCCGGATGCGAGCGAGCGAAACGCGCTGTCGCTCGCCGCGACGCCGGCGATGTCGCCGATCTCGCGCGTCTGATACACGACCTCGCCCGCCGTGATGAAGATCCCCGCGATGATGAGGAAGCCCAGCGTAAAGTTCATCGTCACGCCGGCGAGCATGATGAAGAGCCGCGCGAGCAGCGACTTCGACTCGAGCCAGCGATTCTCCGGCACCGGCTTCGGGCCGAAGGGCGCCATCCCGTTCGGATCGTAGTAGCGGGGCTTCTTCTCTGCAGCGATGATCGCCGGTGAACCGTTCGCGCCCGCGCTCGTCGCCCTGTCGCCTTCAGTCGGCGTCTCGCTGCCGCCCTCGATGAAGGCCATCGACTCGTCCTCGCGCGATGCCATGCGCACGTAGCCGCCGAGCGGGAGCGCGGCGAGGATGTACTCCGTCTCGCCCCACTTGTGGCTGAGCAGCGCCGGCCCGAAGCCGATCGAGAAGCGGGGCGCGTAGACGCCCATGAGCTTCGCCGCGATGAAGTGCCCGAGCTCGTGAACGAAGATCACGATCCCGAAGACGAACACGATCGCGGCGGGGGTGCGGAGCCACTCTAGCATGCAAACTTCTCCTGAACGTGTCGCCGCGCCGCGGCATCGGATGACATGACCGCAGCGCGCGTGTCGGCCGGACCATCGCCGCACGTGGCGAGCGCACTCTCGATCGCGCTCGCGATGTCCATGAATCTTATCCGGTTCTCGAGGAAAAGGCTGACCGCCTGCTCATTCGCGGCGTTGAACACTGCAGGAGCCGCGCCGCCTCGTCGTCCCGCCTCGATCCCGAGCGCGAGCGCAGGGAAATCCTCCACACGCACGCGCTCGAATGTGAGCGCGGGCCACGCCACCGGATCGAATGCGGGCATCGCGCTATCGGCGATGCGCTCGGGATGCGTGAGCGCATACAGCACCGGGAGCTCCATGCTCGGCATCCCCATCTGCGCGAGCACGCTGCCATCGACGAACTCGACGAACGAGTGCACGATGCTCTGCGGATGCACGACGACCTCGATCTGGTCGTACGACAATCCGAAGAGAAAGTGTGCCTCAATGACCTCGAGCGCCTTGTTCGCGAGTGTGGCGCTGTCGATCGAGATCTTCTTCCCCATGCGCCACGTCGGATGCTGCAGCGCGTCCGCGATGGTTGCGTTCGCGAGCCGGGCGGAATCCCATTCGCGAAAGGGACCGCCGGACGCCGTGAGCACGAGACGCTTCACGTCCGCACTCGTGCGCCCCGCGAGGCACTGCAAAATCGCGCTATGCTCGCTGTCCACCGGCACGAGCTCGCCCCCGCCCCGCCTGCACGCCTCGGCGACCAACGCACCGGCCATGACGAGCGTCTCCTTGTTCGCGAGCGCGACACGCTTGCCCGCCGTCACCGCCGCGAGCGTCGCATCGAGCCCCGCGGCGCCGACGATCGCATTGATCACTATGGACACGTCGCTCCGCGTTGCGGCCTCGACGAGACACTCCACTCCCTCAGTCCACCCGGGATGCGGGGTTACGCCGTTCACGCACACACCAACGAACGACGGCTTGAACTCCGCCGCCTGGGCCGCGAGCAGCTCCGTGTTCGAGAAGGCCGTGAGCGCCGCCACGCGAAAGCGATCGCCGTGGCGCGCGAGTACGCGGAGCGCCGTCGTCCCCACCGATCCCGTCGAGCCGAGCACCGCCACGCCGCGCGCGGTCATCGGGGCTTGAAGAGAAGGACGTGCGGGAACGTGAAGAGGAAGTATGCGACCGGAAGCGCGAAGAGCATCCCGTCGATACGGTCGAGCACTCCGCCGTGGCCGGGGATGAGGTGCGAGCTGTCCTTCACGCCGCCCTCGCGCTTGAGCAGCGACTCCACCAGGTCACCGATCTGCACCGACGCGCCAATCAGCGCGCCGAGCACGAGCGCCGTCCCGGTGCGCAGCCCGAGGCTCGCGTACGGCACGAGCACCCAGTGCGCGTACGCCCAGCTCGCGAGCATGCAGAAGGCCAGCGCGCCCACCGCACCCGCCCGCGTCTTCCCCGGACTCACGCTCGGCATCAGCTTCGACTTCCCGAACGCGCGTCCCACGAAGTATCCCGCGGTGTCCGAAATCCACGTGAGCACGAACGGATAAAAGACGAGCGCACTTCCCGCCTGCGCAGTGACGACGTAGTTGTGGTAGCGCAGCGCGTACGCAAACGAGAGAAAGCCCGCCGTATAGATCACGCCGAGCAGCGTCACCGCGGCAGCGCCGAGCGGATGCTGCTCCGACGAGCGCCGAAAGAGCGCGAGCGCGAAGACCGCCACGATCACGACCGCGCCCAGCGCTATCTCCGGCGGGATGAACAGCCCAGTGCGGAAGAAGTGCACGCCGATCGGGAGCAGGAACGCGCCCGCGGTTCCGGTGCGCGCAAGCGGCGTGTAGCCACCAGCCTTTGCGATGCCGTAGAGCTCGCGCGCCGCGAGCGCCGAGATGACGCCGAGCGTCACCGCGAGCACGATCCCGCCTGCGTACACCGCGCCGATGACCGCCGGGATCGCGACGACGGCCACGAGCACGCGCGCCGCGAGATTCGAGAGCGCCACTACGCGGAAACGCGGCCGAAGCGGCGGTCGCGGCTCTGAAAGTCGAGGATCGCCTCGAACAGCTCGTGCCGTCGGAAGTTCGGCCAGAGCACCGGTGACATGTAGAGCTCCGCATACGCGAGCTGCCAGAGCAGGAAGTTCGAGATGCGCTGCTCGCCCGATGTGCGGATCAGGAGATCGGGATCTGGGACATTGGCGGTGTAGAGCCGTGCGGCAACCGCATCCTCGTCGATCTCCGACGGGTCCATTCTCCCGGCGCGCACGTCGTCCGCGAGCATCCGCGCCGCGCGCACGATCTCGGCGCGGCTGCCGTACGAGATGAAGAGATTGAGTAGCAGCCGGTCGTTGTGCGCTGTGGTCGCGATCAGGCTCTTCGCCGCGGCGTCGGCCGCCGGCGTCAGACGCGAGAGATCGCCGAGCACCTGCACGCGCACGCCCTGCTCCGACAGCTCGGCTGCCTCCCGCGCGATGTACTCCTCGAGCAGCGACATCAGCGCCTGGATCTCGGTCACCGGCCGCTGCCAGTTCTCCTGCGAAAATGCGAAGAGCGACAACACCTCGACGCCGGCCTCGATCGCCCCTTCGACGACCTCGCGCACCGACTTCATTCCGGAGCGGTGGCCGAACGGACGCGGAAGGCTGCGCTCACGCGCCCACCGGCCATTGCCGTCCATGATGATCGCGATGTGCCGCGGGATCGCGCCATTCTCACGAATCCGCGCGAGCATCTCCGCCGCCTTCATCGCGCGACCTGTGGACTGCCGAAGAGCGTCGTCATCAGAAGCGGACCTACACTTCCAGGATTTCGGCTTCCTTCGACTTCAGCATCTCTTCGAGTTTCGCGATGTGCTCGTCGTGCAGCTTCTGGAGCTCCTTGTCGGCGGACTTCTTGTCGTCCTCCGGAGCCTTGTCGAGCTTCTTGATCGCGTCGCGCGCGACCGTGCGCGCGTGGCGAATGCCGATGCGCCCTTCCTCGGCCAGGCGATGCACGACCTTCACGAGCTCCTTGCGACGCTCCTCGTTGAGCGAGGGCAGCGGCACGCGGATCACGCCGCCCTGGCTCATCGGATTGAGTCCGAGATCGGAGTCGCGAATCGCCTTCTCGATCGCCTGCGTCAACCCCTTGTCCCACGGAGTGATCGTCAGGAGCCGCGCCTCGGGAGCAGAGACGCTGCCCACCTGCGACATCGGCATCGACTGCCCGTAGGCATCAACGCGGATCGTGTCGAGGAGCGAAGTCGACGCCTTGCCGCTGCGGATCGAGGAGAACTCCTTGCGGGAGCTCTCGAGCGCCTTGTCCATGCCGGCGCGCGCATCTTTGACGAACTGCGGAATCGTGCTCATTGGACGAGTGTGCCCACCCGATCGCCGCGTATCGCGCTGGCGACGGAGCCCGGGCGTGAAATGTTGAGGACGATCAGGGGCATCGAGTTCTCGCGACAGAGCGTGATCGCGGTCTGATCCATCACCGCGAGCTCGTCGCGAATGACTTCCTTGTACGAGATCGTCTCGTACATCGTCGCATTCGTGTCCTTCTTCGGATCAGCGGAGTACACGCCGTCGACGCTCGTCGCCTTGATGATGACGTCGGCCTTCATCTGGATCCCCCGCAGCACAGCCGCGGTGTCCGTCGAGAAGTACGGATTGCCGGTGCCGCCGGCAAAGATCACGACGCGCCCCTTGTCGAGATGACGCTGGGCGCGGCGGCGGATGTACGGCTCCGCGATCTCTTCCATGCGGATCGCGGTCATGACGCGCGTGTCGATGTTCTTCTTCTCGAGGACGTCCTGCATCGCGAGCGCGTTGATGACCGTGCCGAGCATTCCCATGTAGTCGGCGCCGACGCGATCCATTCCCATCTTCGAGAGCTGCGCGCCGCGGACGATATTCCCGCCGCCGATCACGACGCCGACGCGGGTTCCCATCGCAACGACGTCCTTGATCTCCCCAGCGAGGCGATCGAGGACGTCGAAGTCGAAACCGGTGGTGCGCTCTCCGGCGAGTGCTTCACCGGAGAGCTTGAGCAGCACGCTCGGATACTTGAGCGGCGTCACGCTGACGATTACTCCTGCCCGAGCTGAAAGCGGGCGAAGCGCTTGACGACGATGTTCTCGCCGACTTTGGCCGAGAGCTCCTTCACGAGATCGCCAATCGTCTTCTTGTTGTCGCGCACGTACTCCTGCGACATCAGCGTGTGCTGCTTGTAGAAGGAGTCGACCTTCCCCTGCACGATCTTCTCCCGAAGCGACTCGGGCTTACCGCTCTCGGCGAACTGCTGCTCGGCTATCCGACGCTCGCGCTCGACTTCTTCCGCCGGGATACCGTCGCGATCGACGGCGAGCGGCGACGCGCTCGCGATGTGGAGCGCGATCTCGCGCACGAGCTCCTTGAACTCGTCGGTGCCGGAGACGAAATCCGTTTCGGAGTTCACCTCGACGAGCACGCCCACCTTTCCATTGTGGTGGATGTAGCTCCCGATGCGTCCCTCGCTCGCGGTGCGGTCCGAGCGCTTCTCGGCCTTCGCGATGCCCTTGGCGCGCAGGAGCTCGCCCGCCTTCTGCATGTCGCCGCCCGCCTCTTCGAGTGCGCGCTTCGCGTCCATCATGCCCGCACCGCTCTTCTGGCGGAGCTCCTGAACGTGCTTAGCGGTGAATATCGGTTTCTTCTGACCGTCGTCGCCGGCAGAAGCAGTAGTCGTAGCCATGTTCAATCCTTCACGCGATCAGCGTGTTCTGGTCTCGGGCAGCCGCAGCTCCCCGCGCGGCCGCATCAATCATGTGTCTTTCACGAGAACGCCGCCGGTGGGGCCGGCGGCGTCTCAGTTTACTTCGAAGGCGGTCCGGACACCACTCCGGTACGACCTTACTCCGCCGGTGCCTCGTCCGCTGGCGGCGCCCCTGCATCCGGAGCATCGCCCGCATCCGGAACATCGCCCGCATCCGGAACATCGCCCGCATCCGCGGGCTGTCCGCCCACGTTGAGGCGGGCTGCGATTGCCTCGGGCTTCGCACGACGGCGTGGACGGCGGCGGCGGCGCTTCTCCCCTTCATCCGCGGGCTCGGTTCCACGGTCGGAGCTGTACGTCGTCTGCCCTTCCTCGCCTTCCTCGGACTCTTCGCGCTTCGGCGCCTCGCGGCGGGCCTCGGCGATCGTGTCCGCAATTGCCTTCGTGATCAGCTCGACTGAGCGGATCGCATCGTCGTTGCCGGCGATCGGCACGGAGATGAGATCGGGATCGGCATTCGTGTCGACGATGGCTACGATCGGCAGCCCGAGCTTGTTGGCTTCCGTGACCGCGATCTTTTCCTTCTTCGAATCGACGATGAACAGCAAGCCCGGGAGACGGCCCATGTTCTTGATGCCCGAGAGGTACTTATTCAGCTTCTCGAGCTCACGGGACATCATGAGCTGCTCTTTCTTCGTGTAGTTCTGGAAGTCGCCGCCTTCTTCGCTGCCTGCCTCGAGATCCTTCAGGCGGCGAATCTGCTTCTTGACCGTCTGGAAGTTCGTGAGCATGCCACCGAGCCAGCGCTCCGTGACGAACATGGCCCCGCAGCGCTCGGCCTCGGCCTGCACGATGCCCTTGAGCTGGCGCTTGGTGCAGACGAAGAGGATGTTCTCACCGCGCAGAACCGCATCGCGCACGAGCTTCTGTGCGAGCTCGAGCTGGCGAAGGGTCTTCTGCAGATCGATGATGTGGATCCCGTTGCGCTCGGCGAAGATGTACCTGCGCATCTTCGGGTTCCAGCGGCGGGTCTGGTGTCCGAAATGGACACCGGCTTCGAGCAGTTGATCGAGGTTGGGCAGAGTCATGAGTGCTTGTAATCCTTTCGGGTTGATTCGGCCGCTCTCGTCACCGTTGCGATAGACCGCTCGTGGCGGCACCCTAAAGCAACTCGGAGAGCGTGAAAGATTCTCTGCGCGAATCTACGCCGCGCAGAGATACTGCAGCTGCTTACCGCTTCGAGAACTGGAACCGCTTGCGGGCCTTCGGACGACCCGGCTTCTTGCGCTCGACCGAGCGCGAATCGCGCGTCATGAGGCCGAGGTCACGAAGCTTGCGGCGATGCGTCTCGTCCATTTCGACGAGGGCGCGGGAGACGGCGAGGCGCAGCGCGCCGGCCTGTCCGCTCTGTCCGCCGCCTTCGAGCTTCGCTTTCACATCGTAGCGTCCGAGCGTGTCGGTGGCCGTGAACGGCTGCTGAATCGCCGACACGAGCGTCGGTCGAGGGAAGTAATCGCCGAGCGTGCGGCCGTTGACATCCCACTTGCCGGAGCCCGCGCGGATGTAGAGACGGCAGACCGCTTCTTTCCGGCGCCCGATCGTGTGCGTAATCCCTTCGGCCATTACTTGCTCTCGCTCTGACGGAGTTTGAGGACGGTGGGCTGCTGAGCGGTATGCGGGTGATCCGCATCCGCGTAGACGCGCAGCTTGAGGCGCAGTACCTGACGTCCGAGCGCCGTTTTCGGAAGCATGCCGTACACCGCCTTCTCGATCACACGATCCGGGTGCTTGGTGATCATGGTGGCGAACGGCGTGAAGCGCTCGTGGCCCATGTAACCGGTGTGATGGAAGTAGCGCTTCTGCTCCGCCTTGCGGCCGGTGACGCGAACCTTGGACGCGTTGATGACGATGACGTTGTCACCCGTGTCCATGTGCGGCGTGAACATCGGCTTGTGCTTGCCGCGGATGATCTGTGCGACTTCGGCGGCGAGTCGTCCGAGCACCATCCCTTCGGCGTCGACGATGAACCACTTGTGCTCGATGTCGCTCGGTGTAGCGGTGTAAGTTCTCATGTGCGTCGAAAGGGCATGCAGGAAGCCTGCGCTCACAGCTGGGAGCGCGGCCGCCAACTAGGCGTTTGGGACAGACTCTTAAGCTACGAAAGGAGTTAGCCGTTGTCAACGCATCTGCGCGGGCTGGTTCTCGTGGGAGTGGCAGCGTCGATCGGCGTGTCCGCGTGCAGCCATCCGGTGAGCGAGCGCATCGGCGATCTCTGCGCCGGATATTCCGTCGTCCAGCACGTCTACCTCGTGGTCGATACGCTCACACCGAGGGCGGGTTCGGACGCCCAGCGGATCAGAGGACGGGCATATCCGGTCACGATCAACCTCCATACGCTCCTCAACCACAAGAACTGCCAGGACAACAGCGGCGAGGGCGCTGTGCTGGGCTACCTCCCCGACGTGCTCACGGCGGCAGTCGCGACGCGGAAGCAGGTAATGCGCTGGAACGTGGAGGGGAAAATGCTGCGGGTGGACCTCAACCCGGGGGTGATCGACAACAGCCTGAACTTCGCGCTTCCGCTGGATGGCGGCGACGGGCGCTGGTCGCTGGCGAAGCTGTCGGGGCAGATCGGATGGGGGCGGCTCGTGCACGACACCACCGGACTTCGGTAGCGCCGGTACGCCTCGAAGCTACTCGAGCTCCACGAGCAGTGCGCCCTTCTCCACCGCCGCGCCCACGGTGACGTGAACGGCGCGCACGATGCCAGCCGCAGCTGCGCGCAACTCGTTCTCCATCTTCATGGCCTCCATCACCACGAGCCCATCGCCAGCGGCAATGGTGTCGCCGACCTTCACGCGCAGCGCCACGATGAGTCCCGGCATCGGCGCGCGCAGCGGCGCCGGGCCAGAGGGCCTTGCGACGGACGCCTGCATGTCGCGGATCGCTCGCGCGCGGGAATCCAGTGCCTCGGCGTCGTAGCGATGGCCGTCGAGCCAGAGGCGGTAGCGCCCCCGCGCGACGCGCTCGCGAAGCACCATGCGGTGGACGCTGTCGTTGACGCTGACGATGCGCACCGGCGTTCCCGCCACCGACTGCATCGCCGCCCGATAGTTGACTCCGTCAACTATCGCCGCGCCGTCGCGAATGTCGACGGTGTAGCGCTTCCCGTTGACCTCGACGACGTAGATCACGCGGACACCGGCACGAGCTCGCACACCGTTTCGACGTGGGCCGTCTGCGGGAACATGTCGTACGCGCGGAGCGACGCGATTTCGTAGCGCGGCATGCGCGCGAGATCGCGCGCGAGCGTCGCCGGATTGCAGCTCACGTAGATCACCGCGCGCGGCGCCGGGTCGCACTGCTCGAGCTGCTCGGTGACGCGACCGTCGACGCCGGTGCGCGGCGGGTTGAGGACGACGACATCCACGGGGAGCAGTGAGCCGAGCACCTCTTCGACCTTCGCCGAGATGGAGGTCGATCCCGCGGGGAGACGCACGGCGGCGTGCGACGACGCATCAGAGTCGAGCTCGATGGCCGAGACGCGCACGCCCGTCGAGGCCAGCGCCATCGCGAGCTCGCCCGCACCCGAGTAGCCATCGACGACCGATTGCGGCCCGTGAGACAGCACGCGCGCGAGGACGTAATCGTGCATCCGCGCCGTGACTGGTGCGTTGACCTGTGCAAACGAAGCACCCAGCGCATTCGAGTCGCCGCGCTGCTGCATGAGGCGGCGGCGCTTGTTTTCCGGAATCCACCAAAGCGCAGAGAGCGAGGAGACGGCTTCGAAGAATCGCGGTACCTCAGGCCAGACGTCGCCGCCCTCGAGCACGAAGGTCGCGCCCGTTTCGTCGATGCGCACGGCGCCGCGCAGCTGCGACGCGATCGGGAAGAACGATTGCGCCGCCATGATCTCGCCCCACACTGTCACGACGCGCTCGTCGGTGATCGGACAGTCCTTGAGCGAGAAGATCTTTCGCGGCGAATCGTACGGATGGAGCCCCGCGATCCAGCGTGCGCCGCTCCGCTGCATCGCCATCGTGAGCTTGCGCCGATAGCGCCACTGCTGCGCGCTCGGCTCGACCTCCGGCCGCTCCACCGCGCGCTTCCCGATGCGCGTGATCGAATCCCGAATAATCCCGCTCTTCGCCTCGAGCTGCGCCGAGTATTCCATGTGTTGGAGTTGGCAGCCGCCGCAGCGGTCGATCGTATAGTGCGGGCACGGCGGCTCGACGCGACTCTGTGCGGGATGCTCGAGACGCAGGAAGGGCGCGCGCGCGAAGGAGCCGCGCATCGCGATGTCGACGACGCCCACATCGCCGGGCGCGGAGCGTGGTACGAAGACGACGAATCCCTCCGCGCGCGCGACGCCATCACCGCCGGCGGCGATCGACTCGACGGTCACGGAGACGGATGCCATCAGCGTCGCCTCAGCCCGTCGCGGAGGCCGGCAATGCGCCAGGCATCGTTACTCGATCCAGGCGCGCCAGCGCCGGCCTCGCCGTCGGCGCTCACGGTAGTCCGCAGCCGCCCCGCGCGCTCGCTCTCGGCCAGCAGCGCCGCGGCGATCGCGACCGCGACTTCGCCGTCCGGCGTCGAGTCGTTGGCGGTGAGCGACGGCAGCCGTCGCTCGAGCCACTGGATGTCGATGGCGCCGCGCTGAAAGTCGGGATCATCCATCACGCGCAGATGAAAATCACGCGACGTCTCGACGCCGACGATCGTGAGCTCGAGCAGCGCGCGGCGCATGCGCGAGATGGCCGCGTCGCGCGTGTGCGCCCACACGATGAGCTTCCCAAGCAGCGGATCATAGTGGAGCCCGATCTCGCTTCCCGCGCCAACGCCGCCGTCCCAGCGCACCCCCGGCCCACCGGGCACGCGCAGAAACGAGATGGTGCCCGTGGACGGAAGGAAGTCGTTCCCCGCATCCTCACTCGTGATCCGGCATTCGATCGCCCACCCGCGCGGCTCGGTCATCAGCGGCGCAGCCGGCAATCGCTCCCCCGCGGCGATGCGGATTTGCCACTGCACGAGATCGATACCGCTCACGAGCTCCGTTACGGGATGCTCGACCTGTAGCCGCGTATTCATCTCGAGGAAGTAGAAATTCTCCTCCGCGTCGAGAAGAAACTCGCACGTGCCGGCATTCACGTAGCCCGCGGCCTTGGCCATTCGCACCGCGGTCTCGCCCATCCGCGTGCGCAGCTCCGGCGTCACCGCGACGCTCGGCGCCTCCTCGATCATCTTCTGATGCCGACGCTGGATCGAGCACTCGCGCTCGCCAAGTGAGTACATCGTGCCGTACGAGTCGCCAAGCACCTGAATCTCGACGTGGCGCGGACCGGCGATGTACTTCTCGACGTACACGGCGTCGTCGCCGAACGATGTCATCGCCTCGCGCTTCGCACTCTCCAGCGCCGGTGCGAGCTCCGCGGCGGCGCGCACGATGCGCATTCCCTTCCCCCCACCGCCAGCCGCCGCCTTAAGTAGCACGGGGTAGCCGAGCGTCTCGGCCACCGCCACCGCTTCCGCTGCGTCGCGCAGAGGATTCGTCGTGCCGGGCACTACGGGCACATTCGCGGTCGCGGCGAGCGCGCGCGCAGCGGTCTTGCTGCCGACCGCCGCGATCGCGGACGCGGGCGGGCCGATGAAGACGAGCCCCGCCTCGACGACGGCGCGTGCGAAGTGCTCGCGCTCCGAGAGGAAGCCGTACCCGGGGTGAATGGCCTGTGCACCCGTGCGCTTCGCGGCCTCGATCAGCTTGTCGGCGCGCAGGTAGCTGTCGCGCGACGGTGCCGCACCGATGTTCACCGCCTCATCGGCCTCGCGCGCATGAGGCGCGGAGGCGTCCGCATCGCTGAACACCGCGACGGATCCGACTCCGAGCTCCCGGCAGGCGCGAACGATTCGCAACGCGATCTCACCGCGATTCGCGATGAGGATCTTATTGAACACGCAGCTCGCGTTCGGCGACGGCAAGGATCTCACTCATCGACGCGCGCTGGAACTGCGTGCTGCCGACGAAGCTGTAGCGGAGGATGCCCGTACTGTCGATGAGAAAGGACGCGGGGTGCGCGCTGTTGAACGCGTCGATGCCGAGCGGATGCCACACGCCGTACTCCTTCACGACCGTCCGATCGCCGTCGCAGAGAATCGGGAATCGATATGGGTCGCCGGCCTTCTCCAGCGAGACGCGCACGCGGTACCACGCCTGCGCGAGCACTGCGGCCACGCGAATGCCGGCGGCTTCGAGCTTCGGCAGCGCGCTCTCGAGCTCCGTGAGCTGGCGTCGGCAGCTCGGGCACCACATGCCGCGATGAAAGACGAGCAGCAGCCCGCGATGATCGGCGAGCAGCGATGCGAGCTCGAAGGTGCTGTCCGAGACCGCATCGCGAAGAACGAATGACGGAACGCGGTCTCCGAGCCTGAGTGTGCTGCTTGGAGGCGGCATCAGAGTGGAATGTTCCCGTGCTTCCGAGGGGGATTCGAGTCGCGTTTGGCGCGCATGGTCTCCAGTGCATCGATGAGGCGAGGGCGAGTATCGCGAGGATCGATGACATCGTCGACATAGCCGCGGGACGCCGCGACGTACGGGTTCGCGAACTGCTCGCTGTATTCGGCCACCTTTGCCTCCATCGCAGCCTCGGGATCGTCGCTCTCGGCGATCTCTCGCTTGAAGAGAATCTCCACCGCCCCTTTCGCGCCCATGACCGCGATCTCGGCCGTGGGCCACGCGATGTTGAAGTCGCCACGAATGTGCTTGCTGCTCATGACATCGTACGCGCCGCCGTATGCCTTGCGCGTGATCACGGTGAGCTTGGGAACCGTCGCCTCGCAGTAGGCGTAGAGCAGCTTGGCGCCGTGGCGAATGATACCGCCGTGCTCCTGGCTCAAGCCCGGCAGAAAGCCCGGAACATCCTCGAAGGTGATGATCGGGATGTTGAACGCATCGCAGAAGCGAATGAATCGCGCGGCCTTGATCGACGCCGGAATGTCGAGGACGCCGGCGAGCACCGCCGGCTGATTGGCGACGATACCCACGCCATAGCTCCCGAGATGCGCAAAGCCGCAGATGATATTTGCGCCGTAGTCGCGATGCACCTCGAGGAACTCGCCATCGTCGATGACGCGGCGCAGCACGTCGTGCATGTCGTACGGCTTGTTCGGATTGTCCGGAACGATGTCGAGCAGCGCCTCATCGCGGCGGTCGCGCGGATCTCTACCACTGCCACGCGGCGACTCGCCGAGGTTGTTCGAGGGAATGAAGCGGAAGAGATCGCGGATCTGCTGGAGGCAGGCGATCTCCGAATCGCAGGCGAAGTGCGCGACGCCAGACACCGAGGCGTGCGTGTCCGCGCCGCCGAGCTCCTCCATGGTCACGTCTTCATGCGTCACCGTCTTCACGACGTTCGGACCCGTGACGAACATGTACGACGTGCCGCGTACCATATAGACGAAGTCGGTGATCGCGGGCGAGTACACGGCCCCGCCGGCGCACGGACCGAGGATCGCGG
>JBDSHG010000226.1:0-28641 GCA_039918615.1 Gemmatimonadaceae bacterium | reverse complement strand
CAGCTCATCGAGATCAAGACGTCATACAAGGAAGGGAGCACGTCGCCAGCCGCACACGCGATCGCCACGCGCTTCCTCGACGCGGGCTTCCCCGCCGCCGACGTCCACGTGCTCGGACCTGCCGGCGACAAGGATTCCAACGTCGTCGTGCGCATGCAGGGATCGTCGAAGACGCTGAAGCCGATTCTGTTGATTGCGCATCTCGACGTCGTCGAGGCGCTTCGCTCCGACTGGTCACTCGATCCGTACAAGCTCACGGAGCGCGACGGCTTCTTTTACGGTCGCGGTACGAGCGATATCAAGGGCGGCGCGACGACGATCGCCGAGGCGCTGCTGCGGCTCAAGCGCGAGCACGTCGTACCGGAGCGCACGCTGATTCTCGCGCTCACTGCCGGCGAGGAAGGTGGCGGCGGCTACAACGGAATCTCGTGGCTCATCGAGAATCATCGCGATCTCATCGACGCCGAATGGTGCATCAATCCCGACGGCGGCGACCCGCTCTTGAGAAACGGCAAGATGTTCGTGCGCGCCCTGCAGGCGAGCGAGAAGCTCTATCAGTCGTACTATCTCACGGCGACCAACAAGGGCGGGCACAGCTCGATGCCGACGCCGGACAACGCGATCGCGAGGCTGGCCGAGGCGATCGGCCGGGTGTCGCGCTTCCACTTCCCGGTGCATCTCAACGAGACGACGCGCGCGTACTTCGAACGTTCGGCAGGACTCGGGAGCGGACAGTCCGCAGCCGACATGCGTGCGATCATCAGGAACGAGCGCGACTCGGCGGCCGCGGCGCGCCTCTCTGTGTCCCCATTCTACAACGCTCAACTGCGCACGACGTGCGTGCCGACGATGCTCGAGGGCGGGCACGCGCCCAATGCGCTGCCTCAGCTCGCGCGCGCGCTCGTCAACTGCCGCATCCTCCCGGGAGAGACGCCGGCGGAGGTGCAGGCGGTGCTCGTGCGCGTCGTGGCGGACGACTCGGTGAAGGTCACACCAATCGATTCGGGGAAACCGGGGAAGGCGTCGCCGCTTTCACCGTCGGTGATGACTCCTGTGGAGAAGGTCACCCAACGACTCTGGCCCGGTGTGCCGGTCATTCCGCAGATGGAGACGGGCGCGACCGACGGCTGGAGGCTGCGCGACGCCGGCATTCCGACCTACGGACTGAGCGGCATCCCGCTCGATGTCGACGACATCCGCGCGCACGGGCGCGACGAGCGGATCATGGTCAAGTCGTTCTACGAGGGCGTCGAGTACATGTATCAGCTCGTACGCGAGGTCGCGGTAGCTTCGACGAAATCGTAGGACGAAAGATGTCGTGTCGTGGCAATCACGTTAGCATCGACGGCGACGAAGCCGCTTCCTCGAGCGTCACGCACTTGTGGCCGCCACGCAGCTCCGCCGCTTTGTGATTTGAGGATCTTGTTTCCGGAGAATCCGTGACCAGATCGTTGTGGTGCATCTTCGCCGTAGGTGCCTTCGCCCTCTGCTCGTTCGCGCCGTCGTCGCCGGTACAGAGCGCGGCGACCGCGAGCATCGATCACTATGCCGCGCGCGAGATGGCCCGCCAGCACATTCCGGGAATGGCGGTTGGGATCTTCAGGAGTGGGAAGATCGTATTCGCGAAGGGCTACGGCCTTTCGAACGTCGAGCTGAACGTCGCCGTGAAACCGGCGACGCTCTTTCAGTCGGGCTCCGTCGGCAAGCAGTTCACGGCCACCGCGATCATGATGCTCGTGGAAGAGGGAAAGATCGGACTCGGCGACAGCCTGCCGAAATACTTTCCCGGTGCTCCTTCAAGCTGGCGCGGCATCACCGTGCGCCATCTGCTGAGCCACACGTCGGGGCTCACGGACTACACCTCGGATTCCGTGACGAAGCCAGGCGGGCAGATCAGCTATCGCCTCGACTACACGGAGGCGCAGCTCGTCTTGATCATCGAGACGCTTCCGATCGAGTTTGCCCCGGGCGACAAGTGGGAATACTGCAACAGCAATTACGTTCTGCTCGGCGCGATCATCCGGAATGTGTCCGGACAGTTCTATGGCGATTTCCTGCAGCAGCGCGTCTTCAAGCCGCTCGGCATGACGAGCACACGTATCATCAGCGAACGCGACATCATTCCGAATCGCGCTTCCGGATACGAGCTCGTCGAGGGAACGATGAAGAATCAGGAGTGGGTATCGCCATCGTTGAACACCACAGGGGATGGCGCGCTCTACTTCAATGTGCTCGATCTTGCGAAGTGGGATGCGGCACTCTACGGCGAGAAGATCCTTCGCAAGTCGAGCCTCGACCAGATGTGGACTATCGCCAAGCTCAACGACGGCACGCCCAACCCCGAGAGCTATGGATTCGCATGGTTCATCGACAGCGTGAGTGGTCACCGGGTAATAGAACACTCCGGGTCGTGGCAGGGGTTCGAGGCGTACATCGCGCGCTACATCGATGACCGCATTACGGTGGTCGTGCTCATGAACCTCGGCGGCGTGAATCCGAAGCCGATCGCCCACTCGATCGCGGGGCTGTACGCGCACGCACTGACGCCGTCCGCCGACACTACCAAGTCCTAGCAAGGCGCCGCGTCGCTGTGTGCGCGCCGGTAGAGCACGTATCCGCTCGTGACTGCTGCCATCGCCACAATGGCGACCGTGATCAGCTTTCTGTTCATCGTACGTCCTCGCGGTTCGAGCCATCGGGGCCCGCGGTGCTGCCGGGCAGATCCACTTCCCACATGTGAATCATACGTTCGGCGAGTAGCGTAAGTGCCTGTCATGTCACGACTTGCACGATGGCGTTCCCAACCGACCCGCTCGTGACACGAGTGACACTCCGAGGTCCAGGATGCGTGGTGCGGAGGAGGTGCGGCGGGTCTGTGTCCGGTCTGCACAGTGCGTTTCGTGCAGTTCGTGCACGCCTGCGTGCACCTCGTGCCACGAGCACTCGCGGGCGCGCCGGCAATGCGTATCCTTCTGTCGTGACCACCTCCGGCATCGACTCCGCCGCGCGCGCATCGCGCGACACGACAGCCAGAAGCGCCGTATCGATGGACTATTTCCCGCTCACGCGTCGGGATCTGTCCTTCATCGTCGGCTTCTGGCTGATCTACGCGCTACTCACGATCGCCAACCACGCGTTCGACGGCGGGCCGCGCGGCAACGGAGCGGGCGCGACGCCGCTCGCATCGTGGATCACGATCGCGGTGATCGAGTCGACGCTGTGGGCACTGCTCACGCCGGCGATCGTCTCGCTCGTCGGCCGCGTGCGCTCCGATCGCATGAGCCGCGCGGCATGGTTTCTTCTGCTCGCAGTACTCGGCGTCGCAATCGCGCTCGCGGTGAGCGTCGTCGGACATCTGTTGCGCGACATGGTGCGATCGACCCCCGTCGATGCGGTTGCACCGGCCTCGGGCGACGATGGTGGAGGCGGCGGGCGGCGCGGACCGCCGCTCTGGTTCGGATTCCTCAACGCGCTCGTGATCTACATGGGGGTGCTCGCCGCCGGCCTTGCGCGCGCGTACTCGCTGCGCTTCAGAGCGAGGCGCGAGCAGGCAACGCAACTGCAGGCGCAACTGGCTGAGGCGCGATTGGCGGCGTTGCGCAGCCAGCTGGACCCGCACTTTCTGTTCAACACACTGAACGCGGTGTCGTCGCTCGTCGAGCGCGATCCGCGTGGCGTGCGACGTATGATCACGCGGCTGAGCGAGCTGCTGCGCTTCAGCATGGAGGATGCACGCGAACCGGAGATCACGCTGCGCAGAGAGCTCGACCTTCTCGATCGCTATCTCGACATCATGCAGGTGCGCTTCCCGGGGCTCAACGTGCTGCGCATCGTCGACGATGGAGCGCTCGATGTGATGGTGCCGAGCATGATTCTCCAGCCGCTGGTCGAGAACGCGATCAGGCATGGAGTGGAGCAGATGACGGATGGTGGGCGCATCGAGATCGAGACGCTGCTCGAGGGGAAGGCGCTGGTGATGCGCATCAGCGACAACGGTCCCGGAGTTGGCGACGCCGCGAGTGCGGAGAGTGGGCTTGGCCTGCGGAACACGCGTGCGCGTCTCGAGCAGCTCTACGGCGCCGACGCACGATTCTCGCTCACGCGCAAGGATGGCGAGCTCACAGTGGCTGAGGTTCGGCTGCAGGCCATCCGGGACCGCAGCGAGCTGCGTGTAGAGGGTGCGGAGTCGGAGGGTGATGCCCGACGCTGATGTCTCTCCGCCGCTGCCAAAGGTGCCGCGGCTCCCGCCGGTTCGCGTGCTGATCGTCGACGACGAGGCGCTGGGCCGGCTGCGCGTGCGCGACCTCGTGCGTAGCGAGAGCGATGTAGAGGTGGTGGGCGAGGCGGCGGATGGTGAGGCGGCGGTGAAGGCGATCCGCGAGCTCAAGCCTGATCTCGTCTTTCTCGACGTGCAGATGCCGAAGAAGAGCGGGCTCGACGTGGTCAGGGAGATCGGCGCGGAGCGAATGCCGATGACGATCTTCGTCACTGCCTTCGACCGGTACGCACTCGATGCGTTCAACGTTGCCGCGGTCGACTATCTCGTGAAGCCGTTCGACGACGAGCGCTTCGAGTACGCCTTCCGGCGCGCACGACGGACGCTGTCGCTCGAGGGGCTCGATCGCGCGCGCGCGCAGCTGCTCGCGATGCTGCAGGAGAGTGAGTCGCCAACGAAGCCGACGATCAATCCGGGAACGGCGGGCGGTACGAGCAGCGGTGGTGCGGGCGCGAAGAGCGTGCAGTATCTCGAGCGGATCGCGGTCGAGATGCACGGGCAGGTGCAGCCGATCCCTGTCGCGCAGATCGACTACATCAGTGCCGCGGGGCCGTACGCCGAGCTGCATGTCGGCGACAGGCGGTACGTGATCCGCGAGGCGATGCAGACGCTGGAGGACAGACTCGACCCGAACCGGTTCATGCGTGTCCACCGTTCTGTGATCGTGCGTCTCGATCTGGTGGAGGCGCTGCATCGCGGGGACGGAGGCGACTACGAGTTGCAGATGAAGGGGGGCGTACGGCTGCGTGTGAGCCGCTCAGGTTGCGAGGGGCTCGAGCGATGGCTGGGGATCGCGCCGCGAGAGTGAACCCGAAGCGAGAAAGTGTCCGTAGTGGATGGAGACGCCAGCCGTCCCGCACTCGCCAGAGATGATGACCACTTCTGCCAGGCCGATTCGCCAGTCGCTCGCCGGGCGCACGATCGCCGCGTTGAGCTCGATCACGTTCGCGCTGCATGTGATCGTGAATCAGCTCTCGCCCTATGGCTTTCAGCGCGACGAGTTCCTGTACATGGCGATGGGGAGGCATCTGCGGCTGTGGCGGATGGACTTTCCGCCGTTCATCGCGATCATCTCCCAGGTCGAGCGCTTCGTGCTCGGCGATTCGATCGTGGCGATACGCTTTCTCCCGGCTGTCGCGGCGGGGCTACTGGTGATGCTGTCGGCGTTCATCGCGCGAGAGCTCGGAGGCGGGAAGTTCGCGCAGCTGCTCGCGGCGGTGGCCGTCGCGGCGTCGCCACTGTTTCTCCGCACGGGAGATCTCTTTCAGCCGGTCATTTTCGACCAGCTCTGGTGGACGCTGGCGCTGTACGCGCTCGTGAGGCTGGGTGCGAGCGCGCCGCGCGCGGATACGCTCGCGACCGCGGCGCGATGGTGGATCGTGCTCGCCGTAGCGTGTGGGCTCGGACTGCTCACGAAGTTCTCGCTGCTCTTCTTCGGCGCAGCGCTGGTCGTGGCCCTGATCATCGCTCCGCAGCGACGGGTGCTGCTCACGCCGTGGCCGTGGGCGTCGCTGGTCATCGCGTTCGCGCTCGGCAGCCCGAGCATCGTCGGTCAAATTGCGCTCGGATATCCCGTGGTCGTGCAAATGCGGACGCTGCAGGGATCGCAACTCGCGCACGTGTCGGCGTGGACGTTTGTCGGGGGACAGCTCTTTCTTGGGCCGGCGATTCTGCTGGCGTTCGCGGGGGCGCTCTACCTGGTGATGGCTGAGCGCATGCGCCCGTTTCGCGTCGTGGGATGGACGTGCATCGGTGCGTTCCTGCTGCTGCTCGGCCTGCACGGGAAGGCTTACTACATCGGGCCGATCTATCCGACGATCTTCGCCGCCGGCGCGATGGCCTTCGAGCGGTGGAGTGCACTGTTCGTCACGCGCACCGGAGTGGCAGTGCGAGTGATGGCTGTCGTCGTGCTCGTGCTGTTCGGCGCCGCAGGCTCGCCGCTCGAGCTGCCGCTTTTCTCGAAGGAAACAACGGCGGCCTTCGCGGAACGCACGGGGATGAGATCGGCCACGAAGACGAATCAGGGCACGCCGCTCAAGCTCCCGCAGGATTACGCCGACATGCTTGGATGGCCGGAGCTGGTGAACGCCGTCGCGCACGCGTACGACTCGCTTCCCCCTGAAAAGCGTGCGCAGGCGATACTCGCTGGCGACAATTACGGCGAGGCCGGCGCACTCGAGTTCTACGGGCCGAAGCTGGGACTGCCGCCCGTGGTAAGCGCCGCGGGGAGCTACTGGTTTTTCGGGCCCGGAGTGAAGCCTGGAACGATCATGATCTCGCTCGGTGTGAAGAGGGAAGACCTGTACCGCTTTTACAATACGGTGACGCCCGCGGGAACGGTGGTGAACGACTGGGGCGTTCCCGAGGAGTCGGATGTCTCCATCTTCATCGCAGAAGATCCGAAGTCGACGATACAGGCGATTTGGCCGTCGCTGGCGGGACAGAACTAGACAGCTGCCGCGCGATCTCCCGCATTCTCGATCAACGAGGAATATTATCGTGAATAGGTCGAGCGTCTGTGACTGGGCGCCGCTCATGCCGCACGACGGGCTTCGCATCGTCCCCTTTCGCGCCGAGCATGCCGCGGCGTTTCGGGACCTCAACCTCGCGTGGATCGAGAAACATTTCGCGGTCGAGGAGCGTGACGCGCGCGACCTCGGCGATCCCGCGATGCACATCCTCGCCCCCGGCGGCTACGTCTTCATGGCCGAGCTCAGTGGTGCGTCGGTCGGTACCGTCGCGCTGATGCGCGAAAGCGATGGAGTGTTTGAGCTCGCGAAGATGACCGTTGCGGAATCCACGCGCGGGCTCGGCGTCGGCCGCGCGCTCGGCGAGGCTGCGATCGCGCACGCGCGCGCGATCGGCGCGAAGAAGATCGAGCTGCTCACGAACTCCACGCTCGTGCCGGCCATTGCGCTCTACCATTCGCTCGGCTTCGTCGATGTCCCACTCGTCCCTACTGTGTACGCGCGCGCCGATGTGCACATGGTGCTGGCGCTCTAGCGCGAGCACCGTGCACGAACGCTAGACGAGATGCTCGATCTGGCGAAGGTGATTCATGTCGTGTCCCGCCATTGTCTCGACGATCGTGCGGAAGGTCATCGCGCCGCGCTCGGGGTGCGTCACCACTTTCGACTCCCCCTCGGCGCCGACGGCGCGAATGAAGTGCATGTTCCAGCGGCGGGATGCGCCGAAGGCTTCCAGCGCGTCGCGCGCGTCGAGTGCTGAATAGTGGCTCGCCCACGCGTCCTGATCGAACGGCTGGATCACGTGGTGCGACTCGGCGATCGTCTGTCGCAGCCGGAAGGCGAAGGTAATTTCGCAGTCCGCGAGATGGCAGAGGATGTCGCGGATGCTCCACTTGCCGGACGCAAGCGCGCGCGTGAGCTGCGTGGTGTCGCTGTTGCGGATCAGGCGCGCGATGGTGATCGGCGTCATCTCGAGGACGTCGTGTGGACGGGCGTCACCGAGGAATTTTGCGTAGGGGTTGAGCTCTGAGGCTGGTGCGGGCATTCGACTCCTCCGATAAGGGGCAAAATTGAGGGCGGGTGCGCGGATGCGTCAACTCCGTCAGAGCGCGGATGTATGCTTGATGATCACGAGCTACGTGATCGATTCGCCGTCCGAACTGCGGAGCACGCAATGTCCATGTCAAAGCTTCAGGAGCATCTGCCCACGCTGGTTGGCCGTACGATCAAGCACATCGCTTTTCGCGAGTACGGCGACAGCCGCTCGCAGCTCTTTCTCTACTTCACGGATGGGACGTATTACGAGTTCTACGGTGGCTGGATGACGGGCACCGGAGGAGTGAGCATTGGCGGCATCGAGTGCAAGAATGGCACGGGCTATAATCCGCATTTCTCGATGCTCGAGGTGCTGGACTCGGAAACGACGGTGTACACGACGAAGCCCGCGCCGCCCGCCGTCGTTCCGGTGCGTAACGTGAGAAGCAGGAGCAGGAGCTGGCGGGAGACGGTCGCGCTCTGGCTGAGCTGAGCGGCAACGGCTTCGCGAGTCTACCGTAGTCGCGTCTTCGACAGCTCCACGAAGTCGCCCGTGCTGCCAACGCCGAGTAGTCGATTGCGCCACTCCGTTGCCGTCTTCCGGTCGACGCGGGCCTCGTGCGCGGCCGGGTTCCGCACCTCGCGGAAGTCATCGAGGATCGCGGGAAGGCTTCCGGTGAACCACTGGCCATTGTGCAGCAGGATGCACAATTCGGAGTTCAGCTGCTGCTCTCCCCCGATCACGCGTGCGAGCTCCTGCAGCATGAGCGAGCGAAAGTCACCGATATTTTCGGTACGTCCGCCGATGTTAATGTTTCGCGCACCTTTCGACACGTGCTTGAGCGCCGTCCGTAGTATGGCGTTTACCTGCACCTCGAGCGCCTTCCCGAAGCTTCCGATCACGGGCGCGAAGTCGAAGGCGGGATCGGCGCGATGCTCGCGGAAGAGCTGCTCGCCCGTCGCGATGAAGGTGCACGCGGCGCGCTCGAGAGCGCTCCATGCCCGCTCGCCCATCACGTTGTCGCGGAGCTCTCGCTCGATCGCTGCGATGCCCGTGCCCGTGCCCGCGTCGAATTCCACCCACAGCGCGCCTTCCGTGAGAGCATCACGTTCGCGTTCGTCGAAATACGTGCGTCCTTCGGGGCCGATCACGAACAGTGGGAGGTCGACCATTCCTCCGTACAACGAAACGGGCCGATCGTTGTAATGCACGTTGCGCAGCAGCTTGAGCTCGTCGATGACGGCCGGCATGTCGGCGGTCACGATTCGCCGGATGTCGCCGAGCTGGAACCAGTAGTCGCAGGAGAGTCCCTGCTCCGCGTAGTACGCCGGCACGTTGCCACGCTCGGCAGCGGGCAGCTCGCCCTCCTGAATGTCGAGCACATCGGCGACGTACAGCGACTGGTAGTCGGTGAGAAAGAGCTGCACCTCATCACGTGATCCGCGCACCAGCTCGCGCGCGATCGTCCGCATCTCCTCCATGTGTGCCTGCGGCTGCTGGCGATTGGGCGAGCGCACCTTCCCCCACCAGACGTGAAGGCGATCCTCAGCTATCTCGTCGCGCTCGAGTTTGCGCACGAGCTCGAGCAGCACCGCGAGATGCTCTTCCATGGCGTCGTGCGCGTACGATGGATTCCATACGCTGACGAGATGACACTCGCGCGCCGGCTGCGGCGAGTCGATCATGCGAGCATCGCGGTGAGCCGCTGCGCGATGTCGGCGCGCAGCGATGCCGGTTCGCGTACCTCGGCATCTGGCCCGTACTGGAGCACGTGCCGCACGGCCCACTCGCGGTCCGCCACCTGGTGCGTGATCGTGATCGACCCATCGTCGTCGAGCGGCTGCGATTCGCGCTCGGCGATCCAGCGGGCGATGTGCGGGGAGTAGCGCACGCGCATCGTGGCGGTAGCGTCGGAGTGGAAGGGACGGCCGCCCGTCAGCACTCCATTCAGCGAGAATCCGTCTGGCAAGGTGAATACATCGTCACGTAGGACCGCGGACTCCATGCGGTCCAGTCGATAAAACCGGAGACCGCTCCCATCGGCAGCGCGGGCGGCTGTGTACCAGACTCCGTGTGAGGAGATGACGCCGTACGGTTCTATCAGCCGCTCCGTCGACAGCTGGTTGCCGCTTCCGCGATATGCGAGAAGCACGCGATGCCGCGTTGCTACCGCCTTTCGCATGGTGGCGAGAATCGGCGAATCACTCTCGGCCGGGGCGGCCGCGTGCCACGGAAGTGGTGTGCTCTCCAGCGGGAGCTTGACGATCAACTCGCGAATGCGCTTGCGAGCCCGATCGATCGCCTTCCATTCATCAGGTGTCGATGATGCGCGGAGCATGGCAACCCCGAGCTCGAGCGCGCAAAGCTCCGGAACCGTGAGTCGCATTGGCCGCATGAAGCGCGACGCGCGTATCGCAACGCTCTTGTCTCCGAGCTCAATGCCGATCGTCTCGACGAACCCTCCGGGCACATCAGCGCGATCGGTGAGGGCGCTCAGGTCCTCCAGCAGCGCCTCGGCGTTCATTCCAGTACGGCGCGTGAGCTCGCCAAAGGAGACCTCACGTTCGTCCGCGAAGAGCGGGAGCACGGCGAGCAGGCGCCGCAACCTCGCACTTGCTTCGGCACTCATGATTCTGCCTTTGAATAGGTGCTCAGCGTCCGTCGAACCATCTCCTGATAGTCGGCGCTCAGCGAGGCAGGAGAGATTGGAACGACTTCGCCGGCGAACGACAGTATCCATCGGACGAAGGCGTCAACGCGTTTGACCCGGAACATTCGTTGACGCGGCGACGCAGGGACCGCGGTGCCCAGCTTCGCCGCGGCGAGCGTCGCACCACTCTCGCCGCGAAATTCGAGGACCATGTCCTCGAAGTCACCGTCGCCGAGCTCCCAGGGTTCGCGTGACGCGGCGTGCTCCGTGAGGTTGAACGCTCGCGGAATTGCGAAATCCGGCGTTTGATGCTTTGCTTCGTTTTTGACGAGATTGGACATTCGACTCACGCGGAAGTTGCGCACTCCCTCTTTGTCTCGATCGCGCGCTGCCAGGTACCAGTGTCCGGTATTAAAGAACAAGCCATATGGTTCAACGGTTCGCCGCCCGCCCGCGTTCTCCCGCCCGATCGTGCGGTAGTCGAAGCTGATGTGCTTATGTCGCAGCAGCGCTTCACCTATCGTCCTCAGCGACGCCGACTCCTCCTGCGCGTCATCGGAGCGCAGGTGGACGTTCCCTGACTGCGAAGGCACAGAAGCGAGAACGAGATCGAAGTTGAGCTTGCGAATTGCGGAATCGAGATCTGCATCGAGATCAGGATCGGCGAGTGCGCGCGCGCTGTTTGCGCCTCGGAGAACGGATTCGGTTTCGTCCGGCTCGAGATAAAGGGTTGAGAGAGACCGATACCCTTCCCTCGGCAGAATGCGAGGCGTTGCCGTTCGCGACGACGCCATGGCGAGGAACGGCAGGTAGAGCTCCTTCGCATCGATGACGTAACGATGCTCATCGTCATCGCTTCCCTTCAGCTCCTCGATCGGAATTCCGAATGCGCGCAGCTCATCCTTGTCGCGTTCGAACATGCGCGCGACGCTCGCACCGTCCTTCGGCCCTCCGTATCCTGGAACATCGCGTTTGAGCGTCTCGAAGGAGGTGCCGTAGCGCCTCGAGAGGAGCGCGGCGATGAGATCGATCCAGCGCTGGAGCTTGAGATTTGATGGCGACGCCGCGCTGCGACGCCGTTCCTCCGGTTTACGCCTCATGCGGTTGCCTTCACCAGTGGGTCGGGTTCGGCTACGTCCGGACCCCAGAGCAGGGATCGCAGCTCCGACGCACGTTGCACTCGCTCCAGAATGCCTGCGCTCAATTCCGCCGTAGTTCCCGCGATCGTTACCGACTTCGTTGCGCGAGACACTGCCGTGTACAGAAGCTCGCGCGTAACGACGGGCGAGGGGCGGTTCGGAAGAACGGTAAGCACACTCGCGAACTCGGAGCCCTGCGATTTGTGAATCGTAATCGCGAAGGCCGCTTCGAATGCCGGCAAGCGCGCTCTCGAAAGCTTTCGGTAGCCGGTCTCATCATCGTCGGACGGAAACCAGGCAGCGAGTCCGTCCTCGCCCTCGATCACCAGGCCAAGATCGCCATTGTAAAGTCCGGTCTCGTAGCTGTTCGTCGTGATGAGAATCGGAAGACCGTGGAACCACATCGGTTGTGTGCGCGTGAGGTACCCTGCCTCTTCGAGCCAACGCGGGATCGACTCGTTGATGACATCGACTCCGAACGGCCCGTCGCGATGCGCGCAAAGCACACGGAAGCCGTCGATCGCTTCGAGCATTCCGCGCGGTTCCGTCTCCTTCAGATATTCTCCATAGCCGGAGAGCACCGTCTCTCGAATGATGCCGCAGCCCCTGGCGGCGCCCGGAATCTCGATCAGCTTCAGCGAGTCGGATCCCTCGAGGAGTCTGATTGCAGCATCGGGATCGCCGGCGTTGATCGCTCGTGCGAGCGCGCCGATCCCGCTGTCGCTGCTGAATCGGTAGCTGTGCTCGAGACGGACGACGCAGTCACGAATTGCAGGACCGCTCTCGGTGCTGGCAACTTGCTCTCGCTCACCCGTCACGTGGGCCATCCGCGCCGCAAACGTGCGCGACATGCGAATGTCCGGGCGACCGCAGATGTCGGCGAGTATCGCGCCGGCATCCACCGAGGAGAGCTGCTCCGGATCTCCGAGAAGGATGAGTCGAGCGCCCGGATCGACTGCGCTCACGAGCTTCGCCATGAGCGCGAGGTCGACCATCGAGACCTCATCGACGACGACGATGTCCGCAGGCAGGGGATTCTCCGCACCGTGACGAAAGCGTGTTGGCCGCTTGCGGTCCGTACCGAGGAGTCGATGTATCGTGGATGCGCCGTGCGGGATTACTGCAGCTACCTCCGGCTCGAGATCGAGCGTTTCCAGTCCGGCGCGCACGGAATCCGCTAATCGCGCGGCCGCTTTCCCCGTTGGCGCAGCAAGCACGATTCGTGGAACGACTCCGTGTGCGAGTTGCGCCTTGGCGATCAGTGCGAGAACGCGCAGCACAGTTCGCGTCTTTCCAGTGCCCGGCCCCCCTGTAATGATGCTGAGCCCCCGTACCGCTGCCACGAACGCGGCGCGGCGCTGGAGATCGGGCCCTTCGCCATCCTCTAGCGGTGGGAAGAGCCGCTCGAGCTCGTGTTTCATGACCGCCGGATCGACGTCCTCGAGCGACACGTTCGCTCGCGCGGTCAGCAACTCGATCAGCGTGCGTTGATACTGCCAATAGCGATCGAGATACAACTTCGCTCCGTTCAACACCAACGGCATCCGGGGTCCGCTTCCATCGGCGACGAGTCCACTGGCCCGCAGTGCACATTGCCATGCGAGGACATCCGGCCATTCGATGGTGTCCTGGCCATCGTCATCGAGCCTGACGATGTGACGGGGATCATTGAGGTCGGCGCAGACGTGTCCGGACGCCGGCGCGCGCGACGCGATGGCCGCGCCCAGGAGGACCAGCGGATCGGCACTTCCCGAGAGCCGCGTGACTGCCTCAGCGACGTGCACGTCGATGGCGCGGAGGAGGCCGCTTTCATGCAATGACCGGATGTCCGGAATGATCGTGGTCACGGGAGCACCAGCGATGGACTCAGCGCCGCGTCCAGAGCCTCGATACGAGACATCGGAGGACGATCGACGAATGTCCCCGACGAGCTTCCCCCCGGATCGATGCCACGGAGAAAGAGGTAGATGGCCTCACCGAAGTGTTTCTCGTAGTCGTAGCCCGCAAGGCGCAGCTTCAGGTATCGGTGAAGCGCGACGATGTACAGATGATATTGTAGTATGTAGTGGGACTTGCCCATCTCATTCGTCAGACGATCCGCCGAGTAGTCGGTGCGCTCGGAGCCGAGTCGATTCGACTTGTAATCGAGGATGTACCAGCGACCACTTTGTTCGAATACGAGATCGAGAAAGCCGGACATAAATCCACGGAGCGGCGTGAACCGCAACTGTGCGAGTTGTGCAGCGTACGTGGACGGTACCGCACCACCCGGGTGCTCTTCGAAGACGCGTGCCAGGTCGTGCGCACTGAAAGCCTGAGAGACCGGCGCGTCGAAGCCACCGCACACGGGAAGCTCGAAGCCCAGCTCGACGAGCCGAGCTGTGACGGGGACGTCGCGAAGAGAAAATCGATCGGCATCGGAGCTGAGAGGAGCGTTGAGGAGCGCATTCACGGCTTCCTCAACGGGATGCGCCCAACGCTTCTCATCGAAGCCATGCTTCCTCAGCATGAGGGCAACCCGCTCGGAGCTAATGCTCGTTTCCTTCGAGCCACGGTTCTCGAGCAGCTCGTGAAAGAAGATTCCGGCCTTCGCGCTCGCCGGGAAATCCGGAAGAAGAGAAGGTGTGCTCAGCAACTGGTCCGGTACGGCAGTCTCGAGAGCGGCGACGCGCGCATCGACGATGGCCTCAGGAGCCCCTTCCAGAACGGCGAGATATTCCTCGTGGCTCTTCCGCGTGATTCCGGTGAAGCTGCTGCGGCCCCAGTCGCTGTCGAGAGAAGACGTGCGTCCGAAATGGCGCACTCCGAGCTCCTCCACTTCGCGCCGCGGCGGCACCCAGAGATCAAGATCCTCACACATCTCCTCTTGAACAGCGATCGTGTTTCCCGATTCCTCGGCGATTGCGCGCAGCGCTGCGAGGATGTCGTCGTCCTCAATTCCCTTCAACGTTTCCCTTAGCTCCTCCATCCCCTCGTCGATCGTGTCGCCGTGCCCGCCGTGAAACAGCCAGCCCAGCGCCGAGCACTCACCCGCATTCACGGCGCTCCAATAGACCGTGCACCGATGCCTCGCACGCGTGAGCGCTACGTACATCAGCCGCAGACTCTCCGCGAAGGTCTCCTGTGTCTGCAAGCTCGAATGTGTCGCGCGATCCACCGACGGCGATATCGCAGGGTCGATGTCGAGCTTGCGAGCGTAGCTGCCATTCTCGCGCTCGTGGAAACGGATATATCGCTTGTCGCTCGGGCTGATGAAAAAGCTGTCCCACAGATACGGACACCAAACGACGGGATACTCCAACCCCTTGCTACTGTGAATCGTCGCGATCGTGACCGCATCAGCATCGGTCTCGAGGCGAATCTGCCGTTCGTCCTTTCCGCTCTCATCCTCATCGCACTGTTTCCGCAACCAATCCAGCAGCTCTGTTCCCTCGTATCCCTCGGTCGAAGACGCGGCGTGCAGTAGCTCCGCGATGTGAAAGAGATTGGTCAGACGGCGCTCGCCGTCGGTGAGCGACAGGAGTACCGCTGGCAGCTCGAGTTGCGCAGACAGTCGCCGAACGAAGGACATCACGCCGTATTCCCGAAGCCGCAGATTCCATTCGCGAAAGTGCTGAATCCATCGCTCGAGCGATGAATCGTCCGACTCGAGGAGTACGAGCGCCTCGCCAATGGTTAGAGGCTCAATGCTCCCGACGGGAGTGAGATCCTTCGCGAGCGCGACGCCTAGCAAATCGGTTGCAAGCGCTGCGCGCACTAGTCCCATGCTGGACGGCTCGAGGACGGCCGCGAGTATCGACTCGAACTCATCCGCTTCGACCGAGTCGAAGATGCTCGCAGCTCCCTGCTGTACACTCGGAACACCCTTCCTGCGGAGCGATAGCTGAATTGCCTTACTCTGCTTTCCCTTTCTCACGAGCACGGCGAGATCACCCGGCGACACGACTCGGTGATTGCCCGAGCTGTCTCTCATCGTCGCACCGCTAGTCAGAAAGCGCACGATGTCGTCGGCGACCATGCCCGGGATCGCCTCGTTCATGATCGCCTTGTTGACAGGAGCGTCCGGACGAGCGTCTACGGTGGCGCGGCGAATGAAGCGGATCTGAAATGGGCTGCCGAGATCGCCGCTCAGCCGACTGGCGTCGTCGCGCGCAGTTGCGGCCGCATACGTGATGCCCTGCAAGGCAAAGGGGGAGGCGAGCCGACCGAACATGGTGTTCATCGCCCGGACGAGAGGCGCATCCGAGCGCCAGTTCTTCGTGAGTGTCTCGCTCTGGTGCGACGCACCCTTGGCATTGAGAAATGCGTAGACGTCCGCTCCGCGAAAGGAGTAGATCGATTGCTTCGGATCACCGATGAGCACGAGCTTGCAGTCGTCCGACCCGAACAACGTGCGGAAGATCTCCCATTGCACGTCATCGGTGTCCTGGAATTCATCGATCAACGCGGCGCTGAGTCGTGCGCGTACCGACCGAGTAAGGGACGGACCGTGTTCTGGATCGCGCAATGCGTGCCGAACGAGAAGGAGCAGGTCGTCGTAGGTCTGCACGTGGCGCGCGCGCTTGCGCCGCTCGAATTCCGTTCGCGTCCACTCCGCGCTTTCGTGTAGCAGCGCCAAATGCGCCACGTCGAGCAGGAGCTGCACTTTCTCGTGTGCGACGCTGAACTCCTCGCACAGATCGAAGACCGGATGTGAAGGAGGAGTAGAGCGCTTCGTGTACTTAGCGATCCCGGCGGCGCAAAAATGCGCGAACTGTTCCGGTGGCGCTGTACCGGACGGGCCGTCGAGCCACTTCGTCATTTCCCGCAGTCGGCTGTCGACCCATTTCGATTGCCACGTAAGCACCCTATCGTCGACCGCCTTTCGCAACACTGCATGAAACGGCTTACCCTCAGCATTCCATTCTCGCGTCAAGCGCTCGCGGATTCTGGTGCACTCGTCGATCGCAGCCTCCACCTTCTCCTGCGCGAGCGGCGGAGGAACGACCGCCATCGTAGGATCGGATGCGATGATCTTCGCAAGCGCGAGGAGATTGTCGAACTCCAGCTTCCGGCCGTTGACGAGCGCCGTCACGAGTTCCGGCGAACGACGATCGATCACCCTCGCCCAGAAATCGCGCGTCACCTCGTCGAGGAGCTCCGAAGGATCCGCGAGCAGCTGCGCGTCGAAGTCCGCACCGCATTCGAAGGCGTGCTCGCCGAGCAGATGGCTGCAGAAGCCATGAATGGTAAAGATCGCTGCGGTATCGAACCGCTCCAGCGCCTCCTGCAATCGTGCCGCACCTTCCCTGAGCGTGCCGGCCGCCCTGGCTGCGCCGAATAGCTGTGCGAGGGTCTCGTCTCCGATCGGAACGCGCTCGGCGGATTCCGTCGAGAAGACGACTCGCGCATCTCGCAGACGGCCTCGGATGCGCTCGCGCAGCTCCGAGGTCGCACCCTCCGTGAACGTGACCACGAGAATGCGCTCGATAGGCAGCTGGTCCTCGAGGATCAGGCGAAGGACGAGACTCGTGATGCTGTGAGTCTTGCCGGTGCCTGCGCTCGCCTCCAGCAGGGTGATTCCCTTCGCCAGGGGAGCCCGCGGGTCGAAGTCCTTCATGCGTCGCCCGTCTTGCCCAGCGCCGCGAGCAGCGGCATCCAGACGATCTGCGACTTGTGCCGGAAGTCGGCGGCGCGCGCGTCGCCCATCATGGGCGACCAGTCGCCGAAGGCACGCTTCACGTAGGCGTCGTCGCCTTCGCCTCCCGGGCCTTCGACATTCTGTTTCGTGAGCCACTCCGCCGCGATGAGGTCATCGATCTTTCCCGGCTCCTTGTTCGCCTGCTCCGCATCGACGAATGCACGCGAGCACTTCGGGAAGAGCGGGAGCGGCGCCAGCTGCCCCTCATCGTAGAGCGCGATGAGTTGGACAAGCATTCCGCGAGGATTCGCGACAGGAGCGAGACGGAGCGGTGGTTCCTCACTCTTGCCGACGAGAATCGACCCGGCAAAGCCATTGCCCATGGTCGCCTGAAGCGCGAGATGTCGAACCCAGATATCGAGTATCTGATGCGGATGGATGACCCCCGCCTGATGCCGGATGAGTCGGGACTCGTACACCGACTGCTCGCGTCCCGTCAGTCGCACATCGCCGAGGCTCAAGTCGATGTCGATGCGAGACTCGACCGTCCCTTCGCGTAACCGCTCGACGTGGTCTGCGATACCGCGCGCTTCGCACATCAAGTCGGCGAACAGCAGATCCCCCGGTGTGCCGTGCGGGAGCGTGCCCGATGCGCGGGCTCGAGCGAGCAGTTGCTGCTCCTCCTCGTGCGCGAGACAGGCCTCGATTAAGCTGTTCCGCATAGAATGCTGTACCAGTTTGTTCACGTCCAGCGGCTCGCGGCCATCCAGGGCGGAATCGCCCTCGTCGATCCACAGCATGAATCTCGTCTGAAGAAAGCGCTTGACGGGCGCGGCAAGCCACTTCGCGAGATCACCGAGCTCCAGCGCGCGCTCGTTCGTCGACTCGTGCGTCGGCTTCAGCGGCGTCCTGAGAAACTCCACCGGAGTTCGCACGTTGCCAAGCTGCAGCGCACCGGCAAGCCAGCTCGTGTCATAGCTCTGGATCAGCGGCTCCCTGCGCAAGCTGAAATTGCGCGGGCTGAACGGCTGCAGCGGATGTTCGAAGAGAACGAGATCGCGCGCAGGGCGCGCCGGGTTCGTCTCGTTTGTGAATGTCGCATCCACCGAATCCAGGAGCTCATCGAGAGGGACCGAAGGCGGGATGATCGCGTTGGTCGACACATCCCTTCCGGTATACGTGACGATGACGCGATCCGACGCCGCCATCAACGCCTCGAGCAGCCGTTGACGATCCTCGGCGCCCGGATCCGAGTCTCCGGGTCGCCGGTCGCTCACGAGCAGATCAAAGCCGACACCCCCACGTTTTCTCGGGAAGACATCGGCATCGAGGCCGAGCAGCGCAACGACGCGCGCAGGCATCGTCCGCCCCGGAACCAGTGCCGCCACCATGACTGCGCCAGCGGCCGAGCCGCTTCGACTGGACGTGCCTTGGAGGCGCGCTTCGAGGAGCATTCGAAGTGCGCCCACCTCGATCACTCCATCCGCGCCATAGCTGTTCGATTCCTCGACCAACGCATCGAGCGTGTGTCGAAGCTGGCTGAGCGGCCATGCGAGCGCTGTATCCGCCTCATCAACCACAGTGGCAATGAGCACACCGAGGCGGTCGCGCCACGCCTCCATCGTTCTGGGACTAGAGAGCTCGCGCACGGCGCTGAACAGCCGCTCGCAGCAGCCGACGAAGTTGCCCAGGATCTCGGCGTCTTCCCCCTCGATCTCATCATAGGGAAGCACGCCTTCGTACATCAGCGTGCCATTTCCCGGCATGATGGTTCCGAGCAGAAGGCGATCGAGGCCGAAACGCCACGTGTTGCCGGAATCATCCGGAAGTCCGAGCTCAGCTCGATGCGCGCCATCGAGCCCCCAACGGATTCCGCTCTCCCGCACCCAGGCGATCATGCTGTCCTGATCTGCAGCCTCCAATCCCGCTCGCGCAAGAACGAACGGATCGCTGATGAAGTCCAGAACCGTGGGTGCATCGACTCGCCCCTGCACCATCGAAAGAATTCGGAGCACGACATCGGCAATCGGGTTCTCGGTGCTTCGCCGCCCATCGGCGAGTCGGACTCGAAATGAGAGCGAGGAGTAAGCGGATGACGTGATGAAGGTCTTCTGGCTGAAGACGGCATCAATGAGAGGCGCGAAGACATCGATGGAGGGCGTCAACACCAGCACATCGCGAGGAAGCAGATCGGGAATCTCGTCGAAGGCGCGGATCAGCTCATCCCGCAGCACCTCAACCTGACGCATCGTGCCGTGGCACGAGTGAATGCGCAGCGAGTCATCTGCTGTAGCCAGCTCGAGCGGGATGGAAGCGCCGACGCCGCGCCTCGCGTCGCAATAGAGATCGCGCTGCAGCGTGGCGAGAACGGAGCTTCCCGTCGGCTCGATGAAGTCCTCGACGAAGTTCGCCTTCGAGCCGCTCTCGCCAAGCAGTTCGTTGTTCTCTCGCCCCTGTTTGCCGAGAGACTGTCGCAATGTGTTGCCGCCCCCTGGGCGCGTGGGCAGTGACAACGAATAGATCACCATATCCACTTCGCTGGTGTCGAGCGCCCAAAAGAGCTCGAGTGGAAGGCGCGCCATGGAAGACGTCGAGAGCCAGGAGATTCGCGTAGGAAACGGAGTAACCGGCGGGATCCCGCCGCGCAGCTGCGAGACCGCACGATCTACGCGCTGCGTGAGATTGGGTGTGCCGATTTCGACGAGAAGGCGCTGCCAAAGCTCACGCTGCCAGTCGGTCGAAGCCGTCTCCGCCGCATTCCATTCGCGAATGACATCAGGTCGCGTCGTTTGATAGCGATCGAAGCATTCTGCGATACGTCGTGCAAGACCGAACGCTCGCGGATTTCCGTCGGCGGAGTCGCTCCCCAGGTAAAACTTGAGCGGTGCAAACGTCTCGTGCGCGAGAAGCTCAGGGAGGAGACGTAGTATCGCCCACGTCAGCCGGTCGCACTGCCACGACTCCGCCATTGCCGCATCCGCTCCAAGTATTGCGGCGACGGATTCCGCGAGCAGCGTGGACGGCGAGAGGAAGCGAATGTTGGCACAAATGCCCAGGCGTTGCGCGAGCTGCGTTTTTAGCCATTGCTCCGCGGGGCGACCGCTCACGACAACGAGTTCCGTGCTCAGCGGATCGGCTACGCGAGCGCGCAGCCGTTCTCCAAGGCGGTCCGCGAGAGTATCTGCTCTGTTGCTGCGGTGTACTACGACGCTCAGAGAATGGACTCGGCAGGAGAAGTGTCGGTGCGAGCGGAGCTCGCCTGGCAGCGCCTGGACCTCACCAGACTAGCGGAGTGTTCTGACAGCGCAGTTGACCCCGTGGAGCCGACTGCAACAGCGCGTGCTCCGGCTGCGGCCATTTACTCGGCGCTGAAGCCGAACGTAGCAGCCAACTCCGGAAATGTTCCGCATCCGTGAACATAGAGACCAGGGACCACGCCAGCCACCCGCGTGTATCATCTGTTCACCAACTGCTTCGCTCCAGCAGGGCCAGAAGGAGCACACTCGTTATTTCAGGGAATTCGTCAACCAGGCGGAACTCGTATGACAAAGCTCCTTGGACTTCTCGCGATCGCGCTCACCGTTCCCGCCGCCGCCCTCGCGCAGCGCGGCAACGACGGGCGGCGTCAGGACAACGGCCAGCGCAGCTCCGGCGGCTCGCACGTCGAGCCGCGCGGCAATGGCAACTACGGCGGCGGCGATCGCGGTCGGTCCAGCGAGCATCGTGCCCAGCAGAGCTCCGGCTCCCGCCCGGGGTACCAGGATCGCTCGGCTCCGCGTGCCGAGGCGCGCAACAATGTCAATTGGGGTCGCGCTGATCATGGCCAGCCGGCGTACCACGTCGATCGCACAAATCGCGGCAACGATCGGCCCGGTTACGACAATCACTCCCGCGTTGATGCTCGCTACCACGTAGATACTCGCAATCGCGCCGATAATCACGACCGCGCCGACAATCACTACCGCGTCGACAATCACTACCGCGTCGACAACAGCTACCGCGTCGACAACAGCTACCGCGGCTATCGTCCGTCCGCATCGTATCGCCTCGGCTACGGATTCCGCGGCGGATTCTCACACGACTACATCGGACCGCGCCACGTGTGGCGGCTCGAAGGCGGCGGGCGCGATCGTTTCTTCTTCCGCGGCTTCTACTTTCGCGTCGTAGCATACGACTACGTGAACGCGGACGACTGGTACTGGGACCGCGACAACGTGATCATCTACGACGACCCCGACTACTCCGGCTGCTACCTCGCCTTCAACACCAGGCTCGGTACGTATCTGCACGTGACCTTCGACGGCAACTGAGCCGCGCTCGCACGAATGAGCGACGGGACTCGCTGACGCGAGTCCCGTTGTCGCATCAAGGCTTCTTTGTTTCGAAGGATCCGCAGCCGTGAACGGCGTGGCACGTCTGGCGACTCGGCGGCGGCGCGCGCGATCGCTTTAATGTCGGCGGCTTCTACTTCTCCGTCTCGCCGTACGATTACGACTCTTCAAACGACTGGCTCTGGGACAACGATGACATCGTCATCTACGATGATCCCGATCATGACGGCTGGTACCTCGCCTACAACGTGCGACTCGGCACGTACGTCCACGTGGAGTATCTCGGCGACTGACGGATCGTTGATGTGGCTGCTAGACTGCGCGGGCGCCTGATCGAGGCGCCCGCGCTTTCACATCATGTTGCCGAACCCTCAATGGGGAGCGTGAACGAAAAGGTGCTTCCCTTCCCGAGTTCGCTCTGGACCTCGAACGTCCCGCGGTGCGCCTCGATGATGCCCTTTGCGATCGCGAGTCCCAGTCCGGCACCGCCGCGTTGCGTCCCCTTCGCCTGCCAGAATCGTTCGAAGAGGTGCTTCACATCCTCTGGCGAGATACCCGGTCCCGTGTCGGACACCGCAAAGCGCACCGAGTCCGCGGACGACGTCACGTGTACCGTCACTCGTCCACCCGCCGACGTCAGCTTCACGGCGTTGCCGAGCAGATTCGCGAGCGCCTGCTGAATTCGCCCGGGGTCGACCAGTACGGTGAGCACACTGAGGATCTCGCAGGTGAGCGCCACCTCTTTTTCGGCAGCCTGACTCTCGTAGCTCTCGATCGCCAGATCGACGAGCGTCGCGACATTCACGCGCTGCAGATCAATCGAGAGCCGACCGGCCTCGATGCTCGACGCATCGAGAAGATCGTTGAGCAGCCGGTTCATGCTCCGTGCGGTTCTCTCGATCACCCCCACGAGCTTCTGCCGGCTCTCGACTGACAGAGACTCGTGCAGCATCGGCGCACATGCGACGATGCGATCGAGTGGACTGCGCAGGTCGTGCGCGACAATGGACAGCACCTCGTCGCGCACGCGTACCGCGCGGTCGGCCTCGGCGTGGGCGACGCGCTCGGCCGCGAGCGCCAGCGCCTCTGCGGCGAGCGCGCGCGTGAGTCGTCCGCGCTCCTTCGCGAGATCGCGCTGCGCCAGGAGAAGAGCGGAATTCGCCGCGGCGAACGCCTCGAAGAGCACCTCGAGCCGAACGTCGCGCGAGTACTCGAGCATCCAGAGCAATGCAGTACCGCGCTCGCGTCCCCAGATCGCTGCGAAGGTGCGCAGCTCGAGCCCTTCGCTCCCCTGCAGCACCAGCTCCCAGAGCGCGCTCTCGCGCTCGAGGTCGCGGCTCTCCAACAGCCGCCCCCACTTCGCCTGCGACGTCGCGTCGAGCATGCTGCCGAATGAGTGCCCGACGACATCCCGACCGACGAGCTTCTCGAGCTTCCCGTTCGAGTCGAGTACGATGCCATCAACGGAAAGCTCGAGCGCCGCGCCCGGGAACCCCCGCAGCATCGCCGGCAGTCTCGTTTCCGACTGATCCGTGATCATCCGAAGCGCTCCATTAGCATCTGGACCGCTTCACCCGCATCGCGCGCAGTCGAATCGGCGCCGATCGCATGCGCGAGCGTCTCGTCGTCCAGAAAGGGTCGTCCCCCGACGAGGAGATAGGGAGAATCGCCTTCGCGATCGCGGACCGCCGCGATCATCGCACGAATCTGGGGAACGTAGGGCGCGGTAGACGCCGAGATCGCGACGACAGTGGGCCGGCGCTCGTGCACCATGCTCGCGAGCCCCTCCTGCGGCACGGATGCGCCGAGGTAGGTCACGTCCCATCCCTCGTGCTCGAGGAGATCGCAAACCATGCGCAGTCCGACGGCGTGGAGCTCGGAGTCCGCGCACGCCGCAATGAGCGTGAGATCACCGCGCGGAGGCAGCATTGCGGCTTCGCCCTGCAGCTTCGCCATCGCGATCTCGGTGATCGCCGTGGCGAGATGCTCCTGCGCGATCGTCATCTCGTTCTCCTGCCAAAGACGCCCGACTTCGCGCAACGCGGGCTGAAAGACGTCGAGATACAGTGTTCGTACGTCGGCGCTTGATGCACGCGCATCGGTGACGACGGCGAGAGCGCGACGCCGGTCCCCCGCGACGAGTGCGGCGAGAAACGGATCATACCACGGGTTGACCACTGTTTCGCCTGCGAAGATGCGAGCACGGTGCCCGGAGCAGGAGAGGGCACGCGCAACCTTTGAATCTATCACACCACATTTGCGGCGGGACTGTCGCGTATAGTGTCGTACCAGTCGACTGCCGTCGCTGGCGGAAATGAGCTTCAGCAGCTCCCGATCCCGCTTTTGAATGTGATGCCGGCGCCGAGACGCCGACGAAACGCTCACGAAACCCGGCGGCGACTCAATGCCCACTTCGAAGGCTGCAACAGCGCGAGTAATCGCCATCATCAGCATCAGCGCGTTCCTGATCGGCTCAGCCGTGTGGGCGGGGCTGAACCCTGACGGCGTCGCCGGCAGGGCATACGACGCGGCCATCCCGTTTGCGTATGGCGCCGTCTTGCTGACGTTCATGTCGCGCGCCTTCGCGTCCTTTCGCCGCAGAGACTTCAGCGGCGGCGTCACGGTCGTCGCCGTCACCATCCTCGTCGCGCTGGCGCTCCTGCCGGCGATCATCGGCAGCCGGCACTAGCGGCCGTCCCACCTTTTACGCTCCGGAGCGCCCCATGAGCACGTACGTCAGACGTCTGTATCAGATCGAGCATCAGGTGATCGAGACATTTCGCGTCGCGGACGCATTCACACCGCAGTCGGCGATCATGCCGCCGCAGTGGCCCTCGCACACGGAACGGCAGATCTTCAAGCGCTTCTCCAACAAGCGCGCGCTCATCGCGACCACAGACGGACGCGTGTGGCTCGACGAGCCTCGCTACGAGCGCTACATGCAGACCCGCTCCCGAACCCTCGCGATCTTCGCCGTCGGAGTCGTCCTCATCACCATCGGCGCGATCTTCTTGACCTGACGCCTCGCACGGTTACTCGTGCGGCGTGACGCGTCCGACCACGATCGTGACGTTGTCCGTGCCGCCACCGGCGAGCGCATCCGCCAGTAGCTGCTCGCACACCTGCTTCGCCGACGTCATCGTTGCGAGACGCTCCGCGATCTGCGCGTCGGTCACGTGCTTCGTCAGCCCATCCGTGCACAGCAGGTGAACGGTGCCCCAGTCCGAGCGTAAGCAGGTAATGACGGGCAATGATGACTCGCCGCCAATGGAGCTCGAGAGCACGTTCTTGAACTGCGAACGCTCGGCGATCGCTCGTGTGAATACCCCTTGGTCGAGAAGATCCTGCGCGATCGTCTGATCGCGCGTCACCTGTGTGAGACGATCATCGCGAAAATGATAGTAGCGCGAGTCGCCGACCTGCAGGAGATAGTACCAGGGCCAGACACCAATCCAGAGCGTGAGCGTCGTTGCCATGCGCACGCCATCACCCTCGGCGCTCGCCTGCTCGAGCACCGCTTCGTGTGACTTGAGCGCGGCCTGCTGGAGCGCCCGACCCATCGATCCATCCACCGCAGCCACACGATCGTAGCAATCGAGGCTACTGACGACGTATCGCGTCGCGGTCTCGAGTGCGATGGCACTCGCGCGATCGCCGCCCGTCGCACCGCCGACGCCATCCGCGACCATGCCGAGGAATGCGAGCCGCTGATCCTTCAGCGGCAGCCGGTCGGGCTCGGAGAGATTGGTGTCGAGAATGTTCACGCGCCGATGTACGGCCGCGAGAAGATAGTGGTCCTCGTTCTTCGACCGGACCTTTCCCCGATCGGAAACGCCGTAAAAGTCGATCTCCTCGTCGCTGGGCTTCCGGTCTGGCATCGTCTCTCCGTCCGTTCACGCGCCGCTTGCCTGCTTGCCGGTCGATCTGGTGGCTGCAGATCGCGAGCATATATTTCTTCTTTCCCGCACAACGGGCGGACTGCACCATACGAGACTCTGCCGAGCCGCGCAACACGTGGCGATCGGGGAGCGACGCGGCTGCTCCGTATTCTCAAGGAGAGGAAAGAGGCCATCGTGACGCACGCCGCTGTATCGAGAGCGTCCGCACTCATTGTCCTGGCAACGCTCATGGCCACCATCACCGGGGGCACAGATCGCGCAAGCGCGATGCTGACCGTGTCCGGCGGCCCCAACGCCGGCAGCTACATCCTGCACAATGACGACGTTCCGTGCCAGATCACCGACGAGCGGCCGCCGGCTCCAAAGCATCACTTCGACGTCACACTCGGCGGCCTCTCGCCGAGCAAGGATCCCGGGAGGTTGACCCTCCTCATGGTCATCGTTCCGAACGCAGACGTGAAGGGCCCGAATGGCGTGTTCTTCACGTCCATAAACTTCGGAGACATAAGTCGCGGCACGCGATACGACGTGGAGACGAGAGTCGGTGAGAAGGTGCAAGGAAGCGGAAGCGTCACCATCGCCGCGCGCGGGCAGGACGCAACAGTGACCTTCGATGTCAAAGCCGCCAACGGAACGGCGTACAAGGGAACGATCCTCTGCATCGACGTCTCCCGATACTGATCAACGCTCGTCGCCGCCTCGTGAAGCTCACATGCGCATGCGGTGATGGAATCGCGCAGCCAGGATTCTTGCGCGTCACGCGTCCCACTCGCCATCATCCGTGTACCATGAAAACCATCCGCTTTGCGCTGCCATTCGCCGCTGCGCTAGCTATCGCGCCGAGCGGAGCCGCTCGCGCACAGGCACACGACAGCACGCTCACCCGCTTCCCCGCCCTCGCCCGCGACTTCGTATTCACGTCGCTCGCCTTTTCGCCCGCGTCCGCGACGCAGGCGGGGCTGCACGACTGGACCGATCCATATACGGGCCGGCGTGCCCACCTGGACTCGCTGCTCGACAGCTTCTCGCCGGAGGCGATCGCGAAGCAGCGTGCCTACTTCATTCGCGTGCAGCGCCGTCTCGTCGCGCTCGATCGGGCGCATCTCGATGCGCAGACGCAGGCCGACTACGACGTCGTCGCCAACGCGGCGGCCTTCGCGCTCTTCGGGATAACGAAGGAGCGCTTTCACCAGTACAAGCCGCAGCTGTATGCGGAGGATCTGGGCAACACGCTGTTCGCCAACATCTCGCTCGAGTACGGGGACACGAACGCTCGCGCGCTCGACCTTACGGCGCGCGTCGCGCGCGTGCCCGCGTTTCTCGCCGTTGCGCGCAGGAATCTCCGCGCGACGAACGACATCTACACCAAGGTCGCCATCGAGGAGACCGATGGTGTGAGCGCGCTGGTAAAGGAGGCGGGCGCGGACTTCACGCGCGGTACACCCTCCGAAGCGCGCTATGCCAGGGTGGCGCCCGCCGCGATCGCCGCTCTCACGGAGTATCAGCACTTCATCAAGGACACGCTCGCGAAGCGCGGAACGGTCGACTGGCGCTCCGGCGTCGGCCTATTCAATGCGAAGTGGAAGTACTCGCTCGCCGTTTCGCTGACACCGGACGAAGCGCTGCGAATCGCCGAGGACAGCATGCGCAGAACACGCGCGGCGATGCTGGTGCTGGCGCGCCCGCTCCACGACAAGTGGTTTCCGGCGCACACGCACACTGGCGACTCGACGGCCGTGCTGAATGCGATCGTGAGTGAGACGCTCGCGCGAATCGGAGGCGAGCACGCGAGCCGCGACTCCATTCTCATCGAGGCGAAGTCGGACGTCGCCGCACTCACGCGCGTCATTCGCGACCAGCGCACCGTATCGCTGGACTCGTTCCCGAATCTGCAGGTGATTCCGACACCGGAGTTCATGCGCGGCGTGTACGGCGTCGCGGGCGCCGTGTTCGCGCCGCCGCTCAATCCGAATCTCGCTACTTTCTTCTGGGTCACGCCGATCCCTGTGGCGTGGACGAGCGATCGCGCGGATTCGAAGCTGCGTGAGTACAACGCGTACAAGATGCTCGACCTCACGATGCACGAGGGGATCCCGGGACACGTCGTGCAGGGTGCGTATGCGAATCTGCTCACCCCGGAGTGGCGCCGCCTTCTCCGCTCGATCTACTCGAACACGCCGTACGTGGAGGGATGGGCGGTATACGCCGAGCACGTGATGATGTACGACGCGCACGTCGATGGCGGGGACCCGGTGAAGATGAAGCTTACGGATCTCAAGGGAATGCTCCGCATCTACACCAACGTGATCATCGACATCCGACTGCACACGCGCAGCATGCCGGGCGACTCGGCCGTCGCCTTCATGATGCGCGACGCATTTCAGGAGAGGCCGGAAGCGGAGGCGAAGCTACAGCGTGCGCAGCTCGATTATGTGCAGCTCAACGCCTATTTCGCCGGTGTAGAGGAATGGACCCGGCTACGGCAGGATGTGCAGAGGCGGGACGGAAAGGCCTTCAATCTCTGCCGCTATCACGATACGGTGCTGCTGTACGGCGCGCTGCCGGTGCCGATCATTCGCCGGCTGTACATGGCGGGCGTCGCACCAACGGCGACGATGCCCGTGTCGCGATGCGGAGGAGCGGGCGCGGCGAACGGGAAGTAGCGTGGGTGTTACGGCGCGATGCGCACGCGCGCGATCACCGGCCCGTCGCTCGATGCCGCCGCGCGCATCGTGCCGTCATCCGCAACGCGATCCCAGCCGCTCTGGGCGATGAAGTACAGCCAGTCGTGCGAGCGCGTTGCATGCGTGAGCTCACGCGCCAGCCCGCCCTGCACCAGCGTCGTGGCGCGCACCACGCGATGCATCCGCGCATCGAGCGTGAGACGCACGATGCGATTCGGCTCGAGCCCGTTCTGCACGATGATGATGTCGTTCCCGATGCGATACATGCCATCGATCCCGGTCAGCGCGAGCGAGTCGGAATGCGAGAGCCAGCTCAGCTCACCCGATGCGACGTCGACGGCCGCGATGCCGATGGCGTAGTCTGGAACGAAGAGCGTCGCCTCATCGCTCGATAGCACCGGCGTTTGCGGGGACACCAGCACGCCGCGCGGCACGAGCACGCGCAGCGACGCGTGCCCCGCGTCGAGCGCATACACGCCGGAGCCGAGTCCATCCGAGACGTACACCTCGCCCGTGGATCCGATCGTGAGATCGCCCA
>JBDSHG010000225.1:0-8499 GCA_039918615.1 Gemmatimonadaceae bacterium | reverse complement strand
GCCCAGCTGAGGTGCACGAAGTGCGGCTCGACCGGGTGCGTCATCGGGTGCATGCCGATTTCTTCCGGCATGCGGTTCCCCTTGCGCGTGTTGCAGGGCGAGCACGCGGTGACGACGTTCGTCCACTCGTTCGTTCCGCCGCGCGAGATCGGGATGAGGTGGTCGCGCGTGAGGGACTCGCGCGGCTTCAGCTCGACCTGCATGCGTCCGCAGTACTGGCAGCGGTAGCGGTCGCGCGCGAACAGGAAGGTGTTCGTCACCTGGCGGCGAAAGCGGCGCGGGACGTGAATGAACTTCATGAGCCGGATGACCGCCGGGCGCGGCAGCGTGAGGCGTTCCGAGCGCACGAGTCGCCCCGGATCGCTCTCCACGATCTCCGCCTTGCCGTCGAGCACGAGGCGGAGCGCCCGACGCATGGGAACCATGGTCAGCGGCTCGAACGAAGCATTTAGTGCCAGACATCCAACGACCACAATTCCCCCCGCGGCCGATACGAAAACTCCCGACTGAATCAATCAGTGCGGGAGCATGCCATCATGCAATCGTCACTGCCTGATTTACCATGGTGAGCCATCCGAAGCGGTCCTCGATCTCACCGCTGCACATGCCCAGAAACTGCTCCTGAATCGCGCGCGTGACCGGCCCCGGCTTGCCGCTGCCGACCTGAATGCGATCCACGGACCGGATCGGCGTGAGCTCGGCGGCGGTGCCCGAGAAGAACGCCTCATCAGCAATGTAGAGCATTTCGCGTGGGATAGACTCCTCGCGAACTTCGTAGCCGAGGTCGCGCGCGATCACCATCACGGAATCGCGTGTGATTCCTCTCAGGATGCTGGCGCCGAGCGTGGGGGTGTAGATCACGCCGTCGCGCACGATGAAGAGATTCTCACCGCTTCCTTCCGACACGTGGCCCACGTTATCGAGCATGATCCCTTCCGCGTACCGATCCGTACGCGCTTCCATCTTCGTCAGCTGCGAGCTGAGATAGTTGCCGCTCGCCTTCGCGAGCCCCGGGATCGTATCCGGAGCTGCGCGCCTCCAGCTCGAAACGCAGACGTCGACGCCGTTCTCCAGCGCATCGGCACCGAGGTAGCGCCCCCAGTTCCAGGCGATGATGAACGTCTCGACGGGGACATCGGCAGCGTACACACCCATCTGCTGACCCGTACGAACGACGATCGGGCGTAGATAGCAGTGACGCACGTCGTTCGCGGTCACCGTATCCATCGCCGCCTGGACGAGCGTCTCGAGATCGTGCTTGAGCGGCATGCGGTAGATGTGACAGGAATCGTGCAGCCGCCTCATGTGCTCGTTGACGCGAAAAACGGCAGGGCCGGCCGGCGTCTCGTAGCAGCGGATTCCCTCGAAGACGCTCGACGCGTAGTGGACGGCGTGGCTCATCACGTGGATGGTCGCGTCGTCCCACGCGACGAACTGACCGTCGCGCCAAATCTTCGTCGTGCGTCCTGACGGTGTGTCGGGCATGAGTCCCCTGAAGCGTCGTGCGGAATGGAGTGTGATGCAAAATAACGGGGAGGGCGGATACCGCGCCAGAGCGAACGGCCCGGCTAATCGCCTCTGGCGCCTGGGTTAAGCGCGGCTCCGCGCCGTCGTCCACTCGCGAAGCGCGGCGGCGGTGTCGCTCACGCGGCCGAGCAGTGCGGGATCCTCGTCGAGCAGCTCCCAGTTCCACACCTTCGAAACTCCGGCGACGGCGACGAACTTCGCCGGCTCGGCACCGAGCGCGAAGACGAGCGCGGCCTCGGGGTCAGCGTCTGCGGAGCCGGCGAGGGTAGTGAGATCGAAGGCGGCGAGGTCGGCCTCCTTTCCGACTTCGAGCGAGCCGACGCGATCGGCGAGCCCCAGCGCGCGCGCGCCGCCGAGCGTCGCGAGCGCGAGGGCGCGCGCGGCGGGGAACGCGTCGTGGCGCGATGTGCGGATGCGCTGCGCCAGTACCGCGGCGCGCGACTCCTCGAGCAGATGCATGCGATTGTTCGCAGCCATCGAGTCGGAGCCGAGTCCGACGTCGACTCCAGCGTCGAGCATCTCGAGGAGCGGCGCGATGCCGTGGCCGAGCTTCGCGTTGGAGATCGGACAGTGCGCGACGGTGCTCTTGCTGCTGGCGATCGACGCGATGTCGGCGTCGCTGACGCGCACGCAGTGGATGAGCAGCGGCTTGGCGTCGAGCACGCCGAGCTTCTCGAGGAGCGCGATGGGAGAGGCGGCGCGACGTGCGACCGGGATGCCGCGCGCGACGTGCGCGTCCGCGAACGGGCCTTCGCCTTCGGACACGAAGCGATGCTCGGCGTCGCTCTCGGCTACGTGGATCGCGATGCGGCGGCCGGAGCGCGCGACGAGGGCGAAGAGCGGATCGGAGACCGTGTACGGCGCGTGCGGGGAGACGCCGACCTGCTGGAGGTCGGTTTCGAACGCATCGTGGCGTACAAGCTGCTCGGCGAGCCGCGCGGCGGCGTCGCGTACGGTCTTCGGATCCGCGGATGGCGAGAAGACTTCCTGATACATGATCCCGCGCACGCCGCGCTCGCGCATCGCCTCGAGCGCGACGCCAGAGTCGCAGGTATCGGCGTATGTCGTGATCCCCGCGCGAAGTCCTTCGGCGATCCCCCACCGCGCCGAGTCGAGGAAGCGCTCGGGCGACATGACGGCGACCTTCGCGCCCTGGAGCCGCGCGATCCATTCGCGGAAGGAGAGATCCTCGAGCAGCCCGCGGAACGCTGTGAGCTCGAGGTGCGTGTGCGCGTTGACGAGTCCCGGGATGAGCGCGCAGTTACCGAGATCGCGATCGGTTCCGTCGGGTGTAACCGGGGCGTCGTGGCGCGGGCCGACGTAGACGATTCGGCCGCCGAGCTCCACCACCGTCCCGTCGCGAACCGGCGGCGACGAGATCGGGAGAACCCATCGAGCGTGGTAGCGGATCACCAGGGCGCGCGCGTCCCGTGCACGAACGGGTCGAACAGCGCACTCTCTTCGGCGCCGACCCGCGTTGCCATCGCGAGCGGAAAGGCGAGATCGCCGACCTGCGCGCGCGTGTGGCCGTCGGAGCCGAGTGAAAGGCGGACGCCGCGATCGTGCGCGCGCTTGACCAGGCGCTCGTGCGGGCGGTAGCGATTCGAGATCTCGAAGGCTATTCCCGCGTTGAAGAGCGCGTCGACGAGTCGCTCTTCGTGCGAGTCGGACCAGAGCTCGTCGATCGGCAGATTGCGAATAGGAAGCGGGAGGAGCGTTGGATGCGCGAGGATGTCGATCGACATCTCGGCGGCGAGACGCTCGACGTCGTCGATGTGGAGCTCCATGTACGCCGCGGGGGTGAGCGGCTCGGGGAGCGAGCGCTGGAACATGCTGAGTGGTCGCTCGAGGCCAGGAATGTTCACGGCGTGTAGGGAGCCGATGCGATGCGTGAAGCGTACCGCCAGCTCGTCGGGGAGCTCGCGCCAAAGCGAATCGTGGAAACAGAACTCGCCACCGATCGCGATGTCGTACGGCTCGAGCTCATCGAGATATGCGCGCATGGCATCGATGGACTTGATCGCGAGCGAGACGTCGGTGGAGAGATGATCGGTGACGCTCGGACGCACACCTCGCGCAGTGACGATCTCGATGAGCTCGGGGACCGTGAGCTCGCCGTCGGACATTGTGGTGTGCGCGTGACAGTCGACCGGAGTCCAACTCGTCACGGCTTGCCGGGGTGGAACGGGTCAATCTGCGCCGGGCGCACTGTGTCGCGCGACGCGGTGGGCACCGGCGCCGCATGCGGGCGCACGGTGTTCGGATCGTTGGGCGGCTGCTGCGTGCCGCCGAAGGGCGTCGGCGGCAGATGCGTCGAGTCGACGACTGCGCCGTAGATGCCCGTGCACTGCGCCACTGGCTCGGTGCCCTCGACGTAGAACTCGTTGACCACCTGCGAGTCGGGGCAGAATGGACTGCGGAGCATGCCGCTGTACCTGTCGATCTCGCGCACGATGAGTCCCTCTGGGCGCGGCCAGTCGGGCGGTGCCGGGCGGCGCTGGTAGATCTCGGACATGTACGACGTCCATGCGGGGGCGACGAGCCGGCCGCCCTGCGCATTCGACTGGATCTTCTGCGGGCGATCGAAGCCCATCCAGATGCCCGTCACGAGGTCGGGGGTGTAGCCGATGAACCAGACGTCGGTGCCGTCGTTCGTCGTGCCGGTCTTTCCGCCGGCGGGAATGTGGAAGCCGGAGGCCCAGACGCTCGCCGCGCTCCCGCGTCTGACGACGTCCTTCATCATGTCGACCATCAGCCACGCTTCCTCACGAGACAGCGTCTCGAAGCGCGCGGGCGTCGCTTCCCAGAGCGTCTCTCCTTTCGCGCTCTCGACCTTGAGCACCGCGTTGGGCACGGCGCGAATACCGAGTGTCGCGAAGGCGGAGTACGCCGCGACCATCTCGATCGGATAGACGTCGGCCGAGCCGATGTTGATCGACGGATACGGCGGGATCGGCGTGGTGATGCCGAACTTGCGCGCCATCTCGATCACGCTCGGCTCGCCGAGCTCCATGCCGAGGCGGATGGCGGCGAGGTTGCGCGAGAGGTAGAGCGCTTCTCGGAGCGGGATGTCGCCCATGAACTTGAGGTCGTAGTTCTGCGGCGTCCAATCCTGTCCGTTGATCTGTGGCACGGTGAGCGCGGAGTCGTTGAGCATGTACGACGCCGACTTGCCGTTGTGAATCGCGTCGGCATAGACGATCGGCTTGAAGGTGGAGCCGGGCTGACGGAGCGCCTGCGTCGCCCGGTCGAACTTCGAGTCGTCGTAGTCGCGGCCGCCAATCATCGCGCGGATCGCGCCGTTGCGCGGATCCATCGAGATGAGCGCGCCCTGGAGATACGGCGAGTTGGGCGCGTTGTTGGCCTCGTTCTCGCCGTTTGCGTTCCGCGCGACGTACTCCTCCATCGTCGTGTGCTTGAAGGTGCCGTACTTCCCGCCCTCGATCGACTTGATTTGGCGCTCGAGATTCCGCTCGGCCGCCTGCTGCATCTCGATATCGAGCGTCGTGTAGATCTTGAGGCCGTCAGTGTAGATCTTGTCGCCGAACTGCTGCTCGAGTTGGCGGCGGACGTACTCGACGAAATATGGCGCGAGCTCGCCCGACTCGGCTTTGCGCGCCATTTGCAGCGGATAGGCCTGCGCGAGCCGGGCGTCGGCGTCGGTGATGACGCCTTCGTTCCGCATGAGGCCGATGATCGTGTTGCGACGCTGAATCGCGCGGTCCGGATACTTGCGCGGGTTGTAGCGCTCGGGTCCTTTGGGCAGCGCGGCGAGCGTCGCAGCTTCGGCGAGATTGAGGTCGCGGACCGACTTGCCGAAGTAGTGCTGCGCGGCAGTCTCGACGCCGTACGCGCCGTTGCCGAGGTAGATCTGATTGAGGTAGAGCTCGAGGATCTTTCCTTTCGGATAACGCGCTTCGATCTGACGCGCGACCTTTGCTTCCTTGAGCTTGCGCGTGAGTGTCTTCTCGCGGGAGATCTGGTCGGAGAAGATGTTTCGCGCGAGCTGCATGGTGAGCGTCGAGAAGCCCTGCGCGAAGTTGCGATGCACGACGTCGGCGGCGAGCGCGCCGAAGACGCGGGTCCAGTCGATTCCTGCGTGCTCGTAGAAGCGCTTGTCTTCGGTGATGATGAATGCCTGCTGCACCGGCTTCGGGATGTCGGCGAGCTTGATGAGCGTGCGGCGCTCGAGTCCGAGCTCGGCGATGAAGCGTCCGTCGGCGGCGAAGAGCTTGCTGGTTTGGCGCGGCTGGAAGGCGTCGAGCTGTGTGGGGTCGGGGCACGCGCCCTCGCGGCAGACCAGGCTCCACGATGACCAAGCGAGGCCGATCGCGAACGCGGTCGCGAACAGGCCGCCGAGCAGGGTAGCGCGGGTGAGTCTGGGTCGCGCGCTCCAGAAGCGCCTGCCGAGCGGAAAGTCAGCCATATGCTGCTGGAAATGTTAGCGTCTGCGCGGGGGTGCTGCAACGCGGCTGTCGTGACACAACCGCGTGTGTCATCTATGTTTGACCGATGTCCAACATGAATTCGCTGCTGGCCGAGCTGACGTGGCGCGGGCTGCTCTATCAGCACACTGAGCCGCTCGATGCGGCGCTGACCGCGGGGGTCGTGACCGGCTATTGCGGCTTCGATCCGACGGCGACCAGTCTGCATGTCGGGAACCTCGTGCCGGTGATGGGGCTCGCGCATCTGCAGCGCGCGGGACATCGCCCGATCGTGCTCATCGGCGGCGGCACGGGGATGATCGGCGATCCCAGCGGGAAGACGGCCGAGCGTCAGCTGAATACGCCGGAGACGGTGGAGCAGAACTCGCGCGCGATTCAGCGGCAGCTCGAGAAGTTCCTGGTGTTCGGAGAGCCGAGCGGCGCGATCATGCGCGACAATGCGGAGTGGCTGCTGGACATGCAGGCGGTGGAGTTCATGCGTGAGGTTGGGAAGCACTTCACGGTGAGCTACATGATGCAGAAGGACTCGGTGCGGTCGCGCATGGAAGAGGGCGGAATTTCGTACACTGAATTCAGCTACATGCTGCTGCAGGCGAAGGACTTTCTGGAGCTGTACCGGAGGGTTGGGTGCACGCTGCAGATTGGCGGGAGCGATCAGTGGGGGAACATCACGGCTGGGATCGAGCTGCTGCGGCGGGTGGAGGGCGTGGAGGCGCATGCGCTGACGATGCCGCTGGTGACGACGGCGGCGGGGACGAAGTTCGGGAAGACGGAAGCGGGGGCGGTGTGGCTGGATCCTGCTCTTACGTCGCCGTACCGGTTTTATCAGTTCTGGGTGAATGTGGATGATCGGGATGCGTCTCGGTTTTTGAGATTTTTCACGTTGATGGGGAGGGAGGAGATCGAAGCGCTGGAGTTGGAGCTCGCGGCGCATCCGGAGCGGCGAGTGGCGCAGCAGGCGTTGGCGAGGGATGTGACGACGCGAGTGCATGGGGAGAAGGCGGCGAAGGCGGCGGCGGATGCATCGGCAATGCTTTTCGGATCTGGCGACCGAGGCGTCTTAACGACGGCACTCCTCGTCACACCGGACGCCTTCGAAATGTTGAAAGGTGAAGTCCCCTATGTCGAAATTGCGAAGCCCTCCAGCATGCCCATGGATACGCTGGATCTGTTCGTAAGAGTGAAGCTTGCCTCGTCGCGAGGAAATGCGAAGCGCCTGCGAGAGCAGGGCGGTCTGTACCTGAACGGCAGGCGAGTAGGATTGAATGATTCTGTGATCGATGAGATCGATCTGGTGAACAATCGATACCTCTTGCTGCGCAAAGGCGCACGGGACTACACGTTAGTGAAGGTCCTCGAGTAGAAACGAAACCCGACTCTCGCTGGAGGATCGGATTGCGTTTTTTCATTAACTGCGAAATCGACGCGAAGGCCTCCGACGAATTCGGAGAAATTCGCGCCGCCGTTTAATCGAAGTTGAACGAGTTCTGCGTGAGCAGGGATTACGGGCCTGCGTTGAAGAAGATCGCGATCATTCCGATCCTACGATCGGAGTGGGCTGCCAACCGCACCGAACGCAAGCTCTTTCAGCGAAAGCTCTGCGAGACAGACTATCGACTGAAAATCGACTTCGACGCATTCATGGCGGGCGACTCTCGCGATCGCGAATTGCTGCTCGTGCAAAATATTCTCACTGCCGTGAGTGACTTGGCCCGAAAGGCGGGTAAACAGTTTCGCGGATCGGAATTGAAACGCGACATTATCTCCCTGTTTGATTCGCCGGCCGATTCGGTTTTGAATGAGAGCTGACTTCTCACCCGCTTGGCATGACCCTTTCCGCAAAGTCGACTCGAATAACTCAACATATTCGCGCCCCTCGCGCGATGGTTTACCGCGCTCTGCTCGACGGCGACCGCATTGCCGAATGGAAAGTGCCAGATGGAATGACGGCAAAGGTGCATGAGCTCGACGCGCGCGCGGGCGGTCGCATTCGAGTCTCGCTCACGTACGATGCGCCCGGCCACGCGGGGAAATCGACGTCGAACGCGGACACTTACCATGGCCGATTCGAGAAACTCGTGCCCGACGAGGAGATCGTCGAGATCGATGAGTTCGAGACAGCGAATCCGGCGATGATGGGCGAGATGATCATCACGATCACGCTTCGCGACGCGAACGGCGGCACGGAGCTCACAGCCGTGCACGAGAATCTGCCGCGTGGTGTGGCTCCCGCAGACAACGAGACGGGATGGCGGATGGCGCTGGCGAAGCTCGCGGTGATGGTGGAAGCGGAAGCGCATCAATAAATGAGCCGATCCTTCTCGCTGAGCACGGCGCAAGCGATCGAGCACTCGGTGCCTATGTAACTCGGCACGCCCGCTCTGCCAACGTCTAGCGCGCCACGGTGATGATCCGTGCGCGGGCTTTCGTTTGGGCTTCGATACGGCTGCACATGATGTCGCAGAGCTCGAAGACGCTTTTATCCGCGAGCGCGTAGTAAACGAAGAGCCCCTCTTTGCGTCGTCGC
>JBDSHG010000224.1:0-33334 GCA_039918615.1 Gemmatimonadaceae bacterium | reverse complement strand
CCACGCTCGATCTCCGGACGATGCTGCTCCAGCCACGGCGGCAGGATGAGCTGCGTCCCCAGTGCGTCAGCGCTCTCGTCGATCTCGAAGCCCGGGCCGTCCGTCGCCAGCTCGAACAGCGCGCCACCCGGCTCGCTGAAGTACACCGACTTGAACCAGAAGCGGTCGATCACCTCGGTGGTCTGCGTGCCGACTCTGTGGAGCTGCTCGCGTGCTGCGAGCTCGGCGGCGTCATCATCGACGCGCCACGCCACATGGTGCACGCGCCCGGTTCCCCAGGCGCCGCGCGCCACGGTCGGAAGCTCCTCGACATCAAGCACGCGCCCCGACCCACCCTCGCCGAGCCGGTAGCGCTTCCATGCGCCCTCCTCGGCCGCCAGCGTGAAGCCCATGCCATTGAACAAAAGCTTCTCGGTGGCCGAGCGGTTGCGCTCGGAGATACGAACGGTGTGCAGTCCGCGAATCTGGTGGTCCACCGGCACCGCGCTCCCCGACCACGGCGCGAACTCGCGCGCGTCGCTCGTCTCTACCAGCGCGAGCTTGAGTCCGTGCACGTCGGTGAAGGGAAGGGCGCGCTCGCCGAAGCGCACGACCTGCGCGTCCAACTTCACGCCATGCTTCTCGAGGCGATCGGCCCAGTAGCCCAGCGAGCCGGGGGGCACTGCGAGCGACACCTCGTTGGTGAGCCCCGTGCCGTCGCGGCCGCGCGGCATGTGCGCCCACGGGAAGAAGGTCAGGTCCGAGCCCGCGTGCCCCTCGCCATCGGCGTAGAACAGGTGGTACGTGGACGGATCATCCTGATTGACGGACTTCTTGACCAGCCGCATCCCGAGGATGCCGGCGTAGAAGTCGAGATTTTCCTGCGCGGGCCCCGCGATCGCGGTGACGTGATGGATGCCGGTGATCTTGGACATATGCTGATCTCACGGACGAAGACGAATACCAAAGTATCTTACTACTAAGATAACGTCATTTCGCTCCGGAACGTTCCCGCGCCAACGGCTCCTTCTCGGCACCCTTGCCCAGCTCCCGAAGCATCCCCGTCAGCCGCTTCTGCTCCTTGGGGGAGAGCGCGCCCAGGACCTTGGCGAGGCGCTTCGCGTGGCCGGGGAAAATCTGCTTGATGAGCGCGCTCCCCTTCGGTGTGAGCACGGCGAAGCGCGAGCGCTTGTCGCCGGGGAAGCTCTCGCGCGTGATCAGCCCCTTGGCCGCGAGGCGATTCACGAGGTAGGTGACGCCCCCGCTGGTCACCAGGATCTTCCGCTGGAGATCGCCCAGGAGCAGCGGTCCCTTGTGGTAGAGCGCCTCGAGTATCCCGAACTCGGAGGCGGTGAGATCGTAGCGCGCGACGTCGGCAGAAACGTGACGGGAGATCGCGAGGTAGGCGCGGGCGAGCACGACCCAGGCCTTGAGCGCGGCGGCCGAATCCTGGCCAGCCTTTCCGCGCTTCAGCTCGGGCGCCGTTGGCGGCTCGGTGTCATCGTAGGGGGAAGTCATCTTAGTGCTAAGATAAACACCGGGTGCGCGCTCGCGCCAGTCTTGGGCTTTGGCGGCCACTCATAACCCGAGCACCCGCCTCACCACCACGATCAGCGCGTCCAGCACCGTCAACCCGCTCGACGCCCTCGCGCGCCACGACGCGCCCGGGCCCAGCGCGACGATCGGCGCAGCGATCGCGATCGCCACGACGGCAACCGCGATCACCGCGAGCGCGCACTCCTGCACGCGTGTCATTGAGTTTGGCATTGCGTCTCCTGTGAGTGGGGGTGGCCGCTCACTCATGAAGACGCCGGACGGTTACACAGTCCGTCTTACCTCTCCCGGCGCGCACGGCGCCGGGGAATCAGTCCGCCGTCTCGCCCCCGCCGTCGCGCACAGCGGCGTTCTCCATCGTCACGCGGCGCATCTCCCCACTCACGCGCTCGATGCGCTGACGCTGACGGCCGAACGCTTCCTTCGCGTACTGGCGCACCGCGTCCCATTCGCCGTGCTTTGCGGCGATGTCGTCCGACCAACCGCTGCGCAACTCGCGTTCGATGCTCTCGAAGGTCATCCCGTGGTAGCCCGGATTGGTGCCGGCGATGTGTCCCACCAGATACGCTGGGCGAACCACCTCGTACGAGCGGTCCGCGAGACGCGTGGGAGAGAAGTCGTAGTGCGCACGGTAGACGACGTCGTCCTCGAACGTCACCGAGCGCACGGACGCGGCGACGTCACGCTCGGCCCACCAGCCTCCCATCGCCTGCGCGATCCCGTAGACCACGAGATCCAGGGAGCGACCGAGCGCGGTGACCTCGCGCTCCTGTCCGGCGCGCGGCGGCTGCTCGTTCGCCCTGCGATCGTCGCTCGCCCGCCGATCTTCTCGCCTGCGCTCCATGACCCCACCTCTGCGTACGCGTCCACACCATCCGCTCACGGAAGATAACTTACACGGCCTGATTTGCGCCATTGCGACCGGGCCGTTTAACCGCCACGATTTGTTGCATGTCTCCCATTAGAGTTGGCACCCAGGGGTGGAACTACGACTCGTGGGTGGGCCCCTTCTACCCCGACGGCACGCGCGCTCCGGAGTACCTCTCCCTCTACGCGCGCGCATTCGACACCGTCGAGGTGGACTCGACTTTCTACGCGATTCCGGCGTCGAAAGTCGTGCGCGGGTGGGCCAGCCGAACTCCCGATAGTTTCCTCTTCGCGCTGAAGCTTCCGCAGGAGATCACGCACGAGAAGCGGCTGCGCGGAGCAGAGGATGCGTCGGCGCTGTTCTTCGATCGCGCGCGCGAGCTCGGCCCCAAGCTCGGCCCGGTGCTGATGCAGCTCGGCCCCGACTTCGGGCCAGCCGAGCTCCCCGCGCTCGCGGCGTATCTGCCGAGCCTGCCGCGTGACATCCAGTTCGCGGTCGAGTTTCGCGACCGCCGCTGGATCAACGATGGCATCATCGCGCTGCTCTCCGAGTTTCGCGTTGCACTCGCGCTCACGGATGCGCGCTGGATTCAGCGGAAGACGATGCTCGCGCTGGCCGAGCGTCCGACGGCGGACTTCGCGTACGTCCGGTGGATGGGGCCGGACCGCGACATCGTCGACTACTCGCGGCTGCAGTTCGATCGCACGCGCGAGATCGAGCAGTGGTCTCAGTCGCTGCTGATGCTCATCCAGAAGGTGACCGCGGTGTACGGCTACGTGAACAACCACTTCGCCGGGCACTCGCCCGCATCCGCGCGCCAGCTGCAGCGTCTGTTCGGGCAGACGCCGGTGGATCCCAACGATCTTGGCGAGCAGATCAACCTGTTTTGAACGTCGCGCGGGCGCGCGCTGCAGGAGTGGCAGCGCCCGAGCCATTATCTTTTGATGCATGAAGCGACGCAACGTGCTCGCTGCCGTGTTCGCGATTATCACGGCGCTGATCTTCTCGCGGCTCGGACTCTGGCAGCTGCAGCGGCTGGGCGAGCGACGCGCGCGGAACGAGGCGCTCGCGTTTCGGCTGCACACGCCCGCACTTCCGCTCACGCAGCTCCCGGCGGACAGCGTGGGCGCGCACTGGCGTCGCGCGCTCGCGACGGGGAGCTACGACTTCGACCATCAGATCGTGCTGAGTGGGCGCACGAACGATGGCTCGCCGGGGGTGCAGATTATCACGCCGCTCCATCTCACGGAAGGCGGGCCGGCGGTGCTCGTCAACCGCGGCTGGGTGTACGCGTCGGATGCCGCGACCGTGGATCTCGGAAAGTGGGACGAGCCGCCGCACGAAACGGTGTCCGGGTACATCGAGGACTTCGTGCACGGCGGGCGAGGGGTCGCGCGACTCCCTTCGCGCACGAACGCGTGGACGCGGCTCGATGCCTCAGAGCTCCGCGCTGCCTTCCCCTTTCCGATCGCGCCGTACTATCTGGTGCTGCTCGACACGATGGTGGACTATCGCGCCGCGCACGAGCTCCCGACCACCACCCCCGTGCGCCTCACGCTCCCGCGGATGGACGACGGACCGCATCTGAACTATGCCATTCAGTGGTTCACCTTCGCGGTTGTCGCGCTGGTGGGGGTGGGCACCCTCATCGCACAGGACTTGAAGCGCGGCTGACGCGGTTGCCGGCCAGGAGGTACGCTTTTCCCTGTCTGGGAACGTCTGACGGATGGTAGCTTTCGGCAGATACCAATCCCTCTCTCGAGAGCCACATGGGAAAAATCACTCAGGAGCTGGCCACCGAGCAGGAAGCGCGCGATGTCGCGGAAGCGGCACGTGAGAGTGACTGGGTCGAGCCGAGCTTCCTCCGCGAGCTCTTCCTGGGGCGGCTTCGCCTCGACCTGATCCACCCGTTTCCGCCCGAGAACGACGTCGAGGCCGAGAACGCGCGTCCATTCATGGAGAAGCTGCGCACGGTGCTCGACTCGGTGGACTCCGATGCGATCGACCGCGACGGGCACATCCCCGAAGAGGTCGTGCAGCAGTTCCGCGACATCGGCGCGTTCGGGATCAAGATTCCGCGCGAGTACGGCGGGCTCGGACTCTCGCAGATCAGCTACATCCGCGCGATCGGGATGGTGACGAGCAAGGATGGTTCGCTCACCGCGCTCTTGTCCGCGCACCAGTCGATCGGACTGCCGCAGCCGCTCAAGCTCTTCGGCACCGACGCGCAGAAGAAGACGTTCTTCCCGCGCCTCGCGAAGGGCGCGATCTCCGCCTTCGCGCTCACGGAGACGGACGCCGGCAGCGATCCCGCGAACATGCGCACGCACGCGACGATCTCCGAGGATGGAACGCACTACATCCTCAACGGCACGAAGCTCTGGTGCACCAACGGCACACGCGCCGAGCTGATGGTGGTGATGGCGCGCACGCCGGATGCGATCGTCAACGGGAAGCCGAAGAAGCAGATCACGGCGTTCATCGTCGAGACGAGCTGGCCCGGCGTCGAGGTCGTGCACCGCTCGCGCTTCATGGGACTCAAGGCGATCGAGAACGGCGTCATCCGCTTCGACAACGTGCGCGTCCCCAGGGAGAATATCCTCTGGGGCGAAGGGAAGGGACTCAAGCTCGCGCTCATCACGCTGAACACGGGGCGGCTCACCCTCCCCGCGAGCGCGGCGTACGGCGCGAAGGCGATGCTCCAGATCGTGCGCGAGTGGGGGAACGATCGAGTGCAGTGGGGGCAGCCGATCGGGAAGCACGAGGCGATCGCGCAGAAGATCGCGCTCATGGCGGCGAACACCTTCGCGATGGAGTCCATCGCCGAGCTCGCGAGCGCGATGGCGGATCGCGGCGGCTACGACATCCGTCTCGAGGCCGCGATCGCGAAGCTGTGGAACACGGAAGCCGGTTGGCGCATCGTCGACGATGCGCTGCAGATCCGCGGCGGCCGCGGCTACGAGACGGCGGACTCGCTCAAGGCGCGCGGCGAGGCGCCGATTCCCGTCGAGCGCGCGATGCGCGACTTCCGCATCAACCTGATCTTCGAGGGGTCATCGGAGATCATGCGGCTCTTCATCGCGCGCGAGGCGGTGGATCATCACTTCAAGACGGCGTTCGACGTCGTCAATCCGAAAGCATCCAGAAAGGAGAAGTGGGACGCCCTCGTCCGCTCGGCCAAATTCTACCCGACGTGGTACACGACGCGGTGGATCGGGAACATGAAGGGCTACGGGGAGTTCGGTGCGCTTGCGAAGCACGTGCGGTTCATCGACGGAACGGCGCGTAAGCTCGGCCGCGCGATCTTCCACGCGATGGTGAAGCTCGGTCCGAAGCTGGAGCGGCGGCAGATGGTGCTCTTCCGCGCGGTGGACATCGGCGCGGAGCTGTTCGCGATGAGTGCGGCCTGCACGCGCGCGCAGATGCTGAGCAAAAAGGGCGAGACGAATGCGGTCGACCTGGCTGACCTCTTCTGCCGCGAGTCGCGCCTCCGCATCGCTGCGCACTTCGACAATCTCTTCGGCGTGAACGACGCGGCGATCTACCGCGTGTCGCAGCAGGTGCTGAAGGGCGAGTACGAGTGGCTGGAGCGCGGCATCATCGACGCGCCGGAGCCGTCGCCGAGCGGGATGGCAGCGGAGAAGGAGAGCGAGCGTCCGGAGCCCGCGATCGTCGCATAGCCACGATCGGCAGCGAGTGTTGCAGGCTACTTCTTCCTGAAGCCGTCCTGCGGCAGGTCGGGGAAGGTGATCTTGTGATTCCCCGGCTGGATTCCGTCGACGCGACCGAGGCCGTTGCCATCGGTCACGCCGTGAATCACCTGACCGTCTGGAGTCTCGAGTCGAAACTTCGTGTTCGCGACGCCGAAGCCGCCGCGGTCCTGCATGAGGATCTCGATCCACGTCGTTTTCGCGGTCTCGATCTTGGAGCCGTCGTCCCGGCCGCCCGGAGCGGGAGCGCCGACGGTGGGCTTCGAGTTGTTCCCCCCGATCTCGCCGATCATGACGGTAGCGGCACCCGGCCCCGCGATGGCTCCTCCGTGCGCGGTTGGATCGCCGACGCGTGCGGCCGCGCGCCCCGCAATGAGCACCCCCGTCGAGCCCATCGACACCGTTGCCGGCGGCCCCACGCAGATGCACACGTCCCCGACGACCGATGCCGGCATCCCTTCGACGAGCACCGTCGCGACGCCGGGGCCCATGATCGGCCCGCCGACGTGCGGGATCGGCACCACAGCAGGGCTCTGCATCGGGCACAGATGATTGTCGTTCACGCGCGCGGCTGGCGGCATTGCCTTCCCTCCGAAAAGCTGCGAATTCCTCTGGCCACTACGCCGCCAGAGCGGTACAATCTGGCTATCGCTCCACTCCCCCGATAGCCAGACGATTCACATGAGCAGCCAACACACGGTCGAGGCCGGGGAGACCCTCTCCAGCATCGCCAAGGCCAACAATTTTGCCAATTTTCTGACCGTCTGGAACGACGCGGGGAATGCCGACCTCCGCAAGCTCCGGCACGATCCGCACATCCTCCAGCCCGGCGACGTCGTCTTCATCCCCGAGCTTCCCGAAAACGTTTCGCACGGCGCCAACGAGCAGCGACACGTCTTCGCGCTCGAGTCGCCGGCGCTGCTGCTCAACCTGAAGATCGAAGATCTCGACGATACGCCGGTTGCGAACGAGCCATGCACGCTTCGCGTCGATGCGAAAGACGACAACGGGCGCGAGGCGCTCGAGGACGAGTTCGATCTCACCACGGACAAGAACGGCAAGCTGTCGCAGGAGATACTCGAAGATGCCGATCTCGCCGAGCTCAAGATCGGAGAAGATCACATCCTGATCGCGATCGGACTGCTCGACCCCGTGCGTTCCGACAAGGGGATGCAGGCGCGTCTCAACAACCTCGGCTACTTCGCCGGCTTCAACGAGCTCGATCGCGAGCAGCTACGCTGGGCGATCGAGGAGTTTCAGCACGATCACGGGATCAAGCCGCAGAACGGCGATCTCGATGACAAGCGCAACACGTCGAAGATCGACCAGACGAAGAACAAGCTCGCCGAGATCCACGGCGACCACGATCGCGCGTGAGCAACTCCGTCGCACCCATGGCACCGTGGAGCAGCACCGATGGCTGAAGGGATGTTCATTCCGGACATGGTCGAGGAGGACGACGGCGGAATCGCAGCGGACCACGCGCCGCGGCTCACGCTGCCGGTACTCGCTGCGCCATTCACGGACGCGCAGAAGACCAACTTCAACACCTTTCGCCGCTCGCTCGTCTGTGTCGCGTGCAAGGACGTTCCGGGGAGCCACTACGCCTTCGACTCGTCCGTGCTCGCCCCCGAATCGAGCAAGGGCTTCGCGGCGCTCAAGGGAATTCTCGATCGTCACCCGGGTTCACCGCTCTCGATCTTCGGCCACGCCGACCCGGAGGGAACGGAGATCTACAACAAGTTCCTGAGCGAGCGGCGCGCCGAGGTGGTGTTCGGAATGCTCATCCGCGACGTGCCCACGTGGGAGCGCCTTTTCTCCGATCACAAGGACACGCCGGGCGATGTCTGGGGCGATCCCGCTGTGGAGCTCATGCTCGGCGCACTCGGCTTTCAGGCCGACGCGGCGAACAACGAGAAGCTCGGCGACGTCATCAAGCGCTATCAGACCGATCGAGGAATCGCGCCGTCGGGGAAGAACGACAAGGCGCTGCGCGCGAAGCTCTTCGCGGAGTACATGGACTTTCTGTGCAGCGATGACAAGGGGGTGCCGTTCAGCCTCACGAAAGCGGACTTCCTCGGTGAAGGCGCGAAGCACGGTGCATTTCAGGGGTGCAGCGAGTTCAATCCGCAGCTCGTGCTCGCAAAGAGTGAGGAGGATGCGTTCAAGGCCGACAAGGCGAACGGCAAGGACGCACGAGCGGAGGCGAACTTCGACAACCGTCGCGCGATCATCTATCTGTTCAAGGCCGGCTCGAAGATCAATCCCGCCAAGTGGCCGTGCCCGCGTGCGTCCGATCCCGACAGGATCAGCAAGTGCATTGCACACTTCTGGTCGGACGGCAACGACCGGAAGGGAAAGCTGATCGATGACAAGCGGCGGCGATTCGGAAAGGCGGTTCGCGATCACACCGAGCGGCTCGCGCAGATCGAGCACACTTTCGCATGCCGTTTCTATCACGGGCTCGCGCAGCACTCGCCGTGCGAGCGCGATCTGCAGATGTGGGTGCTACAGCTGCTCGTCGATGCGCCGCGCGAGCCCGGGAAGGAGACGGGACTGGAGCAGAAGCCGCTGTCGAACGTGCGCTACGTGCTCACGGCATCGCAGGAGGTGACGGCGCCGATTCTGCGCGGAACCACGTCTGCGAACGGGGTGATCGGAATTCCGCTCTGGGTGCCGATCGCGCAGATGACGCTCAAGCTCGACATGCTCTCCGCGATGCTCGGCAGCCTTCCGCCCGCGCCGGACAAGCCCGCGGACGATAACGAGGCGCCCGTGGGCGTCGATCTCGAGGTCTCGGTCGACAGCGACCAGTTCAAGGATGAGGATACCTTCGTCGGCTTTTCGCTGTTCGGAGGGAATCTCAAGCGAATCGTGACGAAGGTCGGGAATCCGAAGAGCGATCCACTCCCGGAGCCGAACGCGCTCGAGCCCGATGCGGGAGAACCGCCCGTCGCGCAGGTCGAGCAGACGCTCGGCGCGCGGCAGCGGCTGTACAATCTCGGCTTCGGTGTCGCGGAGCCAGCGAAGTGGACGGACGCGCAGCAGACGCAGTTCATCAAGCGCTTTCAGAAGGACAGGAAATTCAATCCGGTGACGGGGAAGCTCGACCAGCAGACGGTCGACAAGTTGCGGGACGATTATGGCAGCTGATCCGGCGGGCGCATCAGGCGCATCGGGCGGCCCGGATGTCGGCGCGCAGACGGTGACGGCACCGCCGCCGCCGCTCAAGCCGAACCCTGGTCCCTTCACGAAGCTCGGGAAGCGGTACGATCCGCTGTCTCGTCCCTTCCATCGGATCAATTCGCCGACGTACGACGACGGCGTCGATGCGGCAGGGCGACGGCCAACGAAGAAGCGTCCGACGGGGAAGGGGCGCGACTGCGGCTGCCGCAACGCGGGCGACTTCAAGGCGAGCGTGCTCGGACAGGCCGTCGTGGGTGCGGTCGTCGATGGACTGATCGCGGCTGCCGAGTCGTCGGTGCCGGGCTCGCAGAAGGTGCTCGACCAGCTCGAAAAGAATCTGAAGAACCAGACCGGACAGGATTTTCGGCAGAAGCTGAAGGATTTTCTTTCGAATCTCCTGGAGCGGGGGCTCTTCGGATCGTTTCTGAAGTTCGTCCCGAGCTGGGTGCCGGTGAATCGCATCGGCTTTGGCCCCAACTTCGATGCGAAGGATGCGCACAATGTGCGGAACGGGCGCGAGGCCGAAGTTGAGATCGAGGGCGTTCTCGGACGCAGCTATCAGACGCACCATCATCGCCCGTACACGCAGTGGAGTCACTTCTACCAGTGGGCCTTTCACGTCATCCCCGAGCCGGGGTGGCAGCATCTGTCGGGGGAGGGGAACAATCCGAACGAGGATGACTCCGATCTCGTCTCGACGAACGATCGCACCGAGGCGATCGAGCTGTACGGAGGGCCCCGCGCGCAGATCGAGTGCCTCATGGACATCGGCGCATTCTCGACACCGCCGGGGGATATCCCGAACGGGACTGCGTTGCAGCACCCCGGACTCTTCTATCACAAGAGCTGGCCCTTCTGGCCGCAGTCCGGCGACTACTTCTGGGCCACCGGCCGATACGTGTACGACTGCACCCACGAAACGGGTGACGAAGAGGATCAGAAGTCACTTCGCTATCCGACGCTGATCAATCCGACGAAGGCGTTTGCGACGGCGCGCTACGAGGCGCATCTCTTCGAGGAGGCCGACGAGCCGATCGCCGTCGTGAGCTTTTCGTTCTTCGCGTCCCGGAGGGGCGGGTACTACGACTTCAAGGACAAGCACATCGAGTTCAACGGTGACAACTACGAGTTTCTCGTCGATCTCCCGCCGGTGCCCGACGAGAAGATCGCGTATGACATCGGTCAAGTAGCGGATTTCGCGCTGAACACGCTGGTGATCCGCCCGCGGCTGCTCAAGACGATCGAGTTCGCGCCCTACAAGGCGGGGAGCGAGTCGCCGATCCCGCTGTCGAAGTGGTTCATCAAGGATCCGATCATCCAGTTCATCAAGGCGCCGAAGGGGCAGCTGCCGCGGATCGTGAAGGTGACGATCCCGATGAAGGACATTCCGGATGACAAGGATGCGTACGGCTTCACGCTCACGATGGGATGGCTCGCGCCGGGTGCGGACACCGGAGTGAAGAAGGTGACGGTAAAGCTCGACTCGCTCACGATGTTGCAGGAGCGGAACAACCTGCGCATCAGCGTGAGTGTGAACGGCCGAATGATATTCATCCCGACGACGAAGCCCTCGAAGGTGCTGACGGGGCCGCGTGACGCGATGCAGCAGTTTCCGGAGGACGCCGGGCTCGTGCTCTTTCTCCCGCGCGAGAAGCGCGTACGCGTCACCGCCGCTGGTTACACGCGCTTCGGGTTCGGCGAGTTCGTCGAGGAGAAGCCGAGCGTTGATTCGGATTCACGGAAGGATCGACGGCTCTCGATCGGCGGTGTCATCAACGTCGATCCGAAGACGGCGGAGGTGATCAAGGAAGCGCTCAAGAAGAAGCTAGGCGATCTCGTCCCCGAGAAATTCTGGGGGAAGCTCAAGAAGGTGCAGGAAGTGCTCGACGACGACACCTTTCGCGATCTCCTCGGCAAGGCCGCGGAGGATCTGGTGGGGCAGCGTCGCGTCGCCGTCTGGGAGGCGGATATCGACTTCCAGGAGGCGGATGCGGCGAAGAAGGACAACATCGCCTGCGCGGCGGCGCGGGAGATGAAGATTTTCCCGTTGAGTATCTTCAACAAGGAGAATGCGCCGCTGGGCTTCCTCGAGTTCGGGGCGTTTGCCGCTGGCACGACGCCGCAGAATCCGCGAGAGTTCGACGTCGTGAACATGGTCGACAAGCTCGCAAAACAGGGAAGCGCGAGTACGACGGTCGAGTTTCACACGCTGCGTTCGTTCCAGACCGTCGAAGGCGGTTTCATCGCGTTCGAGCAAAACCGCGACAGTGACGATTACCTGCTGAAGGTGACCGCCACGATCGCGGATCCCGATCCGCCGAAGTAGGACTCCTCGTGACCGCGATACGCGTGACCCTCGACTCGCTCCTGCGCGCCGGCTCGACGTTGCTGCTCGTGCCCCTTGCACTGCACGCGAGTGAGGGGCCAGACAGCGCGCGCACGATCGCGCGCGCGGCGATCGTATCTGCCGTCGCCGTGCGCGCCGCCGCGCCGCCCACGATAGATGGAAAGGACGACGACGCAATCTGGCGCACGGCCCCCGAGATCACGGCGTTCCAGCAGTTCTCGCCGAACAGCGGCGCCGCAGCGTCGTTTCGTACATCAGTGAAGGTCGCCTACGACGATCGCTACCTCTATGTGCTCGTGCGCATGTACGATCCGCATCCGGACAGCATTCGCGCGTACCTGAGTCGTCGCGATGTGTCCACGCCGTCGGATCGCGTCAAGATCATGATCGACTCGTATCACGACCGGCGCACGGGTTACGAGCTCGCGGTGAATCCGAGGGGCGTGAAGACCGATCTCTACACCTACAACGACAGCGAAGAGGATCCCTCGTGGGATGGCGTGTGGGATGTCGGCACCGCCATCGATGCGCTTGGGTGGGTTGCGGAGTACCGCGTTCCCTTCAGCCAGATGCGCTTCCCACGCAGCACGACGCATGTATTCGGGCTGGGCATCGTGCGCGACATCGCGCGACTCAACGAGCGTGACAGCTGGCCGCTCATCCGCCGCGACCGCACTGGAATCGCATCTCAATTCGGCGAGCTCACCGGCATCCAGGGGCTCGGCACGCCACGCCATCTCGAGGTGCTGCCGTATGCGGTCACCAAGAACATCACGACGACCACACCGTCGCTCGCCTATGGCCATCAGCAGCAGATCACCGGCGGCGCGGACCTCAAGTACGGCGTGACATCGAACTTCACGCTCGACGCTACCGTCAATCCGGATTTCGGGCAGGTCGAGGCCGATCCAGCGGTGATCAATCTCTCCGCCTTCGAGACGTACTATCAGGAGAAGCGCCCCTTCTTCATCGAGGGCAGCGGAATTTTTCGCTTCAACCTTCAGTGCCACAACGGAGCGTGCAGCGGACTGTTTTACTCGAGGCGCATCGGTCGCGCTCCCGAGATCACCGATACGTCCACGACCGCGCAACTGCCGACGAATACGTCGATTATCGGCGCTGCGAAGCTGACCGGCCGTACTCAACACGGACTCTCCGTCGGCGTTCTGGATGCCGTCACGGATCGCGAAGCCGGATCGCTCGCCCAGACGATCGAGCCGCGCACCAATTACTTCGTCGGCCGCGTGCAGCAGGAGCTCGGCGACAGCAAGGGCAACATCGGCGTGATGTTTACCGGCGTGAACCGTCAACTCGATAATTTTTCGGCGGACTCACTCCGACGTACGGCATACGCCGGAGGCCTCGACTTCCGTCGCGATTTTCACTCCCAGGATTATCGAATCTCCGGCTATGCCGTAAAGAGCGATGTCTCCGGCTCGGCGCAGAGTATCGCGCTCACGCAGGCGAACAGCACGCACTACTATCAGAAGCCGCGGGACGGCGAAGCGTACGACACGACGCGCACCTCACTCGGCGGCGATGCGGAGCGCCTGTCGTTCGACAAGGTGAATGGGCTCGTGCAATTTCAGGAGACGTACCTGCGCTATTCACCCGGTTTCGAGATCAACGATCTTGGTTTTCTCACCGAGGCAGGCAGGCAGAATCAAAGCACCTTTGTCGCTTTGAACCTCACGCATCCCACTGGACTCTATCGTGCGCTCTTCGCCTACATCGATCAGCATGCCCAGTGGAATGCGGTGAGCATGAGCAGCAAGCATCTCACCGATGACGATGTACAGTTCGGCTTCGACGGCGCCATGACGAACAGTTGGTTGCTCCATGGCAACCTCGGCGTGCACCGCTTCATTCCCGTCTACGATGATCGGGCAACGCGCGGCGGACCGGCATTGCGTCGCGTGCCCTATCAGGATGTGTCGCTCGAGGTCGATGGCGACCCACGGCTGCGTTTGCTGCCATCGTTCGGCGTGTTCGCATTTCACGGAAATGGCACACCGGGCGAGTCCTCGTGGGGCTACGGCCTCGATCCGTCGATCGCCTTTCGCTTGTCGCGCAGCCTGACCGGCGCGATCTCGCCGCACTTCGACCACAACTCAGACAACAACCAGTGGGTCGACAACATCATCTCGAGCGACAACGCCGACACCGCGTACACCTTCGGCCGCCTCGATCAGAACACCGTATCGCTGACCGCCCGCGTCGACTACACGCTGAGCCCAAAGCTTTCGCTACAGGTGTACGCGCAGCCGTTCGCGAGCAGCGGCAAGTACACCAGCTGGCGCCAGCTCAGCGACGATCCGGGCAATGCCGACTACGATCGCCGCTACGTTCCGTACGGCACGCAGGCGGGCGCGTCGGAGTACAACTTCGACGTGGCCGAGTTCAACTCGAACGTCGTGCTGCGGTGGGAATATCGGGCGGGGTCGGCGATCTATGCGGTCTGGACCCAGGGGCGCAACTTCGAGAGCGCCGGCTCGCCCTTCGGCAACTTCAACCTGCGCGGCAGCGCACGCGACCTGTACGCGATTCACCCGGATAACACCTTTCTGATCAAGGCATCGTACTGGTTCAGCCTGTGATGAACGGCCGTTCGTGATCATATTGTCGGTATGACACGAGTCGCCTTTCTCGGGCTGGGCGCGATTGGCGCGCCAATGGCCAAGCATCTCGCGCAGCCGCCCTTCGAGCTCGCCGTGTGGAATCGCACCGCGGCGAAGTCGCGCTCCTTCGCGTTCTCCGCCGGCACGGGGGTGCGCGTGGCGAAGTCCGCGGCGGATGCGGCGCGCGGCGCGGAGTTCGTGGTGGTATGCCTGCCTACATCGCAGGACGTCGACTCGCTGCTCGACGGCGCGGACGGGCTGCTCGCCGGCGTCGTGCGTGGCGCGATGGTGATCGACTGTACCTCTGGTGATCCGGCGACATCGCGCAAGATCGCCGCGCGTCTCCTGGCGATCGGCGTCGCATACATGGATGCGCCGGTGAGCGGCGGCACCGCCGGAGCCGAGAAGGGGACGCTCACCGTGATGTGCGGCGGCGATGCCGCGCTGTTCGAGCGCGCGAAGCCGGTGCTCGAGGCGTTCGGCGAGAAGCTCGTGCTCTGCGGTCCGACCGGGTCCGGAGACGCGGTGAAGGCCGTGAACAACGCGCTACTCGCCGTGCACGTGTGGGCGGCGGGAGAGGGGCTGGCCGCGCTGACGAAGGCCGGTGTGTCGCCGGCGGTGGCGCTCGACGTCATCAACGCGTCGAGCGGGATGAGCCGCACCACAGAGCGCCTCTTCCCGGAGCGCGTACTGTCGCGGGCCTTTCCGCGCACCTTCAGACTCGCGCTGCTCGACAAGGATGTCGGCATCGCGGCGGGCGTCGCGCGCGAGCAGAAGGTGCCGTCGCCGCTGCTGCAGCTCACCAGCGAGCTCTTTCGCGCCGCGCACGCGATGCTCGGTGAGGAAGCCGACCACGTGGAGGCGGTGAAGCTGATCGAGCAGTGGGCCGGGGTGGAGATCAAGTGACGGCGTTCGCGACGAGGCCGCCGGTGACGCGCGCGAAGAGCGTGGAGCAGATCCGCGCGCACTTCCCCGCGCTCGAGCGCGTGCATGGCGGGCATCCAGTGGCGTACTTCGATGGACCGGGCGGAACACAGGTACCAACCAACGTCGCCGAGGCGATGGCGGACTACCTGCTGCACCACAACGCGAACTCGCACTGGGCGTACCCGACGAGTCTCGAGACCGACGTCATGATAAACGCGGCGCGCGCGGCCGCCGCGGATCTGCTGAACTGCGCGCCGACCGAGGTCGCATTCGGTGCGAACATGACGACGCTCACCTTCGCGCTCTCGCGCGCGCTCGCGCGAACGTTCAGCGAAGGCGATGAGATCATCGTGACGGAGCTCGACCACCACGCGAACATCGCGCCGTGGACGCGGCTCGTCTCAGAGCGCGGCGTCGTCGTCAAGACTGCGCGCATGGATCCGAAGACGGGGACGCTCGACTGGGCGAGCCTCGAGCAGCAGTTCGGCGCGCGCACGAAGCTCCTCGCCATCGGCGGCTCGTCGAACGCGCTCGGCACCATCAACGACATCGCGCGCGCGACCGCGTACGCGCACGAGAAGGGCGCGCACGTCTTCATCGACGCGGTGGCGTATGCGCCGCACGCGCTCGTCGACGTTCGCGCAATCGGCTGCGACTTCCTCGCCTGCTCGGCCTACAAGCTTCACGGCCCGCACCTCGGGATGCTCTACGGCCGGCACGACCTCATGTCCGCGCTCGATGTCGCGAAGCTCGCGCCCGCGCCGTCGCAGTCGCCGGACCGATGGGAAACGGGGACGCTGAACTTCGAAGCGCTCGCGGGTACGACGGCCGCGATCGATTTCCTCGCGTCGATCGGCACGGGCGACACGCGTCGTGCGCGGCTCGAGAGTGCATACGAAGCGATGCACGAGCGCAGCACGGCGCTCTTCGCATCGCTGTGGAGCGGGCTCGCATCGATTCCGGGAGTGACGCTCTACGGGCCGGCTCCCTCCGATGCGCCTCGCGGGCCGACCGTCGCCTTCACGGTGCGCGGTGTCGACTCGCGCGCTGTCGCGACGCGGCTCGCGGCGGAGCAGGGGGTCTTTGCGTCGAATGGAAATTTCTACGCGGCAACCATCGCGGAGCGTTACGGAATTGGAGGCTCCGGATGGGTGCGTGCAGGATGCGTGTGCTACACGACCGCCGAAGAGGTCGAGCGGCTCGTACGCGGCGTCCGCGCTATTTCGTCGTAGCCGCGGGCGCCTTCGTGGTCGCCACGAAGGCCTTCTTCCGCGACACTTCCTTCTTCTCGAGCGCGGCGAGATACGGCTCGTACACAGAGCCCGGATTCCACAGCACCCAGCCGTCGTAGCCCGCGTCGTACACGGCGCGCTTCTGCTCCTGGAGCTCCGCCGCGCCGTACTTCGGCGTCATTCCCTTGAGCGAGAACGCCTGCAGCCACGGGCGCACGTGGTTCCCCGCGGTGATGCCGATCTTCACGTCGCGCTCGTGCGCGCGGTGGATCGCGGCGTAGACGATCTTGTACGGCTCCGCGTTCGGCTTCTCCACACCGAACGAGCTATGCGGATAGTGCGACGGATAGACCATCGGGAGCAACACGTCGCTGTGCGGTGCGAGCTCCTCCCACTGCTGTCCGATCTCCAGTGCGCCCGGAACGGTGGTCACCAATCCAAAGATGTCCGCGGTGCAACGCGCGCCCGCCGCGTGCACGCGCGGACACGCGGTCTTGAAGAATTCACCGAGCGCGTGCGGCTTCGTCACACCGTTCGCATCCTTGAACACCTGCTCGGGAAGACTCTTGTACGGCTCGGGAAAGCGGATGTAGTCGAACTGCACCTCGCCGAAGCCGAGCTTCGCCATCTCGACTGCGACGCGAATGTTGTATTCCCAGATCGCATGATCGTACGGGTCCACCCACGTGAGCCCCTTCTTGTCGTGCCAGGGCGTGCCGTCGGGCTTCCGGATCACGTGCTGCGGATTGTTGCGCGCGGCAACCGAATCCTTGAACGTCACCAACCGCGCGATCGCGAGAATGTGATGCGCGTGCAGCGTGTCGAGCAGCTCCTTCAGATGCGGTACCTTCCCCGAGTTCCCCGCGTTGCGCTTCACCATCGTGTCCGCGCTCTCGAAGTTGAGCCCGAACTCGTCCTTCATGTCGATCACGAGCGCGTTGATCTCCGTCGAGTCCGCGATCGCGATGAGCTCGTGCATGCGCTTTGGGCTCTGCGACGCCCACCGGTTCACGTAGAGAGCGCGCACGATCTGCGAGTCGTCGGCGAACGACTTCGCGAGCGTGTCGGCCTTCGCGGGCGCGCGCTTCGCGGACGAATCCATTGAGGTGGTTGCAACGGCGACGGCTGGACGAGCCGGCTCTTGGGCGACGACCGTACTTTTCCCTTCACCCGAGCCGCAAGCTGCGAGCGTCAGGAGAAGGAGGGGAATGCTGCGCATGTCGGGGAGGGTGCTCTGCTGAGGGATGGAGCCGCGACGGTATGACGCGGCGACGGTAAACTACGACGAACCGCCCGCTTCCGTCACACGCTATATTCCGCAGCGAATGCCACGTCTCGTCGTCCACGCCGCCCTCGGGCTGCTCCTCGCTGCCGCCGCCTGCCGGGAGCCGCATCGAACGCCACCCGCCGGCGAGTTTCTCGTCCTCGCTGGCGATTCGACCTTCTGGGTGCATACCGGCGTCGAGGGCATCCGCGCGCGCGGCTCGCCGCTCCATCTCGCGCGCTACCGCGGACGCTACTACGAGGTCTACATCACCGATGACGACCGCTCCTACACGGACGCGCTCATCGTCGGCCAGCAGATGTACCGCCGCGACCTCCTCAGCGACGACTCGGCGCTCGTCTTCGAAGACACCACCATCAGCCACATCGCCCGCTGGTACGGCCGCGCGCATCCAAGCGATCACCCGCTCGAGGAAGACGATGATCCCGACGCCGAGCCGCACGTTACGGCGCAGAGCGAGCTGAATACCATCGCCCAGCACGGTCCGTATCTCTCATACGAGTACAAGGCGGATCTGTCGGTCACAGGCAGCGAGGAGTGGCACACCGCCCGCCGTGGCGTCGTCGATCTGCGCGATGCCGCGGCGCCCACCGTCGGCGACATCTTCGGGACGGGCAACGGCCTGTACATCCTCCGCCGCGGCCGCACCCTCTTCGCCCAGGCGCGCGACTCGCTGCGCGCCTCGCATGACTCCACCTCGCACGAGGCCGCGCGCGCGATCGCCGACTTCCGCTTCGACGATGCCAGCTTCAACATCGCCGAGATCGACGGCGAGCCGGCGGTGAAGTTCTACGCGCCCGGGCACGGCGCGCGCGCCGGCGGCTACGCGCTTCCGCTCCCCGCAATCCCCGTCTCGGCGCCCGGATGGTGGGACGACGCGCGCGATGGTCTCCCGCTCGCGGGCGCGCCATCCGGCATCGCCTGGAAGCACGCAGGCTATCGCGTCGTCGCCCGTCCCACCCGAGACGACAGCGCGATGCTCTCGCTCGTCGACAGTGCAGGGCACGAATGGAAGATCGCCGCGCTCCCCGCGCTGCCGCGTCGCATCTTCTGGGTCGACAGCGCGAGCGCCGACAGCGCAACGCGCCATGCGCTCGCACGCGCCTTCGACGAGGCCGCGCTCTACTCCGACGACGTCCGCGCCGCCTCGGCGCATCTCCCACGCGCCCGCGCGCCGCGGGCACGGCTCGCGGCCGCCACCCACGAGCGACTGCGCGCTCCCGCGCGCCACGCACGAATCCCCGCGAGAGCACACTCATGACCGGTCCCGCCAAAACGCCACGCCAGTCCGAGGCCGTGATAGCCGACCTCATGATGCCCCAGCACGCGAATGGTCTGCGCATACCATCGGTGTTCGGCGGCGTGATCATGAGCATGGTCGACCGGTGTGCGGCACTCAGCGCGATGCGGCACGCCGGCGGCCAGGCGACCACGCTCTCGATCGACAAGATCCTCTTCAAGGAGCCGATCTGGGTAGGCGAGCTCGTCGAAATCCGCTCGCGCGTGGTCTTCGTCGGCACGACGTCGATGGCGGTGTTGGCAAACGTCTACGCCGAAAACATCGCTGCCGGGAGCAGGCGCCACGCGAATGAGTGCTGGCTCACCTTCGTGCACCTGGGTGCGGACGGTATGCCCGCGCAAGTGCCTCAGCTCATCCTCGAAACGGCCGAAGACCGCCTCCTCCACGAGGTCGCCGAGCGCCGGCGCGCGCAGTCGCTGGCCGAGCGGCGCTGAGGGGAGGATGGAGCCCATCGTGCGCGAGTTCGTGGTACGACGGGAGGAGTGCAGTCTGACGTTACGATCTTCCAAGCTTGCCATGTGCCGACTTGAGTCCGTGCCCCTGCCTCCCGACACTCAGTAGGTGTCCGACTCCGCTTTACCCCACCCCCACCCCCACCTCCGCCGCGAGCACGCGTCCAGGCGGCAGTTCCGCAAGTTGTCAGGGCTCAGCGTCCCCGCGCTCGCCCTGGCGATTCTCGCGAGCTACGCGCTCTTCCGGTGGGCGGCGAATTCGGGGGCGATCGGTAAGCACGCCTCCGCCATTACCGACGCTCTTTGCTTCGCGGTGGTCGACTTCGGAGTCATCGTCCTCGCGACCCTGGCCGCGCGCTCCGTCTGGAGCGATCCCGCCTCGCGGCGCGGCTGGCTGTTCGTTGTGGCCGCCTCGACGTTCAATGGTCTGGGATCCAGCGCATCGACGATCAACGAGATCCTGCATCCCGGTACGTTGCTCACGATCTGGTCCAACGCGGTCTTCGGGGTCGCGTATCTGCTGACCATCGCCGGGTTGCTCTCGTTCCCGATCGCACCGCGCCGCCGCTCCGATCGCATCATGCTCTCATTCGACATCGCGACGGTCGTGCTCAGCGCGACGATGATCCTCTGGTACTGGTGCCTTCGCGTCGGGGCCTTCGAGTCGACCACGTCGATCGCGGTGAAGGCGACCGTCGTCGGCTACCCGGCGGCGGATCTCGCCGTGCTGCTCACCGCCACGATTCTCCTCGTGCGCTCGACCGACGACCGAAGCCGCACGATCTTCGGCTACTTCGGACTCGGTTATCTGCTCTCCTCGATCGCCGACTTCTGGTACGGCTATCTCGACATCAACGTGCTCGTCTACCGGCGAAACACGTTCATCGACGTATGCTGGTTCGGCGGCGTGCTCCTCCTCAACTTCGCCGCGAGCTCCCAGTTCAGACGGGCGCGCGGGGTGAACGATGCGCGTCGCGTCGCTGCCCGCTGGATGGCGGAGATCCCGCTGATCGCCGTCGGGCTCGCATTCGCGATGCTCTTCCTCGCCATGCGCGAAAACCGCGAGGGTGTCGAGGTCCAGCTCGGCGTCGGTGCGCTCGTGATGACCGTGTTCGCCATCGCGCGCCAGCGCATCTCGGCGCGCGAATCCGCGCGGCTGATGGACGAGCGTGCCACGCGTGACGCCAGATTCCGTGCGCTGGTGCAGAACTCGAGCGACGTGGTCATCGTGCTCGATGCGGCGCTCGACGCGACCTATGTGAGCCCCGCCATCGAAGGGGTGCTCGGGCAGAGCGCTGAGCGCGGTATGGGCCGAAAATTCATCGAGTGGGTCGCCGTCGAGGACAGGGCCGCGGCCGCCGAGCTGCTCGCCCGCATCGCGGCGGTGCCAAACGGCACTGAGCTCCTGCGCTGCCGCATGGTGCACGCAGACGGCACGCTGCGCGCCATGGAGACGCTGGCGAGCAACCTGCTCGAGGATTGCGCCGTCGAGGGGATCGTCCTCAACTCGCGCGACATCACGCAACGCATGGCGCTCGAGGAACAGGTGCAGCACACCCAGAAGCTGGAGGTCGTTGGCCGACTCGCCGGCGGTATCGCGCACGACTTCAACAATCTCCTGATGGTCATCGGCGCCAACGCCGAGTTCGTGCTCAGCGAGGACAGCGATGTCGCCGCCCGGCGCGAGGCCGCGGAAGAGATCAAGGACACGACGAAGCGCGCCGCTGCACTGACGAAGCAGCTGCTCGCCTTCAGCCGGAGGCAGGAATCGCGGCCGGCGATCATCAATCCGAACGACATCGTGCGTCACGTCGAGCGGATGCTCCTGCGACTGATGCAACACGCCGCGCGCTTCCAGACCGATCTCACCGATACGCCAATGACGATCGAGATCGATCCGGGCCAGCTCGAGCAGGCGCTGCTCAATCTCGCCGTAAATGCGCGTGACGCGATACCGACCGGCGGCCTGCTGCGCATGCGAACGCGCAGCGTGCACGTCACCGAGCGCACGATGGCCGAGCGCGGTGTGCTCGTGCCGGGTTACTACGCCGCCATCAACGTCGAGGACAATGGCTCTGGAATGAACGCCGAAGTGCGGAGACGCATCTTCGAGCCCTTCTTCACCACCAAGCCCATCGGTTCCGGCACGGGGCTCGGGCTCGCGATGGTGCTCGGCGTCGTGCAGCAGGCGGGCGGACAGATTCAGGTGCACAGCAAGCAGGGCGAAGGCACGAGCATCACGCTCTTCCTGCCGATCGTCGCCGGCTCCGCGAAGCAGGTGGCCGAGCGCCCGCAGGCATCCGCCACGCGCGGCACTGGGCGCATACTCGTGGTCGATGATGAGGAAGGGGTGCGCGCAGTGCTGCAGCGTCTTCTGCGCCGCATCGGCTACGAGGTCGACGCGGTGGGCGACGCCGGGACCGCGCTGGCGATGCTCGAGGTGACGCCGCTGCGCTTCGATCTCGTGCTCTCGGACATCCTGATGCCGGAGAAGACCGGGCTCGAGCTTGCGGTGGAGCTGCTCAATGCGAAGGTCCCGGTCGCGATCGTGCTCATGACGGGCTTCGCCGACAACGCCACCGTGCGCGAGGCGACGGAGATACACCATCTTTCCGTGCTTCGGAAGCCGTTCGAGGTGGACCAGCTCGCAGCGATCATCGACGAAACGCTCTCGCGCGGGATCGCGTCGGAGAGCGCCAGCTGATCATGCCCCTTGCCGTGTACGACTCGCGACACGCAACCTTCCGCCGATGAAGACTTCCTTCACACTCGCCGATGCGAATCGGACGCTGCCGCTGGTGAGCCGCATCGTGCAAGATCTCATGACCCGCTATCCGGCTTGGCGCGAGCTCGTGGAGGAGTACGAGCTATTGACGTCGAGCCAGCACGCCGACTCACCGGATCCGCGGCTCGCGCAGCTCGAGCGCCGGGTGACGGCCCTCGCCCGCGAGATCGACGGTTACATTCACGAGGTGACGGAGCTTGGCGCCGAGGTTCGAAGCCCGCTCGACTCGGGGCTCGTCGACTTTCCGGGAACGCACGACGGACGCTCGATCTTCTATTGCTGGAAGCTCGGCGAGGAAGTCATCGACCACTGGCACGAGCGCGACGGCGGATTCGCCGGCCGTCAATCGATCGACGCACTGGAGTTCGCAGACAGATGAGCGTGAGCACTCGCAGCTTTACGTCGCCCGACGGCGTCGACTGGATCGTGCAGGTGATGCTGCCTGGCGCGACCAACGCGATGATCGTCTTCGAGCACCCCGATGGCGGGAGCTCGCGGCGCGATCGCTATAACTGGGTGAACATCGCCGGCCCAGGCGCGCGGAACGTGACCTCGCGCGCGGATGCTGCCGCGGTCTTGCACGAGCTCACCGATACGCAGATCGCGCTGCTCTATCGCCGCTCGATGCCCATCAGCGCCGCGGCGCACTAGCGGGATCTTCCGTGGCGCGATCGGTGGCCGCATCGATGTGCGCATCGGCGAAGGGAATCTCGATCTCCATCCCGTCGCGCGCGAGCACGACCTCGGCAAACTCCTCGCGCGCCTCGCGCAGCAGCTCGCCCGGATCGCGCGAGTAGCGCGCGGAGAAGTGTGTGAGCGCGAGACGCCGCACTCCCGCGGCGGCTGCGATGCGCGCGGCCTCGCGCGCGGTGGAGTGTCCCGTCTCCGTTGCCCGCACGGCCTCCTCGTCGGCGAACGTCGCCTCGTGGATGAGCAAGTCCGCCCCGCGCGCGGCCTCCACCGTCGCCTCGCTCGGCCGCGCGTCGCCAGAGATCGCGAGCGTGCGCCCCGAGCGCGGCGGTCCGACGAGCACGCTCGGCGCGATGACCCGTCCGTCGTCGAGCGTTACGCTCTCGCCCTTGTGGATCTTCCCCCACAGCGGGCCTTCGGGGATGCCGAGTGAGCGCGCGAGGTCGGGATCGAAGCGGCCCTTCCGGCCTTCCTCGACGAGCGTGTAGCCCAGCGAGCCCTCGCTCGAGTGCTCCGTGGCGAACGGAATGATCGCGTAGCCATCGCGCTGGAGGCGCTGCCCCGGCGCGACCTCGGTGATCTCGACGGGAAAGCCGACGCGGTCGACGCCGAAGTGCGCGGCGCCCTTGAGCACGCGCGCCGCTCCGCGCGGCCCGAACATCCGCATTGGCTCCGTGCGTCCCTGCAGCGCGAGCGTGCGAAAGAGTCCGATCACACCGATGATGTGATCACCGTGAAAGTGCGTGATGAAGACATCGTTCAGCGAGAACGAGATCCCATAGCGCATCATCTGCCGCTGCGTTCCCTCGCCACAATCGAAGAGCAGCGTCTCACCCTCGCGGATGACCGCGATGGAGGAGACGTTGCGCTCGACCGTGGGACGTGCGGCGCTGGTACCGAGGAAGCGCACGGAGAGGGACATCCGTGGAATATATCTCTACTTTGGTGTAACGCTCGCTCTTTCGCTCGCTGTGCTACGCGGCCGGCGTGTGCGCGGCGACGATGCGAGCGTGGCGCGCCGCGTCGATGTTGCCGCCGCTGAGCACGACCACTACGGGTCCGGCGGGCTTGTACACCTTCTTCTGCAGGAGCGCAGCGACTCCGACGGCGCCCGAGCCCTCGACGACGAGCCCCTCTTCGGCATACAGCCAGGCGATCGCCATTTCGATCTCCTCCTCGGTCACGATCGCCAGGAGGTCGAGCGCGTGCTTGCCGATGTCGAAGGCGAACTCGTCGATGTCGCCGGCGAGGCCATCCGCGAGGGTGATCTCGTGGACGACGGGTACCACGTGGCCAGCCTCGAGCGAACGTGCCATCGCAGCGCTCCGAGTGCCTTGCGCGCCGATGATGCGGACGTCGGGGGCGACCGCGCGCAGAAAGCTCCCGATGCCGCCGAGCAGTCCGCCGCCGCCCACGGGAACGACGACGGTGCGCAGCGAGCGCAGCTCCTCGAGGATCTCGAGCGCCGTGGTGCCCTGTCCCGCGACGACGTCGAGATCCTGCGTTGCGCTCACGAAGGGAATCCCTTCCCGCTCGGCGTGCGCGAGAGCGACGACGAGCGCGGCCTCGTAGTCGGGGGAGGTCGCATCGATGGTGGCGCCGAGCGTGGCGATGCCATCGCGCTTCACGGCGGGCGCGGTGGAGGGGATGTAGAGCGTCGCGGGAATTCCGAGCTCGCGCGCCGAGTACGCGACGCCGAGTCCGTGATTGCCGGCGGAGGCGGCGACGACGCCGCGGGCGCGCACCTCTGCGTGAAGAGAGGAGAGCGCGTTGTAAGCGCCGCGAAGCTTGAAGGAGCCCGTGACCTGCTCGCACTCGAGCTTGAGGTAGACGTCGGTGCCGGTGATATCCGTCAGCCCCTGACAGTGTCGAAGGGCGGTGCGGCTGGCGACGCCGCGAATGCGCTCGGCCGCGTTGTAGACGGCTTCGGAATGGAGGTCGGAGAATACGCTGCCAAGCATGGGGCGCATCGTAGCCCGCGGATGCGCGCATGGCAATGACGGAGGCTGTTACCATCTGACCGAAGATGCGTCTTAATGGCGTAACTGCAGTGTGCTTGCCTGCTCCTCCTTCGCGTGTTAGTTTTGTGTGCGTGAGGGGAGCCCCGAGCGATCGGGGCTTTTGTGTAGGGGTGTATGAGGCCGGGTGGCCTCGGAACATTCTTCACCGGGGGCTGTAGCTCAGCTGGGAGAGCGCTGCATTCGCATTGCAGAGGTCAGGGGTTCGAGCCCCCTCAGCTCCATAGAGTGAGCCAGCTTCCGGCTCCAGATATTTCGCGAGTAGTTTGCGCCCAGGTTCGGTAGGACGGATAGTTCCAATGACCTGGTGTCGCAACTGCCGCGATCGGCACGTTGCCCGCCGCTGTTCGGTAGGACGCAGAGTTCCAATGACGGCGCGCGTGGCACAGCGCAGAGAATGACAAACGCCCGGCGAGTTTCCTCGCTGGGCGTTCGTGTTTTCGGGATGCTCGGCGACGACGAGAGAACCGCCGTGGCGCTCGAGCCTACTGCGCCACGTGCGAGCGGAGCACCGTGCTCTCGACTCCGTCCGACATCGTGAGCTCGAGCTCCGTCGCACTCGTCGCGACGTTCGCGCTCCCGCCCCGCGCCAGGGAGAGCACCTCGCCCGTCTTCGCATCGCGCACGACCACGAGCGGATATCGCTCCGCGTCCCACGTGATCGATGCGCCGCCGCCGACGCGCTGCGCGACGGTCGGCCGCGCGATCGCGGCCAGGCGGTCAGCGGAAACTCCGCGGCTCGACGCCGCGGGAGTGGATGCGCGGCGCACGGCCGAGCTGCGCGGTCCGGCGAGCACCATCGATGCGATCGGGCGCGGCGCGCGCGACAGCGGGATCGCGTAGGCGAAGGAGCGACCAGCGCCCGGCGCGTCGGCGATGGAGTCTCCCTCGAAGGAGAGCGCGAAGAGCGGCGCACCGCTGGCGTCGAGCGCGCGCACCACGAACGCACCGCTCCGCTCGGGGAGCGACGCGTGCGTCAGCGACTGGAACGATGGCTCGAGCTCGACGCGCCCATCGATGATGCGTCCCCACACGATGATGCACGGCTCGAGCTCCGCGCTCACCACGCTCGCCGAGCTCGGATGGGCTGCGCGCCAGTTGTAGACGCCGGTGTACGTATAGTCGCTGATCCACTGCGGATGGCAGTAGCTCATCACCTCGGCCGTCGCGGGCGGATAGAGCGTCTTCGTCGCGACGTCGAAGCCGTAGACGCCGATGTTCCCCGACGCATAGGGGTAGCTCGGATCGGTGTTGCCGTTGATGCCGCACGGCGCGTGCGAGCGCCCCCACGAATGTCCGAGCTCGTGCGAGATGATCTCGGCCGTGCTTCCGCCGTCGTAGCCGAGGCTCGCGTTCGCGCCAATGTAGGAGATTCCAGCAATGCCGCCGGTGTAACCCACGCGCACGATGCCGAAGTAGTTGCGCGGGCTCCCCTCGGCGACGCGCAGCGCCTGCATCTCGCCGAGCAGTGTCGTCCATGAGCCGTTGCTGTTACTCGACGTCAGCGCGAGGGAGCTCGAGGTGTACGTCGCGTGGACATCGGCGCTGTAGGCGGAGATCGGATGAATCTTCACCGTCTTCACCATGAACGCATCCTTGTTCGAACTCGAGACGGCGCCGGTGAGGCCGGTCGCGCTCTGCGTGATCGGGACGAAGCGGATGTAAAAGGTCGAGAGATTCTTGACCGTGAGGGCGAGCGGCGTTCCCGTCGTCGGGAAGCTGTTGTTGTTGAGATTCTGCTCCGGGATGACATGCGAGGGATCGACGTCGGCGAGGATCGAGAGCCCCGGTTTGATCATCGATCCGGGGACGGACATGTTCCACGAGCTCGCGAGCGTCGCTTCGCTGACCGACGTCGGCACCATGTGCGACGGCGCCGCGATGATGGTGGGTGAGCCCTGCTGTGTGCCGTTGACGTAGAAGCGCACGCGCACCTGCGGCGCGACGGTGTTCGACTGGTTGGCGACGACGAAGACACGGAGGTAGCCATCGCGGTTTTGCACGAGCGGAACCGCACTGCCCATCGTCTGCGTGCTCTGCGTGATGTACATCGCGCCGATCGAGAGGTCGAGCGTGGGCGCGGACACGCTCTTCGTGTAGACGACGGTCGTAGCGGCGGCGCCGGCATCGGCGGCGACCGCAACGCTCGCGCTCGAAGGCGAGGGAACGTAATTCGTGTCGTGCGACGCGACGCTCGATGCGGTGAGCTGGTAGGTGCCGGGCGCGAGCTCCGAGAGGGTGGTGCTGTGCGCGATGGTCTGCGAGTAGCTCGCCGGCCCGGTGACCGCGACGGATGCATTGGCGCCAGATGGCAAACCGCTGACGGTGACCGCGAGCGCGCCGGTTCCGGGTGCGGTGGGAGTGCCGTGGTCGCTCGAGCAGCCGGCTGCGGCGAGGAGGGCGGCGGCGACGAGGGTCGCGAGGACGCGTGAGCGCTCGAGCGCGGAGAAGGGCATGGCGATTGTGATTGGCGACGAAGCGACCGTTGAAGCGAAGGGCCTACGGAAGAGGACGGTTCGCTAGGGCGCCGTGTCACGGCAGGGCTCGGTATATCAGCAGGCGGAGGAGGGGGTTAAGCGGCTCGGGGTTGCCGGGGGGTGCTATTGACCATAAAATTCCCGTCTCTGCCGGGCATCGAAGGTGGGTACGTGGCGGAGGGATCGTAATGCCCCTTGGTGTAACTGGCAACACGTCTGCCTCTGGAGCAGAAGAGTCCTGGTTCGATCCCAGGAGGGGCAACTACATGGCCCGACAGCGTTTAGACGTTGTCGGGCTTTTTGTTAGCTGGGTTTCGCCGAAGGGGTTCGGGGATTCGACAAACGCGACGAGCGCAGCTGGGTCGCCGGGCGCCACGCCGCGCACTTTCCGGGACCTGTTGACCGCAGTCACGAGCCCGAGTTCGCATCCTCGTTTGCGACCGCGTACTTCAGAAATCCGGTGTGCACCCGGAACGTGTCGTAGAGCGCGCGCCCTCGATAGTTCGTCTCCTTCGTAGTCCAGTACAGCCTCGACCATCTCTCGCGCTTCATCTCGGCGATGAGCCAGTCGATGAGCTGTTTCCCGACCTTGCCGCCGCGCGCGACCGGATCTACAAAGAGATCCTGGAGGTAGCACACGGGCTTGAGCTGTGTCGCGCTCTCGTGCACGAGGTAGTTCGCAATTCCGATGACGCGGGCATCGACATTGAGCGCAACGATCGCGTGTACGGACGAGTGAGGGTCGTTCGCGCGTCGAGCATATGTCGCGTGATCGCTTCGTCCGGCTCGCGCTCGTAGAAGCGCACGTAGGCATCGAAGAGCTCACGCCAGCGCGGCTCGTCGGCAGGCGTGAGGGTGCGGATGGTGATCGGGGTCGGGGTCATCTCTCGCATTGTCCATTTGTGAGTAGCGCGCGGTGCCGTGCAAAGCTGCCGATCGTGCGCACGCACGTCGACCTCCATTCGGCGCACATGTGGCCGACCAATCGTCCAGGCAAGTCGCAGCCTTGACAGTGGGATGCCCGCTCACATCCTTGGGCGCGAGAACACGACGCCCAATTTCGGCTCGAAGGGAGTCTCACCACGAGGGGTGCTACAAGTGCAAAGACCGACGCGCGCCACTCTGATCTGCGCCGTTGCGGCTGGCGTCGCGTGTAACGGCGACTCTAAGGGAGTCACGCCGCCGCCCGCCCCCAAGACGAACTCGTGGGAGACGAAGGCGTTTATGACGACCACGCGATGGAAGGGAGCAGGGACAGCGATCGGTAACACGTTCTATGTCGCCGGAGGAATCAGCACCGATACCACATTCGTCAGTGATATTCTCGAGGCGTACGATCCATCTGCCAATGTCTGGATTCGCAAGGCGCCGCTGCCGTTCGGCACTTTCGAGCTGGCTGCAGCCTCGGTCGACGGAATTCTGTATGTCGTGGGCGGCGCGGGTTACGGGGATAGCCTTCAAGCCTACAACCCTGCGACGAATAGTTGGTCGATCAAGACGTCGATGCCAACCGGTCGCACTCTGCTCACTGCGTCCGCGACTGGCGGAATCATGTACGCGATCGGTGGCATCAGTCCGAATCCCATATCGACCGTCGAAGCGTACGATCCGGCCACGGACAGCTGGAGCACAAAGGCCCCGATGCCCACGAAACGCGCCGCGCTCGCATCCGGCGTCGTGAACGGAATCGTATATGCCGTCGGCGGCTATTGCGCGCCCGGCGGGGTGTGCGCCACCGTCGAGGCGTATGATCCGGCGACGGATAGCTGGACCACGAAGGCGCCAATGCCGACAGCGCGCTACAATCTCTCGGTCTCCGTTGTGAACGGCATTCTATACGCCATCGGGGGACACGACGCGGGCGGAAATTATTTTGCGAACGTCGAGGCGTACGATCCATTGACCAACACGTGGACCACGAAAGCCCCGATGCCCACATCGCGCGATGGGTTCGTGACCGGGGTGATCGGCGGGATCATCTACGCTGCGGGCGGTGCGCATACGCAGGCGGTGAGCGTGACGGAGGCATACACGCCCTGAAAGACGATGCACGCCGCTACTCCGGCGCAGGCATCCACGCGCCACGCACCATCACGCCGCGAATCCGCCTCGTATTCCGAATATCCTCGAGCGGATTCGCATCGAGCAGCACCAGATCCGCCCGCGAGCCCGGCGTAATCGTCCCGTTCGGCGCCGCATGGAAGTGGCGCGCGAAGAACTCGCCCGCGTTCGCCGTCGCGGTGCGCAGCGCCTGATACGGGGTGAGCCCGGCACCCACGAGCAGCTGCAGCTCGTCGTGAAGCGACCATCCCGGCGCCATTGGGATCGACCCGCCGGCGTCGGTCCCCGCGAGCAGCGTCACGCCGCTGTCGCGGAACGCGCGCACGAGACGCCGCTGCATCGCGATGCCCAGGCGTAGCTGGGAAAGCGGCAGCGGCGCACCGAGTCGTTTCGCGCGATCGTTATCCGCCGGATTCCAGCCGCGGCTCGCGCGCACCATCGACGAGAGCTGTCGCAGCTCGGGGCGTGCAAGCACGGCGTTCAGGTCGACGGCCTCGTCGATGATCGACGTGTACGCGACGAGGGTGGGCGTCACCGCGACACCGGCACTACGTACCGCGTGCGCGAGCGCGGGGATGCGCATCGTGTCGAGCTGCACCGCGCCCTCGCGCGCGTTTCCATACTCGAGGCGGAAGGGCGCGTTGTAGAGAAATTCCTCCGCGTGCACGATTCCCACCGCGCCGCTCGCGAGCATCCGCTGTGTGCCCACGCGCTGCGGGATGTGGCCGACCACCGGGATCCCCACCCGACGTGCCGTCGTCAAAATTCCGCGAAAGCCATCGAGCGAGAGAAACGAGTACACCTTGAGGAAGTCGTAGCCCGCGCGTTTCGATGCCACTGCGGCCGAGTCGCCCTCTCGCTTGGTCATCAGCGAGTCGTTGAGGCAGCGCGGCGATGTGAGCATCGTTGGGCCCGACACCTCGCCGCGTGCGATCGAATCGCGCAGCGCGAGATTCCCCGGTGAGCCGCAGAGATTCATCACCTCCGTCACGCCGGCGGCGAGAAAGAGCGCGGAGTACTCGCGATTGATCTCATCGACGTGCGGGTCCTTCGCCGGCGTGTCATCGTCATAGTGCACGTGCGCGTCGACGAGCCCGGGAATGAGGAAGCGCCCGGTGCCGTCGATCCTCCTCGCGCCAGCCGGAATCCTCGCGGCGCTCGCGGGCCCCAACGACGCGATGCGCCCGTGCTCGACGACCACCGTCTGCTCACGTAGCACCCGCACGCGATCCATGGGGATCACGGTGACGTCGTGATCGCAATAGCGGCGTCCGTCTGCGCGACGCATCTCGGCACGACCAGCATCGAGGGCGCAAACAGCATCATCGCGCTGAGCGTGCGCCGAGCGAAGTATCGATGTGACATGGCCCTACCTACGACCTGCGCGGAGCCGAGGTTTCGCCAGTCGATGTCGCAACCGCGCCCGGAAGCATCTCCGGGCGCACTCTCCGAATCACCTCGAAGATCGAAACGCCCTACGGCGTCGCCGACCCCACCACCACGATCTCCACGCGCCGGTTCGCCCTCCGCCCCACGATCGTCGCGTTGCTCGCGACCGGGCTCACGTGCCCCATCGCGCGCGTCTCGATCCGCCCCGCATCGAGCCCGCCCGCCACGAGCGCCTCGCGCACCGCCTGCGAGCGCGCATCCGCCAGCGCATCGCCCTTCTCGGTGCGCGCCGTCGAATCCGCATAGCCCTCTACCAGAATGTGGTAGTTCGAATACGCGGCGACCACCGGCGTCAGCTTCCCCAGATCTCGCGTGGCGATCTTAGTCAACGTCTTCGGACCCTTCGCCGTCGTCCCGTTCACGAACGACGCGTCGTTGATCGTCACCACGAGCCCACGCGGCGAAAGCGTCGGCCGCTTGAGCGTCAGCGCCGTGCGGCTCAGCTCCGAGACGCTCGCGCTCAGCTTCGTGCGCTCCTCCACATCCGTGCGAAGCGAGTCGCTCGCGCGCGACACCGAGGCGGCCTCGCTCCGCAGCGAGTCGACCTGCTTCGCGGACGCGGCCGCGAGCGCCTGCACCGAGTCGCGCTGACGCTGCGTCGCCGCCGCGGACTTCCGCAGCGAGTCCAAACGCAGATTCGCCAGCTCGGACAGCTTCCGCAGCGAGTCCGACCGCTGCCGCTCCGCCGCAGTCTCGCTCACCGACGCGCGCACCGATGCCGCGCGCATCGAGTCCGCAATCTGCGCGGCAAGCGCCGTCGACTTCTGGATCGAGTCGACGCGCAGCTTCGCCAGTGCCTGCGTTTGCGCCACGACTGCCTGCGTGATGCGAATCGAGTCCGCCGATCGCGCGGAAAGATCGGAGACCGCGCGCACCGAGTCGCGCACGCGCAGCGAGTCCCGGATGTACGCGCCGCGGCCAACCACCCGCCGCAGCGAATCCGATTCCGCCGTCGCCGTTCGCGCCGCGCGCGTCAGCGAGTCCATGTGGATCCGCTCGGCCTCCGTCTCCGCGCGCTGCGCCTGCTGGCTCGCGAAGCGGATCGAGTCGACCTGCCGCTGCGCACGATCCGCGACGGCGCGCAGCGAGTCGGTCTGCCGGCTCGATGACGACCGCACTTCGTTGGCGGCCGCCTGCGCTATCCGCAGCGAGTCCTGCTGTCGCACGACCTGCGCCTGCAGTACGCGCGCGGAGTCGAGCTGTCGCGCGCTCAGCTCCTGCGCGTTCGCCGACGCCGCCTTCACGGAGTCGAGTTGCAACCTGAGCGAGTCGGCCTGCGTGACCGTCAACAGATCCTGCGCGCGCAGATCGACGATCTCGGCGTGCGAGAGCTGGTTCTGCTTGAAGAGCTCATCGCGCTGCCGCTGCGAGAGCGCGACGAGCTGCGTGAGGCGATAGGCATGCAGGCTGTCCGTCACCTGGCGGTCGTGGATGCGGCTGTTCGCCGCGTCGGCGGCCTGCGCATCGTGGAGCGCCTGCGTCGCCATTGCCTCGCTGGTCGCCGCGTCGTGGCCGTTGGCCGCGGCGGAATCGGCGGCGTCGATCGAGGCACGTGCGCGTGCCATCTCGAGCGAGGCGCGGTCGGTGCCGCCGTTCGAGGCCGCATTGGCGTAGATGCTCTTTGCCTGGTCGAGCGAGGTGCTCTGCGCACTCGCGCGACCCCCAAACACTCCCACGAGCACGAACGCCCACACGCTAATGATCAGACGGCCCGACATAACACCTCGATGTAGATCCCTCGGTACGAAAGCGGTCTCACCAACGCCGTAGCCGGGGAATCTCGCATCCTACGCCGCATATGTCACCCGTGAGGCACCGGTGACGAGCGCTTGAGTCGGAGCCATCCTGCGTCCAGCGCAGTGTCCCCGCGTGCTCGGTCCGCATACACTCTGCCAATGAAGTATAAATTTGTACTCTTTAAAATGTAATCGTTGGGTATGGGCGGGTATATGGCTGATTCTCTATTGCGAAGGCGGCCCACGATCGGTAGCAATGAAGAGCGTCAATTGGCCATCGCGCGCGGACTTCCGGTCCTCCCCGCGATTGCCCGGCGTCCGCAATCGAGGTCACCATGGAAGCCAACTCCGACAACCAGATTCCCCTCGACGCCTTCCTCGGGGAAAGTTCGTACGTCAGCACGCAGCGCCGCTTGCGTTCGAGCCTGCATATGGTCTTCCAGAATGCGGGATTTCAGTTGGCCGATGTCGCGCCCAGCGCGACCCTCGACCTTCGCGCCGCGTTGAGCCAGGTCTGCACTGACGCACGTCAGTCGGGGATGCGCGCCGAGCAGCTGCTGGTGCTGATCAAGGACGTGTGGTCGGAGCTCCCCGTGGGGATCGCGCGCGTGCCGTCGGCGCACGGCGACGAGCGCCTGAATTATGTCATCACGACGTGCG
>JBDSHG010000223.1:0-31173 GCA_039918615.1 Gemmatimonadaceae bacterium | reverse complement strand
TGTTTGGACCGGTGGAAAATTGAAGCCATACGATCAGCTCACGCGTGGTTGTCCGATGAGACGTTCCCCGGCGCTCCGCATGCACATCATGCGGAGAAAAACCGGGAAGCGGCCTACCGGTGACCGAGTCGGACGTCGGGACGATCGATGAGTGCGTTGATGAGACGCACCTGGAACTCATCGACCTGCTCGATGATGCCTTCCGCCTGGCTGACGAGGTACGCGTGCGCCACCGTCAGCGGGATCGCGGTGAACAAACCGAAGCCCGTGGCGTTCAGCGCGACCGCGATCCCCGCCGCCAGTGCCGCCGAGCGCTCCGCCGCCGCCGCCGTACCGACTGCCGCGAAGGCGCCGCGCAATCCGTAGATCGTACCGAGCAGACCGATCAGCGTCGCGACGTTCGCGAGCATCGGGAGATAGTGCAGCCGGCGCGTGAGGCGCGGGAGCACGCTCAGCGCCGCGGCATCCGCGACGTTCTGCAAATCCGCCTCATCGCGACTGCGGCTGCGCAGAATGAGCAATCCCATGTCCGGCAGCACTGCGTTCGACTGGCCGCAGAGCTTGATCGCATCTTCGATTCGTCCGGCGCGCACGAGCTGGATCACGCGCTCGATGAACGTCCGCCCGTTGATCTTCGAGCGGATCACGATCATGTAGAATCGCTCGACGAACACGGCGAGACCGACCAGCGCCGTCAAGAGAATGGGGTACATGATCGGACCGCCACTACGGAAATACTCGATCAGATTGCTCATCGACCTGTGTCCTCAGCGAAAGTTCCAGCGGGCATCATCATTTGCGGCCGCGTGGCGTCGTTGGCGCCGCGGCGGTTGAATCCGTGGTCGTCTTCTTCAGCGGAACCGGCCTTCCTCCTCTTCCCATCTTTGCCACTTCCCGCCTCAGCGAATCGAGACGCTGCTTGCGGTATTCGAGCTCCCTGCGAATCGACTCGATCTCCTGCACGCGCGCTGCGGAATCGGCGGCGCTCATTCTCTTCACCGGCTCCGCAGGCGCCTTGCCGAGCCCTACCGGCGACTGCATCTGCAGATTGAGCATCCGCTGCAGCGAGTCGAGTCGCGCTCTCCGCACCGCGAGCTCGTGACGCATCGCCTCGATCTCCGCGGTGCTCGCCCCTGCTCTCGTAGCGGCCGTATCGCGGGCGTTGCGCATCGAGTCGCGATGCACCGCCAGCGGTCCGACCGTCGGAACGCCGCCCTCGTGCGCCATCCCCGCAGGGATGGTGTCGAGCGCCGTCGTTCCCCGCACCTGACTCTCCGGCACGAGCTGCACCGCAGCCTGTGACGTCGTGCTTCCCGTTCCATTGTAGAACGCGGGCGCGAGCAGCTGGCGATCGTACGTCGGGACCTCGCGTGGACGCACCGTCACCACCTGCGGCGTCGGCACCTGTCCGCGAATCTCGATCGCCTGCCCCTTCTTCGGCGGAGGACCCTTCTGCTGGGCACTCAGCCTCGACGCCGCACCGATCATCACGACACCCATAAGGACGCCGCATCCCACGCGCGCGAAACGACTCACGATGCACCTCCGTTGCCACGTGCATCACGGTCGAGCGATGCGGCCGGAGGCGCCGCATCGACCTTGCCGCCCACGGCGTCCTTCGCGCGCTGCACCCATGCGTTGTCGAACTTGTCCGTCGCCGCCTTGTCGACAAGCGTCTGCCAGAGCTTGTTCGCCGCCTGGTAGTACTCCTCCGCTTGGCGCGCCGAACCCGCCTGCGCCGCGGCGCGCTGCTCGTCGGTCAGATCCTTCGGCAACGTGAGATTCGCCAAATAATTCCCGTACTCCCACTGCGCGAGTCCGACATAGTATGACGAGGCCGAGAGCCAGGTGGGGTCGCCGCTCGCGATCGCCTTCGTGAAGTGCACGGACATGTCGGCGAGCATCTTCCGCTTCGGCGCGGACAGCCGCTCGACGCCGGCGCGCGTGAGGTTCACGCGCCGCGGGATGCTGAGCTTGAGCGCCTGATAGCGCGGGAACATCGAGCGTCCCACCGCGAACTCGGCCTCGCCGACACGCGCGGCGCACTGCGTCTTGATCTCTTCGGTCGGGCGGGCGCACAGCTTCGCGAGCTCGACATTCGCCGCGGCGACGTTGCCGCCGGCCTTGATGAGCGCGACGCGCGCCGCCTGCGCGCCGCCGGTGCGCTGGTCGCGTGGGTGCGCCGCGGCGAAGATGCCGTACGCGCGGATCGCGCTCGCGGTGTCCGCCGCCTGCAGATAGGTGACGCCGGCGTTGTACTGCGCATCGGCCGCACGCGGATCCTTCGGATATGCCGCGGCAAAGCGTTCATACGCGGCGGCCTCCTCCTTCGGCTTCGCGAGCGAGTCGTAGTCCACCGCGAGACGCACCATCGCATCCGCGCGCCCGGGCCACGTCGGATTCTCGCGGATCAGCGTCTCGAGAGCGACCGCCGACTCATCACGCTTGCCGAGATCGGCGAGCAGTTGCGTCTCGAGCGCCTGGTACTGTACGCGGTACTTGTACGTCGGATACGTCGACACGAGGCGCTGGGAGAGCTCGAAGGCCCGCTGCTTCGCGGCGTTCGATGCATTCTTGTCGCCCTTGATGCGCGCGACGCTGTCCGCGAGCACGTACGTCTCGATCGCGTTGCGCAGCGCGTCCGGCGCGCGCTCCGAAGTGGGATTGCGATCCGCGAACGCGACGTACACGGCCTCCGCCGCCTCACGATAATTGCCGGCCTTCACGAGCGAATCGCCGTACGTCACCGCCGCAGCATTGCGCACGAGATTGATCGTATCCGAGAGCGCCTTCTTCCCCGACTTGATCGCGATCGCCTGCGCGTTCTCCCACTGCCCCTGCGCCTCGGTGTACAGCCCCTGCTTGTAGAGCGCATCGCCGATCAGCTTCTGCGCGGTGGGCGTGTACGGATCGTTCGGATAATTGTCCGCGTACGTCTTGAAGGTCGCGGCCATCACATCCCACCGCTTTGCCTCGGACGCGCGCTTGCCCTTCTCGATGAGCGCGTGGTGCGCGACGTCGGTGGCCGGAAACGCGGCGACGTAGCGATCGACGACGGCGAACAGCGAATCCTGGCTCGCCTTGTCGTCCTTCGTGCGCACGGTGGCCGAGTCGAACGCCACGATCGCGTCCTGCCCTGCCTGCTGCGACATCTTCGGATCGTTCTTGTAGGCGTACGCCGCGCGCGAGTACTCGGTTCCAGCCCTGAAGTACTCACCCTCGGCGAACAGCGCTTCGCCGTAGAGCAGATCGACGGCCTGCGCGCTGTCGCTCGTCGAGAACTCGCCCATGTAGCGGCCGTAGAGATTGGCCGCCTCGGCGAACTTCGACTTGTCCCGCTTGTCTTTCGCATCCTGCGCGCGCGAGAGGCTGTACTGCGCGCTCTGGCGCAGCGCGTTTTCGCGAGCGGCCCGCGCACTGTCGCGCAACGGCGCGTTTGCGTTCGACCACACGGAGTTCGGCGCAAAGCGATCGACGAGCTCGAGGCGAGCGGCCTGGGCCTTGTCCGGCTCGAGCACGCGGTTCTGATAGATGTCGACGATCTCGCGCTGCACGCCGAGCGCACCGGTATCTGCCGGCGACTCGGCGAGTACCGCGCGATAGGCATCGATCGCGCGGACGAAGTCGCCCTGGTCGCGAAGCCCCGTCGCTACGCGACGAAGCACAGGAAGCTTGAAGCTGGACGCCGGGTGCGTGCCGAAGTAGCGGCGCGCCGCATCCGCGCCGCCCGTCTGCGTGAGCGCGACCGCCATGTACTCGATCGCTTCGCCACGCAGTCCGAGACGCGCCTGCCGCTCGGGGGAAAGCTTGTCGTATTCGGAGACGAGCCGTCCGAACACTTCCACCGCCTGCTGGTACTCGGGCTGATTCGTCTGCGTCGCCTGATTGTAGTACGCCCATCCGAGCTTGTAGAGCGACAGGAAGTAGATGTCGCCATTCGATGGCGCGATCTTGGTCGCGCTCTCGTAGGCTGACGCCGCCTTCACGAACATCGCCTTGCGCGGCTCGCCACGAAGCTTGGCCGCGAGCTCGAAGTCCGCGTCACCCAGCCGGAAATATCCCTCCGGACGGAAGTGCGACTGCTCCTTGGAGGTCACCAGCTCGAACATCCGCGCCGCATCGGCGTTGCGCTGCAGCGAGAAGTAGAGGGTGCCGAGCGTGTAGGCTGCAGCGTCGACGCGGGGGAAGGTCGCGAACTTCCCCGTCAGCTCCTCGTAGCGCGAGATTGCGGGCGCGTAGTCGGGGCGCTCGGGCGCCTCGCCGCCGGCCCGCTGCGCCGCAGCGAAGTTCTCATCGGCGCGGCGAACGAGCAGCTCGCCGAGCTGGAAGAGCGCGCCCGGACGCAGCGTGCTCGATGGATACTTCGTCAGGAACGTCGACAGCTTCTCGATCGCGTCGTCGCGCGCGTCATCGGAGCCCGCGGGGCGCGCCGTGGCGACGAGTTGCGGCGCCGGCGCGTTCTGCGCGGCCGCGGGGCTCGCGACGGCGCCGAGGGTCAGCGCGAGGAGCGGGGTGAGGAAGCGGAGCGAGGGCATCGCTATTGCCGCGGAGGTGTGGAAGCGCCGCCGGGCGCCGTGCTCGTTCCCGCAGGCGTCGCGCCGCCGGGTGCCGTGGTCGATGCATCCATCGCCTTGAAGAACGCCGCGCTCGCGGTCGCATAGTCCGCGGCCTCGCGATCGCGCGACAGCCGCGCGACGAGCCCAGTCGCGCGCGCACGCAGCTCCTCATCCACCAGCGCGACCAGCGCGCCCTCGGCCGCCGCACGCTGCGTGGTCGCACCTCCAACCTCGCTGCGCATCGCGATCACCGCATTCGACTCCTTGCCACGCTGCGCGGTGAGCTCGTTGGCGACGAGAAGCGAGTCCTCGCTCAGCACAGCCCCCGTCGTGTCGTGCAGCGCGTGTGCGCGCGCCAGCCGCGCCACCAGCGAGTCGCGGAGCACGAACGCAGGGTGATGGTCGAGTGCCGCCTCGAGGCCCCGCTCGACGTCATCCGCAATCGCGCTGTACACGGCCGCCGTCCGCTTCTCCATGTCGAGCGCATCCATCTCCGGCCCCTTCGCATTCGCGCCGAGCGATGCTTTCGTGCTGTCCAGCTGCTGAATGTTCAGCGCGGCGACCTGCCGAGTGGCTGTGATCTGGAGGCGAAGCGCGTTGCGCACCTTTTCCCGCGTATTCTCGAGCACACCCTTCATGCGCTCCAGCGAGTCCTGCGTGGCCGCGATCTGCTTCGCATTGTCCGCCAGCCCGCTGTCCCCTTCGACGATCAGGCGCTGGAGATTCTCGAGCGCCGCGATCTTCGTCTTCTGCGCATCGATCTGCTCCTCGAGCCGGTACGACGCGAGCGCGAGATGAATGTCGGTGGCGAGCACCGCCTGCGTGCGATCGGCGTAGAGCCCCGGCGTGTGCGCATCGAGCCGCGGCGCGAAGACCACGCGCACCGGAAAGCCCGCGCCCGCCGCCGAGTCCACACGCTCGGCGACGCCGAGGTTGGTGAGGATCTGCGGCTGGGAACCGCCGATCGCCGAATCCGGCGTCCCCGCGAACGCCGCTGCGATGCGGGCCTTTTCGGCCCCCGCATCATCGGGGAGCGAGATGACCTTGCCGGGGCCTGCGTTCGCGATGAACACCGAGCCTGCGACGCGCGCGCTCACGAGCGCGCGGCTCGCGTCCGTCATCGCGGTGGTGGCGCGCGCCTGTAGCGCGCCGAGCTCACCGTTGATCGAGTCGGCGATCCCCTGAAAATATTTCTCGGCAGAATCGCTCTTTCCGCTTTCGAGCATGATCTGCCCCGCCATGAGGCGCGCCTCGTCCCGCTCCGGAAGCTGCGCATAGCGCGTCGCGAAGTCGCGGAAGGCCGTGGCCGCACCGGATGCATTGCCACCGCGGTAGAGCGCCCACGCCTTCGTGAGCAGCGCCTGCGCACCTGCACCGCTCGTGGCGGGAACTCCGTCCGCCAGCGATGCCGCGGCGGCAAACTGGCCGGCGCCGAGTGCTGTCTGCGCGGCGCTGAGTCGCACCTGATCGGCAAACGCCCCGCGCTGCCCCTCGCTCAACGTCTGCAGCGCCGTAAGTGCCGCCGCACCCTTCGTGCTGTCGCTCGCGGCCGTCGCGAGTGCATCCATGTACTGCGCATAGAGCGCGAACTGGCCGCCCGAGGCGGACGCCTGTGCGAAGGCCGCGTGCGCCGCGGTGAAGTCCCTGCTCTGCACGGCCGCGAGCCCGGCGACGAGCGAGATGAGACCGCGATCACCCGACGTCTTCGTCGCCGCGAGCGTGCGCACACGCGCGTAGTCGCCGCGGGAATACGCATCGAGCATCCGCTGTGCCGCGATCACCCCCGTATAGCGCCCCGCAGGAGCGGCCGAATCGAGCGACGCCGCCGTCTTCCGAAACGCGTCGCGCATGCCAAGGCGGTAGTACGACTCGGCGAGCAGAAAGAGCAGATCCTCCTGCGCTCGTAGTCCCGGCGTGGCCGCGCCCGAGCCGGCGAGCGGCGACGAGCGCAGCCACTCGAGGCGATCGAGAGCGCTCAGCGGATGGTCCGTCGACACGTCGAAGAGCGCCATGCGCAGCTCGGCGTCGAAGCCGCGCGCCTGGTCGGGCGAAGGCTGCACGATCATCGGCACGAGCGCTGCCGGTGCGGCCTTCGCGGCGGATGGCGCCGGTGCGGGCGCCTTCGCGGACGTGTCGGGGGGCTGCTGCGCCGCGAGCGGCATCACCAGCATCACCGCGGCAAGAGCCGGCAGTGCGCGCATCACTCTCGAAAGAATCAGAACGGCGTAGTCCCGCGGCTCGTCCAGGTCTTCGGAACGAGCTGCCCGTTGCGCACCGTGAACTCGACGTAGGTCACCGTTGCGGTGAGCGCGTTGACGTTGATCCCCTGCATCAGCTGCTGCCCCCCAAACGTGAGCTTGAGCTCCACCGTGTGCGTGCTCGGCAGAACCTCGGAGCGGTAGAGCGGATCGACAGCGCCCGTCGCGAGCGCGGCGGCGAGTGTTGGCGTGTACGTGCGCGTCGACGCGACCACGTTGTCGATCTCGAGGGACGCGTCACCGAGCGAGCCCGGAGCGGCGGAGTCGGCGCGCAGCGTGACGACCAGCACCGCGCCTGCACGACGACGCACCGCGTCGCCGAGCGAGCGCATGCGATCGCGCTGCGCGACCATGTTGTCCTGCGCGTTCGCGAGCACGCCGTCGAGCTGCAGGAGCGCCGTTTCTTCCCTGCTCACCAGCAGCTGCTGGGTGCGTTTCTGCATCGTCTCGGCGAGCACGTTCTCGATGCGCGCCTCGAGTCGAACACGCTGGCTGCGGAGATCGCCGAGCTTGTCCTGCGTGTCCTGCAGCTCTTTCACCAGCGCCCCTCGCCGCCCCTCGTACGCCTGCTGCTGGGCGGCGCTGTCAGCCTTGATCGAATCTGACTGCTGTGCTTTCACGACCGCCGGGAAGAGGATCCCGACCGTCAACACCAGCAGTTGGTAGCGCATTCGCAGTGCTCGCATCAGGAAACTCTTGGTCGTGGGCTAGTGCGGCGTCGTACTGGGCGGCGCATCCTGCTCCAGCTTGTGGAGGCGTTCCTCCAGTCGCTGCAACGCCTCGCGCTCGGAGCGCAGCTCGGTCTCGGCAGTCGCACGGCGCTGCTCGAGCTCGAGGAGATTCTGCGCCTGGTAGCGGTTGATCTCGAGCTCCAGCGAGGCGATGCGCTGCTGGCGCGCGGTGATCTCTGTGGTGAGCAGCTGCCGCTGGCGCTCGAGCTCCGCGACGCGGCGCTCGAGCGAGTGACCACGCAGTAGCGCGAGCACGTTGTTCTGCCAGCCGAGTGTGAACGAGAACTTGCTGAAGCCGTAGAGCTTCGAAGCAGCGGAGCTGGTGTCCGCGCGCGACGCGCCGAGCTCAGTCCAGTACGCGCCCGCGCGCAGCCCGTGCCACTCATAGGCCGCGCCAACGTTGTAGTCCCACGAATTGTTCTCGGCCATGAACGACAGGGTGCTGTGCGCCGTCGGGAAGAGATCGACCTTCACACCGCCGAACGCGCCGTTCCACGAATTCGCCGCATACGCGGATCCGAGACCGCCGTCGTTCTTGAAGAGACCATTGCCGTAGCCGACCGTGAGGCTCACCGTCGTCTTCCCCCAGCCCGGATTCAGCTCGGAGAGTGCAAACGACTTCGTGGCCACACCGTAGACCGTATTTCCGGTTTTGAAATTCTGATGGAGCGAATCCACCAAGTGCTGCTTACCGGGAGTCGCGACGGTGCCGGGATAGAGGTCGTAGCCGATGGTGAAACGGTCGATGTGATCGTATGGTCCGATGTTCCGCATTCCAACCGCGATACTCGGCACCCAGCGAACGAGCCCGGACTTCGGACGGAAATTCTCCTCGTTGAGGAGCAGCCCCTGCGCGAAGAGTCCCCACTCCGGATTGTCGGAGTAGATCGAGATTCCCGTCTCGAGCCGTCCGAAGAAGGAGAAGGAGAGCGAGCCGTTGGTGTTGAGCCCATCGAGCACAGCGAATCCCGGCGAGGCCTTCGCGCCATGGAAAGTCTTGCCCGAGAAGTTCAGCGCGAAGTCTCCCGTCACGGACGAGACGTAGGCGACGGGAATGTCGATCAGACCGGCGCCCCAGTACATCGTCTGGGGATAGGTCTCTTGCGCTTTCGCGACTCCCGGGAGCACGACGGCCGCCGGGAGGGCGAGCAGCAGCGCAATGCGGACGGATCGGGGAACGGAGAAGATCATCGTTGACCTGGGTCTCGAATTAGCGCGGGGGCGTGGTCGTGCTTGGCGGAGGCGTGGTCGTCGGTGGTGGTGACCCGCCCTGCAGCTGATTCAGGCGTTCTTCGGCGCGCTTGATGGCATCCTGCTCTTCCTGGATCTGCGCATCGAGCTGTTCGCGGCGCTTCGCGACTTCCGCGAGCTCGCCGCCCTGCGCTTTCTGCAGCGACGCCTGCAGTTCTTCGATCTTGTGCTGACGCTGCGTGATCTGCGCGCGCAGGCGGAGTTGCTCCTGCTCGAGCTCACCGATGCGCGCGCGCAGGATCGTGCCGTGTGCGATGTCGTGGAGGTTCCCACTATAGCTCAGCGAGACGTTGAACTTCGTGTAGTTGTAGACCGTGTAGAGATAACCCTTGCTCGGATTCTTGCTCCCTTCCTCGAGCTCGGTGCCGTACACGCCAAGGCCGATGCCGCGCCAGTTGCCGACGACTCCTGCATTCCAGTCCCAACCGTTGTTCTCGCCGAGGATCGTTACGCTGCTGTTCTCCGAGGTGCGAAGTGCATAGCGCGCTCCGAGGAAGAGCCCTTTGACGATCGTACCCTTGTCGTTGTAGTTGCGACCGAGATCGCCATCATCGCGGAAAATCCCACTGCCGTAGCCGAGGCTGAAGCTCGCGGCGCCATTGCTTCCGGCCTTCACTTCCTTCGTGGCCACAGCGTAGACCGTGGGCGTGGAGTGGAAGTGCTTGGCGAATCCCGGAACCGTGTCGGTGATCCCGCCGGTGGGCGAGACGTAGACATCGTTGCCGATGAGGAAGCGCTCTTCGTGAGTATCGGGGCCGAGATTGCGAAAGCCGACGGCGATCGAGGGCCAGATTTTTTCGGGCTGCTGCTTGAGGGCGAGAACTTCGCCGAAGAAGCCGTAGTTCGGATTCTGACTGTAGACGGAGAGACCGACGGAGAAGCGCTGCTTCCAGTGCGTGTCGATCGAAAGATTCGTGTTGAACTTGTCCTGGAAATTGATCGTGCAAACCGTGGCGCAATAATTCGTGATCTTGCCGGACGCGGTCACCCAGAGGTCGCCGGAATTCGGCGAGACCCAAGCGACTGGAATGTCGATCAGCCCGGTGCCGAAGGTCAGCGTGGAGGGGTAGAGAATTCCGGCGGCGGCGAGAGGTGTTGAGAAGGGCGCCGCGTCCTGCGCCGCGAGGGCGGGGGCGCTCGCGTGCGCGCCGATCAGCGCGCTGGATACGAGTGCGATTTTCCACCGCGTCGTGCGCATAAACCTCCGAGCATGTAAATGGAGACGGACTGCGTACTCGCGCACTATCACAAAGCGCGCAGAAAGTGACACTTTGGCGGGTGCATCCATAGACGCGCGTACCACTTAAGACGTTACAGACCGCAGCAAGCGCGCACGGCCTGCGACGTAATATTACACCCGCGATGACGCAAGGCGAATCGGGCGTCCTAATGTGACCTTCGCAAGCGCTCCATTGGAATCGAGCGAGGGCACCGCAAAGCAGGCTTGACGGGGGCGGGGCCGGGGGCGTGATTAGGCGGATTGGAAGAGCAATGACCTCCGGAGGAAGCATGTTGACTAAGTGGTTTGCCGCGATCGCGATGGTCGTCGTCCTGTCGGGCTGCGGGAAGCACCGCATCAACGACGATCTGGCCGCGGACAACGATTCGACGCTCCAGGTAGTGAATCATAACTGGGGCGATGTCGACATTTTCGTGATCCGCGATGGCCAGCGGACGCGTGTGGGGACGGTGACGGCGTCGTCTGACGCGAACTTCGTGCTCTCGAAGACCGTGACGCGGGGCGGCGGGACGCTACAGCTCTCGGCGCACGGAGTGGGGACATCCGGCGCGATCAACAGCGAGATAATCAGTGTGCGTCCGGGCGGCATGCAGATTACGTGGACGCTCGAGAACAACCTGACGAGAGCGGCGCTGGCCTTCTATTGACTAGCTGGCCCGGAGCGGCACCCTCGCAGCTGCGTCACGATCGTTAGCGCGGTCCGCCGGTACCGTTGCCGCCCGTCGAGCCGCCGTTGCCACCGATGACGCCGCCGAGCCTGAGGCTCGCGAGGGCGACGACGAAGACGCCGGCGAGTAGCACCGACTTGGACTTGTTGATCTTGCGCGCCTGAACGGTGCCCAGCGCGCTGCGCGGGATCACGACGGTCTCGCCCTTCCAGAACTGATCCTGCCCCGACCGCATCGACACCTGGGTCACGGACATCGAGACTCCGCTGTCCGTGGTGGTGATCAGCTTCCCGTCGATCGTTTCGACGCCGGGGCCGAGATAGCGCGCGAGGGAGTCCGCGCCGGCGTCGGTGAGCGAGACGCGAAGCTTCGTACCCGGCGTCACGCGAGAGAGCTCGACCGGCACGGACTGATAGCAGGCGCACAAGACTGACAGGACAGGAGCGAGGTACCTAGCGCGCATGACTTCCTCGATCAGTGGATGAGGGAATATACGGGGTTGGCGCGTGGGGGCGTCAAGAGTAGCGAAGGAAAACAAACGACCCGGTGTGCCATGAGGCGCACCGGGTCGTTTGCTCGTACGGATTCAGCTACCGAACCGTGCTCAGGAATCCGAGCAGGCGTTGGGATCGTTCCAGTTCCGCGGCGGCTGGGCACTGACCGCCGGGATGTTCGTGTTCGTCTGGCGCTCACCCACGGGGTAGAGCAGACGCCCCGGAATGACGCCGTTGACGCCGCCGGCGACCGGCGTCAGCGCCGGAATGCACGTGCGCTTGTAGTCGTTCCACGACTCGATGTTCTGGAAGAGAACGATGTACTTCTCGGTCATGATCGCCGAGAGCGTCGCCGAGCCGGCCGGCGCAAGCGTGTAAGCGCGATGCCACGCCTTCGTCGGAGCAAGTAACAATGCCCACGCCGCACGCTCGGTGTTCAACGAGGTCAGCGCCGCGCCTGTTGCACCCGTCTGGAGCTGCGCCTCAGCCTGGATGAGCAGATTCTCGTTGTACGTCACGAACGGCTGCGGATACGTCGGATTCTCCCGGAACGGGCTGAAGTCGTACGTGTCCACGCTTCCCGGCTGGAAGTAGTCGGGAAAGCGAGGATCGTTCGTCGAGGACATCAGATCGTAGAGGAACGAATTCGTCGCAACGATGTCGCCATTTCGTCCGGTGGTGCCGTTGGCATCGAGGAACTGCCACCACGGGTTGCTTTCCCCCGCCTGCGAACCGGAGAAATTTGCGACGTAGTCGCCATCGTTGGAGCTAATGCCCTGAGCGGCCTCGACGAGCGCCGACGCGTACGCCGGCGTTCCCAGCTTCTCCGCCTGGTGCAGCCAGACGCGTGCCTTGAGAGTGTGCGCGAGCTCGATCCACTTGTCCGGATCGCCGCCGTACACGAGATCCGCGCCTTTCGGACCGGAGCCGATACCACTTTGCAGCTCGGCAATGGCCTCAGACAGACGCGTCTCCACCATATCGTAGACCGTCTGCTGCGGATCGAGCACCGGCTGCGGATAGACGAAGAACGAGTCCGCCTGGCTGTAGGGAATGTCACCCCAGATGTCGGCGTTCACGCTGATCAACCAGGCTTCCGTGACCTTGCTAATGCCGAGAAAGATGCTGTCGCCGAGAACCTGCGTGGTGGAATCGATCTTACGCAGATCGAGAATTCCACCACCCTGGTAGGCGCGCGCAAATTCCGCGTCGAACGAAGACTCCGTGACGCCTGTGAACGTATAGGTGCCATAGGCCTGGCGGGCAACACCAACCACCTGCTGCATCCACATGCTGGTGAGACGGGCGAGATCGCTCGTCTGCTGTATCCAGAGATTCGACTGCACCGAAGAAAAAAGCTGCTTCGGTGTAGCGTTGAGAGGGTTGTTCGGATCCTTGGTCAGATCCCCACCCTTGAGGAAGTTGTTGCAACCCGCTGCGACGACTACCAACGCCGCCGCGCAGATCGCTCCCTTGAGTTGCATTTTCACCTTGGGATTCTCCTTCGCTTAGCGATTCAGGCCGACCGATATAACGATCGACCGAGTCTGCGGGTTGTTGAAGTAGTCGATTCCCTGCACCGCGAACGCCGCGCCGGCCAGGTTCGTCTCGGGATCGATTCCCTTGTACTTCGTCCACGTCGCCAGGTTACGTCCCGCCACGCGCAGATCGATGGACGTGAGGCCGATCAGATTCGGCACCCACTTGCCGTCGAACGTGTACGCAACGGAAATCTCGCGGAGCTTCGTGTACGTGCCATTCTCGACGAACTCCGCGGACGGTCCGACGAAGCCGCTACCGTCACCCTGGAACCAGCTCTGATCGATGACCACGGGAGTTCCAGCGCCGGGACCAGCAACCGGTCCGCTGAGGTACGGATAGTCCTTGCCGAAGGTGAACGTGCCACCGCGGATATCCGTGTCCTTGTGTATACCGAAGTTGTAGAGCGCACCACGCGTTCCGTTCCATATATCGCCACCCTGCTTGTGATCGACGAGCGCAGAAATCTGGAACTTGCTGATGTGGAAGCTCGTGCGGATCGATCCGGTCCAATGCGGATCCGGATCCGAGATGACACGATCCGTCGGATCAAACACCGGGAAGCCGGACGCATCGATGTAGAGCGCGTTCTTGGCTGCGCCGACGCACGACGTCGCATCGATGTCGACACCGTCGACGACTACCCCGCGACCGCAGCGAACGAAGTCCTGGCCGCGAAGGCCGATGTCATTGCCGAGCGTCGCAGCGCCGGCGGCGCCCGAAAAGGTACCGCCGAACTGCGCGACGTTGGACACGAACTCCGCTCCACTGAGTCCAGTGACCGTGGTCGTGTTCTTCGCCCAGTTCACGCCGAGATCCCATGAGAAATTCGGGCGCGTGATTGGACGCACGTTCATCGCGACTTCGTAGCCCTTGTTTTGCAGCGTCGCCCCGTTCTTCAACTGCGTTGCGTAGCCGGAGCTAAGCGGAATCGGAAGCGGAAGAATGACGTCCGTCGACTTGTTCTTATAGTACGTCAGCGAGAGATCGACCTTCTGATCGAGGAAGCCGAGGTCAGCTCCACCCTCGAACTCCTTTTCGCGTTCCGGCTTGATGTTCGGATTGCCGAGCGCGCCGCTCGAGAACAATCCTCCACCCCCCTGCTGCGTCGCATTGAGGAAGTCGCCGAAGCCCGAGCCGAAGAATCCGCCCGGGATGAGCACGGTGTTCGTGGCGTAGACACCGGGCTCCTTTCCGGTTTCGCCGTACGCCGCACGGAGCTTCCCGAAGCTGAACGCGCCCCTCTGATCGGTCTTGCCGAGGAGATTCGTGAACGTCCAGGCGGCGCTCGCCTTCGGATACCAGGCGCGGGGATTACTCTCACCGAAGGTGGAGAATCCATCGTTGCGCAGTGCGGCCGTCAGGTACAGCTGGTTGTAGATGTCCGCCGTCGCCTGCCCGAAGTACGACTCGGAGTGTACGAGCGACTTGAATTCCGTCGGAATCCACGCCGTCGTGTTCTGCAGGTTGAACGGCGTCGCGGCGACGAGGTTCTGTCCGTTGACGTCCGTCTCGCGGAATCGGCGCGCGTTCAGGTTCTGTCCAAGCGTGAACGTTCCGGAGAAATTCGGACTGAACGTGTGGCTCAGGGTGGCCGTCAGGTTGTGATCGATCTGGAGATTGTTGCCATCGGTGCGGAAGACCTGCCCGCTGGCGAACGACGACGACGACTGTGCCTGCGCGTCCAGCAACTGATTGCTGTAGTAATCGGCACCGAGCGTGTAGTCGAGCTTCAGCCAGTCGGTGGCGTCGTAGTTCAAATTGACGTTGCCATACGCGCGGTTCGTCTCGGCCGTGTTCAGATTCCCGAAGATGACGAAGAGCGGGTTGTCATAGCCGCGGCCGCTCAGATTGTCGAACAGCACGGGCTGCGGATACCGATAGGAGCGCTGCGTCTGTGTGGCGGTGTCGAGATAGGGAAAGTTATTGAAGTTCGGCGACGTACGCATGGCGCCGAGCAGCAGTCCCGACGTGTTCGAGCCCTTCTGCACGAACTGTCCGCGGCCATCGACATACGAAATGTTGCCGCCGACGGTGAGTCGATCGAACAGGTGGTGCGACGCCTTCAGGCGAACCGTGGTTCGCTTGTAGGTGTCGTTCGGGCCCAAGATGACGCCCTGCTGATTCGTGTAGCCGGCCGAGAGGTAGAAGACGGTCTTGTCATTTCCACCGGACGCGGAAAGCGTGTTGTCGGAGTTGTGCCCGGTCTCGAAGATCTCATCGAAGTGATTGTACGTCGGCGTGCCCGCCGCAATCAGGTCTCCGTACGAACCGCTCGTGAGGCGGCAACCGGGGTTGGCGCAGACCGCATTGACGCCGTGGGAGCCCTGCGCATAGGTCGTCTGCAGCGGGACCTTCCTGTTGACTTTGTCGAACGAGTAGTTCGAGCCCAGCGAATAGTGCGTGCCACCGGCGTGACCGCTCTTCGTGGTGATGATCACGACACCGTCCGATGCGCGCGCGCCGTAAATCGCCGCGGCAGCCGCACCCTTCAGGATCGTAACCGTTTCGATGTCGTTCGGGTTGATGTCGGCTGCGCGGTTCGGCGCGGCAACACCAGCCGTCGGATCTTCCGCCGTCATGACGGAATTGTCGATCGGCACACCATCGACGACGAACAGCGGCTGCGCATCGCCCGAGAGCGACTTGATGCCGCGAATGCGAATGTACGCGGACGAGCCCGGGTCACCAGACTGGCTGTTGACCTGGACGCCCGGTGTCTTGCCGGCGAGCGCCTCGACGATGTTATTCTCGTGCGAGCGCGTGATCAGCGATGAATCGACCGTCGACACCGCGGTGCCGAGCTTCTCGATCGAGCTGGTCGTGCCCGCGCCCGTCACGATGATTTCGCCGAGGCGGAGCGGATTGACGTCGAGCGCAAAATCCTGCGTGACGTTGCCCGCGAGCGTAATCGTCGCGGCCTTCGCCTTGTAGCCGATCAAGCGTGCTGTGATCGTGGCCTGCTGCCCGTGTGCGCGCGCGGCCGGAACGACGAGCGAATACCGCCCATCATCACGGGTGAGCGTAACAGAGCCAAGCCCTTCGACAGTGACGCTTGCCGTACCGAGCGGCGCACCGCCCTCCGCACTGGCGACTCGACCAGTGATCGTGACAGCGTCCTGCGCTACGGCATAAGCCGGAAGCGCAATGAGCGCGCACACGACGGCAATAACTGACCTAACAGAACGTCCCATGCTTCCTCCTTGCCACCTCTTCCAAAAGGTGTGTGGACGACGATGGATCTTGTCTGGTTGGCGTTCGAGCGCTCGCGGAAATCGCGTTGCGCCTCCCTCTCATGCCGCTGGGTGTCCCCTCCTCTTGGCGGTTCGATTCGCATGCGGCGGCACGACACACATGGGGCAGCCATGGGGCAGCCATGGGCGATAGTCACGGCACCCGACGGAAAAGTCTGTACTCCGGTTCCGACAATGGAACATTTTCAGGATCGCATTGTCGCAACCGAACATTCACGAACATAAAGTGTGGTAGCACACAGTGCAAGAATGCGGTGAAGTATCACGAATCCACCCCCAGCAATCTGTTGAGCCCGCCTAACCATACCGTAGCGGCCTCCGCTGACGCTACCATATCTTCCGGCATGGCACCCGTCGTCCGGCAGATTGCTCGCCGCGTCCTCATACCCCTTGCCCTCGCCGCCTCCGCCCCGTCCCTGGGCGCTCAACGGCTCAGCGACAGCACCGCCTCCGGGACAATCACCCACCCGCGACCGCGCGCCCTCGTCACAGGCATCCTAGGAGTAGTGGCCGGCGGACTTGCGGGGTGGGGCTTTAGCAAGGGTGGCGGCTCGCGCGGCGCAGGAATGCCGCTCATCGGCGGGGCTGCAGGTGGACTCGCGGGATTCTTCGTCGGGCGCCAGCTCGACGAGCGCCGTACGATCGCCTTTCACGGCGCGCCTTCACTCAAGATCCCGAATGTCGGCGTGGAGCTCGACGGCGACCCCACCGTGCTCACGATTCGCGATTCCACCGCGGCCGTGGGCGGGAGCGACGGCGTTCAGCTCTTCTCCACCATGGATGCGCGACTCATCTCCCTCGGGACGCGCGCCGCCGGCCTGCACGGCATCGGCGCCATCGATCTCGCGCCGCGCACCGCCTGGCTCGCCCTCGGCTCGCGCACCGGCCTCTATATCTATCCACCGGAGAAGGGCCCCGGAGTTCTGGTGCGCCGCGCGAACATCAGCGCGATCGCCGCCACCGACACCCGCATCTTCATCGCCACCGGCAATCGAGTCGAGAGCGTGCCGGTGAACGCCGACTCTGTGCGCGATTTCCCCGGCACCGACCTGGGTGCGCCCGTCCGCGACGTCGCGCTCGACGAGGCGCGCGCGGTGCTCTGGGCCTCCACCGATCGCGCGCTCGTCGCGCTGCGTATCACCGGCGACTCACTCGTGACCATCGGCTCGGTGCCACTGCCCGGCGTCGGGCTGCGCGTCGTGATCGATCGCGGGATTGCGGCGGTGGCGATGGGCGAGAAGGGCGTCGCGCTCATCGACATCTCGAATCCCATAAATCCGAAGGCGCGCCCCTCCTGGTCGGACGCGCGCTTCGCCTACGACGTGTCGATCGACGGGCTGCGGCTCTTCGTCGCCGCGGGACCAGAAGGGGTCTATCTCGTCAATATCTCGACCGACACCCCGAAGACCATTGGGCTCGCGCGCTCGCTCGGCTTCGCGTCGGCCATCGTCTCGCACGACGGACACACCTTCATTCTCGATCGCCGCGCCAACGCGCTTCGGCGCATCGTTTCCACCTACTAGCAGAGGAGCACGTGCAGCGCGGGTATCCCTACATGTCCGTTGCCGTCGCCGCGATTGCGGTCGTTCTCGCGTGCGGCAAGAGCTCGAGCGCCAGCGCCGCCACCAGCGCGACGTCTTCCGCCACCGCCGGCCCCGACAGCCTCCTTCTCCGCCGCGCCGATCACGCGCGCATCCTCGGCAGCCCCACCGCGACCGTGTGGGTGGTGGAGGTGAGCGACTTCCAGTGTCCCTTCTGCCGTCAGTTCCACGACGAGGCCTACGTCGACATCAAGCGCGACTACGTGGACGCGGGCAAGGTGCGCCTCGCCTACGTGAACTTCCCGCTGTCGATGCATCGCAACTCGTTCGCTGCATCGGAGTCCGCGATGTGCGCAGCCGCGCAGGACAAGTTCTGGCAGATGCACGACGCGCTCTTCACGACGCAGAAACAGTGGGAGGCGCTCCCTGCGCCGCAGCCGATGTTCGACTCACTCGCTGCCGCGCAGGGTGTGGATGCGGCGGCATTTCGCAAATGCGTTTCGGGCCACATCACGAAGCCGATGATCGAGGCGGACATCGATCGCGCGACGAAGGCCGGCGTGGAGTCGACGCCGACGTTCCTCATCGGCGGCATGATGGTGACGGGCGCGCAGCCGATCGCCAACTTCCGAATTGCGATCGATTCGGCGCTCGCACTGGCGTCCAATGCGGCAAAGCACTGAAGAGCGGAGAGCGATAGCGCGACGTGCTGTGCATGGCCGGCTACCTCGGCGACACGATCGCCCATCTGGAAACGAAAGTGGGGTTCGCGGATGGGGTGGTGACCTCACGGGATGTGATGCGACAAAGGCGGCGCACGATATAAATCATGCGCCGCCTTTGTGCTGTCTCCGATCCTCTACTGCCAGATTCCGGATCCGATGTACTTAAATGCCGCGTCCACGTGCATGATCGGGCGGTTGGGCCCCGCCTTGTTGTCGCCTTGAATCACAGCGTAGTCCGTACCGAGCTGCATCACGTAGACCGGCCCGCCTCGCGGAGCGGACCAAAGTTTGTCCACGGTCGTTAGAATCTTTGTGCATTTCGTCTCGTCCTTCACCCACACCGCGGGGGAGATCGAAGCGAATTTCAAAGAGCGTTGCGTCGCTGTATCGCCATCAACGGTCATCTTCTGAACGAGCTGCGTCAACGTCTGACCGAGCACCGCGGTCGAAGATCCGCAGTTCAAAGTCGTCGCCCGCGACGCTGCGATAGTGCAAATGGCGACGACTACTACCGGGAAACTCAGCGCGCTTCGTTTCAAGAGTGTTGTCATTGGTCAACTCTTCCATTTGGGATCAGAGATCCAACAGGACGAATTGCCGTTGGCATCTGAGAACAGCGACCACCGCTTCGAGTGATTTGCCTGGTCGCCAGGGTTGTTGAAACGGTACAGATATGTGGGTTTGCCGGGAGCGCCCTTTTGTACGATGAAGCCGACGTTGGTAGAGCCTTTGAACGCGGCATAGTTTCCCTTACTTGAAACAGCCAATGCTACTGTGTTCGGCGGAAGGTGGGTACACCCGAATCTGATCCACATCGAGCGCTAGTTTTTCAATCGAATGGGGCTCGGGGTGAAGCGTCCGCCCGCTGCAGTCTTCGCATATGTGGCTGGTGGTTCATTCGCTAAGCTCTGGTGCGGACGGACGGTGTTGTAGTCCTCCTGCCATTCGCGTAGCACGAGCTGGGCCTCGGTGAGCGAGACAACCCAATGTTGCGTTAAGCACTCACGTCTCACGCTGCCGTTGAACGCTTCGACGATGCAATTGTCCGCGGGTTTCGCGGGCCGACTGAAGTCCAGTTGCACGCGATTCCAATACGCCCAGTGGTCGAGCGCCGTCGAGGTGAACTCGGTTCCGTTGTCCACTTGAATCACTTCCGGCAGTGCATCACGGCTTTTCCCGACCTCGCTCAGAATGGAGGCGACGTCTTCACCGCGGAAGCTCCGCTGCGCTCGCAACGTCAAGCATTCACGCGTGTGGACGTCGACGAGCGTGAAGACGCGGATCTTCTGTCCTGAGGCCAGTACGTCGTGCATGAAGTCCATAGCCCACCGCTGATTCGCGGCGACGGTCGTCGGTCGCACGGGTCGGAATGGCAGCCTTGCGACGACGGGGCCGCTTCCGCGTAAGCGACAAGCCTTCTTCCCGGTATAACCGATACACCCGCTTGCGATTGACGGCCCACTATTCACGCCTGAGCAACACGTGCAACCGTGGGTACCCGAACGTGATGCGATCGCGCGCGAGCTCGTGCAGGCGCGCGCGCAATGGCGCGTCGGGCGACTTGATGCTCGTGTAGCGCATCAGCGACCGGCCAACCGTCACGGCTCTGCATGCCCGGCGCTCGGTGAGTTGGAAGCCGTGCTTGGCCCAGTCTACCAACTCGCGCCTCGAGGCAGGGCTCACGATTTTTTTCTGAGCGCCTCGCGGAAGGATCGTCTTGTCCAGGCTCAACTCGGCGACCAAGCCTTTGAGCTTCTGGTTCTCCTCACGCAATTGTCGCAATTCGCGCAGATCGCTGACGTCCAACCCCGTGACCTTCTTCTTCCATCGGTAAAACGTCGTCTCCGTGACTTGGAGCTTTCGGCAAATGTCGGCCACCGACGTGCCGCTCTCGGCTTGGTGCAGTACCTGGACGATCTGGTCGTTCGTGAATCGGCTGGTCCGCATCACTTGGTCATCTTGGCTCCGATCCCCGGAGTTTGGGCCAAGCTCCCAACGATGTCAAAACGTCACTCCAGACGGACCAGATTTCGGGAAGGAGGTGCAAAAATCGTCGTGTATACCGATGCGCCTCTCACGCGCACCGCCGTATCTAATAAAATCAGGAATGCCCGGCATGCGAATGCAAACAGTGTATGTCTCGACGCTGCGTTACTCGCACTTCCGCATCCGGCGCCGACTCATTTCCCTCGGAGAATAATCAATATGCACCGACTTCTGACAGCGCTCGCAAACACCGCATCAAAAAAAGTGATAGCCAGTTGTTTGGTGGGAGCGCTGGTTGCTTGCGGCGGCAGCTCCACCGGGCCGTCGGGGCCCATGTCACTCGCGGGAATATGGAATCTCAGTGTCAACATTAGCAACGCATCGCTTTCGACCTCCTGCTCGGCACAAGGTCAGGCGACCGTTAACCAGAACGGCAGTCAGTTGAGCGGGACCTACAACGACGTGTCGACCTGCACTGGTCCTGGCGGATCAGGAAGCAGCAACAACGCGGGGGCAATCACCGGGGGACAAACGTCCGGAAATCAAGTTTCCTTCTCCGATGATGCTGGGTGCAACTACACGGGTACCGGGTCGGGATCGCCCGCTAACCGAATGTCAGGGAATGCGAGTTGTACCGTCGCTTCCGGTGGGCAGAACTATACCTTCGCTGGCCCCTGGCAGGCCACACGTTAGCCGCAGGCATCGGGCCAATCCGTCGGCAGGAAGCGTACAACCGAGCTGAAACAAACACGAAGCTCCACGGCATAAATGCCGTGGGGCTTTCTGTCTATACGTCGCCTCCTTTTTCACACTCGGTCCCGACGGTAGAAGGAGAGGGGATCTACCGAAAGCGTCCGACGACCGCGGCCGTGTTACGGAGGCCGGTGGCGGTATGCGTTTATCTTTTTACAGGCTGACGAAGTGGCCCGAGCCGCTTTTCAAGTACGACCGCTATGATGACGCGATAAACTCTCCGGAATTCGGCCACACCACCGGGCACGCGAGCGGGCTGGATTTTCCTGCCGCGCCACTCGATCCAGTCTCCGTATCAGATAGCAAGCTCATTGCGCTTCGCGTCGTCGTGACCCGGTATTTGACTAAATATCGATTCCGTTGTGTGCAGGCTCGTGACCTCATCTCGCTTAGAATTCTTAAGAGATCAGCACTGCTGCACGCACCTGCATTCTGCGCTGCTTTTACTCGTCATCTACCCATCAACAATCTCGCGAAATCTGGAACAGGCGCAATCGCACGAGCATCCGCAACCATCCGCTCTTCGCCAAAATTTTTTCTCGACCTCCTCCCGCAAAAATCTCACGCTACTCTGGACCTGGCGCCGGGCGCCGCGCCTCGAGCGCCATGCGCAGCGCACTGAGCGCGAGCTCATGACTGCTGGGAATCATCGAGCCACAGTAGTGCGAACGTCAAAGAAATCTACGGTGGGCTACGGGCTATGCGCCGCCCGACTCTAGCGTCAGTTCGCGGAACTACACTGCTGGCTGAGATCTCCACTCCGCGCACTCACCTCGTCGAATGGAATGGGGAAGTTGGGAAGAGGATCGAAGGTGCGTTCCTGTCCCACGCCAACGGGGGGCTCACTGCCATTCAGCTTGCCAAATAGCCGTGCGTCCAGCCAGCGATCGGGACTCTGCCAAAGGAGCGAATACCGCTTCTGCTTGAGAATCTCGTCGAGCAAATTCCCCGGCACGTTCGAGCCAAAAGCCGACAGCGTCTTGGGAGCGAGCCCGCCGTCATTCACCCGAATGAAGTTCGTAGGCGCGAGCGCGCCGGAATAATTCCCCTGCCCCCAGAGCACTTCCGCCTTCAACAGCAGCAGCTCCTTGTCGCTGATGATGCTGATCGGTGACGACGGCGAGGTATACACGACGTAGACGTACGAGGACGTGATGTCGGACTGATTGATCGGCGATCCGGTAATGATCTTTTTCGCCACCCGCTGATCGCCGTTTTCCGCTTCGGCCACGACCCGTGGATTCACCCGGTACACTGTGCTGGCCGGATTTTCGAAGAGCGGGTTGGTCGCATCACCGGAGTTCGTGCTGTAAGTGTGCGACGGGCCAGCGTCGAGCTGTCCCGCATCCTCTGTCAGGAAGGATGCCTCGAGCGCGTTCGACGCCGCGGTGAGCGCACCCGCGTCGATGGCGCCGCTCGCCGCGAAGTTACGGAAGGCGATGTAGACGTCGGTTTTGGCTGCCAGCGCGCGATTGAACGTGAGGAAACTCGTCGGAGTGTCGAAGCCGGCGAAGCCATTCGCCAGGACGAATGGAAAACTGTCCCCTCCGGCGCTGAGATTCGTCGCCGCGGAGTCGAGCAGCGCCGCGATATAGATTTTAACGTCGTTCGCGCAGTTCAATGGCGCGAGTGGGTCAGTCGCCGGAATATCGACGTTGATCGGTGCGCCTGTCGTATCGTGCGTTTCCGCGATTCGGAGATAGAGGAGCGCCTTGATCGTGCGCAGGTACCCGAGCGTGGCCTGCTGCCCCTGCGGAGACAGGACGCTCGTGGGCGCCTTGCTGACGCCGCCGATGCCGATGTTCGCGAGTCGGACCGCGGCATATGGCCAGAGCGAGGCCCCGAGAAAATCGCTGGGATCGATCCCGCTCCCGAGCAGCTCCGTCACGAAGCGCGGTTCGGAACCGGTAAGCCGGTAACCATCTCGTCCGATGGTCTCGCCGTACAGAATCTCGTTGCCAATCTGGGCCCGATCGCCATTCAAGACGCCGATCGTGAGCGCTTGGACCTGCGACAGATCCGTGATGGTCGAGAAGTCCGTCACGCTCGGGTTGTTCAGGTCAGGTCGCGTCGAGTCCTTGCACGCACCCATCGAGAGAGCGCCGAGCAGCACGGCGAGATAGGGAATCCGCATGGTTCTATCACTCCAAAGAAGGCGTATGCGCAGTCTGCGAAGTTTCGTCATCATTGTCAGAAGTCCACGCCGAGTGTGAAGAAAAAGCTCCGCGTGGGCGGATACGGCGCGAGGTCCTGACCACGATCGATGTTCTGGTTCCCGAAGTTCGATACCTCTGGATCCAAACCCTTGTACTTGGTCCACGTCAACAGATTGCGCCCGCTGAATTCCGCGCGCATGCCGGTCACGCGATCACCAAACACGGACTGCACTAGCGACGCTGGAAGCTGGTAGGAAACCGACACTTCGCGGAGCTTCACGAAGGAGGCGTCCTGCACATACACCGACTCGCCGATGTTGTTGAACAGAGAATCGCGCACCTGGGATGCCGCGTAGTCAGGCGCCGTGCCCAACTCGTCGTACACGTTCTGCGAGATGTTGACGACGTCGCCGCCGTGACGCCAATCGAGCAAGCCGTACAGACGGATCTTGCCAATGGTGATCTGATTGGAAAATCCCACGACGTATCGAGGCTGATAGTCGCCAACCGTACGAAGCACGCCAACGCCGGCGCTATCCACCGTGCCACGGATCTGTGACGGTGAGTGGCCGCTTTCGATATAGCCGCTCCCGTACCCGAAACCAAAGTTGTTCGGCGGCTCGAAGGCGGGAACGCCGTCGGGCAAGCTCAGGACTTTGCCACGATTGAGGGTGAACGTCACGTGCGTGTCCCAGCTCACGTCCTTCGATCGGACGGGCACGCCGGACAGTGTCGCCTCGACTCCGCGATTGCGGATCTCGCCGCCATTGAAGATCCGCACGCCGAAGCCGCTGGACGGCGCGAGCGTTTGCTGAAGAATCAGCTCCGAGTTGTTCTTCTGGTAGGCGGTGAGTGAGAGAGCGATGCGGGAATCGAACATGCCGAGGTCGACTCCGCCCTCGATTTCCTTTTCGCGCTCAGGGTGCAGCGTAGGATCGGCGAGCACACCACCCAACACCACGCCGTTCTGACCGCTGTTCGTCACGCCGAGTAGTGAGGTGAACTTCTGCCCGTACACGGGCTCGTTGCCGGTCTCGCCGAACGCCGCGCGGAATTTGAGCTCGTCGAACACCCCCGCCTTCGGAATGCGATAGGAAATGGAGGCTTTGGGGTAATAGAACAGCTTGTTCACGTCCTGGTTGTTCGTGCTGCGCTGACCGAGAATGCCGCCGGTGACGAAGAGGCGCTCGTCGAACAGCAACACCTCTTCCTGGGCGAAGAGAGCCAACGATCGGACCAACGTACGGTTCTCGAACACGTTGACCGCGGATCCGCGATCCACGTTCTGCTGGCCTGTCAGCAGATTCTGCGTGACGACGTTCGTCGAGTTGTAGTTGGAGTAACCGCGTCGCATGCCGGCCGACGTGGTGGCGGTGAAGGCGTGCGCCGTGTACGTGTGAGCGAGCGTCAACGCCACCGGCGCCGTCGTTTCATCGGCACCCTGATTCGTCGCCGTACCGGGCAGTCCGTCGAGCGGCTCGTACTGCAGGATCGGCGGCGAGAAGATGTTTGCCTTGTACGAGTAGTGGTCGATGCCCAGGTCCAGCGTGGCCTTCAGATTCTGCGCGTCGGTACTAAATACGGTGTACAGCGCGTTCACCGAACCGAGCAGCCGGAAGACATCCTCGGGCGTCTTCAGGTACGCAATCGTCTGCAGCGGATTGCTCGACGTGAACGGATTCGCCGGATACAAGCCGTTCTTCGGCCGAAAGTCGAAGAAGCTCGGCGTCTCCGCGAACACGAAGTACGGCGTGATGTTGTTGTTGTCGTTGTTGCTGATGCCGCGCGACGTCAGCGTGTGAATCAGATTGGTGTTGATCTTGATCTGCAGCTTGCTGCCCACGAGCTGCGTGAGATTGAGGCGCAGCCCCTGCTTGTCGTACCCAGTGCCGTACATGATGCCGTTGTCGTGCTGGGTGAGCCCGGACGCGAAGTACTGCGTCTGATCGCTCCCGCCGCTCATGCTCAACTCTGTCTGGTACGCCAGGCTGCGGTTGCCGAAAACTTCCTTTTCATAGTCGCAGAAACCGCCGCAGGAGTTGTAATTGGCCAGTACCGACGCGGAATCCATCACCTGCGAGGGGGTGCCCGATCCCGCGTACGCGTAGGCTTCGTCGAGCGTAAAGTGCCGCGCGCCGAGCGTGTTGGACTGCGTGTACGTCCCGAGCCGCTGCGTGAGCGAGAAACGTGTCTTGCCCGGCTGCCCCCGTTTCGTCGTGATGACGACGACGCCATTCGCCGCGCTGGAGCCATAAATCGCGGCTGCGGACGGTCCCTTCAGGATTTCGATGGATTGAATGTCGTCCGGATTCAGATCGGCGATACGATTTACACCGTTGTCCTGATTATCCGAGTTCAGCCCCGAGCCGGCGGCGGAGACCGCGTTCAGCCCGCTCTGGATCACGGTATTGGATACCGGCAGACCATCGACGACATAAAGCGGTTGCGAATTCCCGAAGATCGAGGTGACGCCGCGCATCTGGACCTGCAATCCGCCGCCAGGCGCACCCGAGTTGGAGGTGATGACCGCGCCCGCGACCTTCCCTTGCAGGGCATTCTCCAGTGTCGCCGATTGGGTTCTCGAGAGGTCTTCAGCGCCGACCGACCCGACGTCGTTCGCCAGGTTGCGGCGCGACACGGACGTGGCTTGTCCCGTAATCACCTTCTCGTTCAGTCGGAGGATATCAGCCTTCAGCTTGATATCGACCTCCGCCTGATCCGGCGGTACTGCGACGTTCGCCGGCGCATAGCCAATGCGGCGCACTTCGAGCGTCAGTGCACCATCGGGTAAGTTGACGAGCGAGAACCGGCCGTCCGCCGCCGTAAACGTACCGGACGCCGTCCCTTTGACGTGGACGTTCGCGGACGCGATCGGTGCGCCCGTCTCGATATCGGTGACAGACCCTTTCAGCGATCTCTGTGCGCTTGCGGCGCTGCTGAATGCTGCGGTGAACAGGACTGCCGACATGAGTAGACAAAGCTTCCGCACGTCGTCTCCTTGCTGGATGTGAAGATTGGGACAGGATCGATGCGTTGCTGCGAGCGGGGGCGTCGTGGCCGCGGTGGAGCGAGCGCACGTTGCTGCCGATACCAATTTCTTGTAGGCACAACGACTAACACAATGTCAGAATAGTGTCAAAGTCGCGTCAGGAATTTGCCTGCTGCGCAATGATGGCCTCGCGCATGAGTTTGCTGAATTTCACTCGCGCTGAGATCGCGGGAAACGGCGACCCGCGCCAGGCATTCTCGGAAACTGTCTGGCCCCCCCGCTATGCAGCGGCCACCGACAACATCCCGCCCGTCCCTGCCGTCGGATCGTACAACGTGCGCACCACACCCAGCTTGTTCAGCGCGTCGTCATCTTCGATGAAAATGAGGTTCACCATCAGGCGAATTACTTCGCGCGGCGTGAAATGCTCTCCGGCGGTCTCGTTCGAAAGCTCCGCGAACTTCCGGATCAGCTCTTCGAACACCGCACCCGTCTGCGCGTTGCTCACGACCTGCAAATGCAGATCGATGTTGACGCACTTCTCCGCCACCAGATACAGCAGCCCCGCTTCGGCCAGCCGCTCGACCTGGGTATGGAAGTCAAACGCCTTGAAGATGTCTCGCACAGCAGGCGAGATCGCCTGGACATAGGCGAGCAGGTTCTGCCTGATGTGATCCTGATCGCCCATCAGCGCGTCTTCATGTCCAGCTCGGACGTGTTGATGAAGTGCTGGCCAGCAGCCTTTAGAAGGAACTGCTCGGGGTTCACGCCAGCCTTCTTGCGCTTCGCCAGTTCCGCCAAGACGGCGACCTTTGTCGGCTCCATCACGCAGTCCAATCGCCGCAAAACCGTGAACGGCAGGATCACGCGGCCATATTCGGACTGCTTGTAATCGCCTCGGAGGAGATCGGCGACGGACCAAACGAAGGAGGAGAGGTTCGTGTCGGTCATGGAGTCAAAGCCGCAGCATCGTCCGACACTGGCACACAGCCCCTTCCAGTGAATGCGTAAGACTCAGCATCATAGTCGCGACGAATAAGATCCGTGTTGCCTGTCGAACTCCCATCTTTGCCAGTTGGGTAACAAAGGCGTCAACCCTATCAGGAATAATTCGTACTGTGTCATCCTGAGCCTATGATCAATCCGCAACACGTTCGAGGCGCCCAGAGCCGTACGGACCTACCTTCCTCGCCGTCGATTTGAACCGGTAACACAGGAAGGATTGGCCTGCTACGTTTTCTTCTCCGTACTCTTCGCTGAGGATGCGGATAACCAATATGAGAAGTGGGGCCCGTCGGCGAGGCTATCAGCCCCACAACGAACCCCACAATACAACCCCAACGACTCAATGTCGCTCGAGCAGTTAACAGATTACCAGTTAACGATTTACGGCGACCAGAGTCGCACTAGCGGGTTGAGACAATGGATCACCTCCTCTTTGAAGGGTTCGACATTGGGCGGAGATTTTCACCCCGCGCCGCGCCGCGCTGCGCGTTGCGCGCGCGACGTTCGGCGGAAAGACTAACAATGCGGCGATTCCCGCGCAATATCTCCGCAACGTGGTCGCGCTCGCTCCCCCTTAACGTCAGCAAATCGTGAACTTTCTCCTCGGCGGCGCCTATGAAGGCGCCGTGCAGCTGGCGCGCGTGGCGGCGCTCTTCGCACCGTCGCGCGGAGGGAAGGTCGTCGCAACCTTTCGTGCGCGACGCGGCATACGCGGGCGCTTCCAGCAGTGGAATCGCGAGTCGCGCAACGGGGAGCGGCCACTCGTCTGGATGCACGCATCGTCGGTGGGCGAGGGGCTGCAAGCGCGCCCTGTGCTCGAGATGCTCCGCTCGAGCAAGCCCGACCTGCAGCTCGCCTACACCTTTTTCTCGCCGAGCGCGGAGACGTTCGCGCGGTCGCTCGACGCGGACTTCGCGGAGTATCTGCCGTTCGATTCGCGCGGCGACGCACAGGTGGTGCTCGACGCGCTCTCGCCGCGCGTGCTCGCCTTCTCGAAGCTCGACGTGTGGCCGGCGCTCGTCGCCGCCGCTCGCGCGCGCGGCGTTCGCACCGCGCTCCTGAGTGCGACGCTGCACGAGCGCTCGCGCCGGAATTCGTGGGTTTCGAACGCCTTCACCGGCGCCGCCTACGCCGCGTTCGACGCGGTCGGCGCCGTCGACGAGGCTGACGCGATCCGCCTCATCAAGCTCGGCGTGCGCGAGAAGGCGATCTCCGTCACCGGTGATACGCGCTTCGATCAGGTGTGGACGCGCGCGCAGCCGTCTGCTGCGCGCGACGCACGGCTCGCACCGCTGCACAGCGACCGTCCGACACTCGTCGCGGGCTCCACGTGGCCCGCGGACGAGCGCGAGCTGCTCCCCGCGTGGGTCGCGATGCGCTCGCAGGTGCCCGATGCACGACTGATCATCGCGCCTCACGAGCCGACGCGCGCGCACCTCGCGCACATCGAGAAGTGGGCCGCCACGCACAAGCTCTCGCTCACGCGCACCAGCGCGCTCCCGCGCGGCGCGCAGTCGGACGTCGTACTCGTGGATGGCGTGGGGATGCTTGGCGACCTGTACGCGCTCGCGGATGTCGCGTACGTAGGCGGTGGTTTTCACGGCGCAGGGCTGCACTCGGTGCTCGAGCCTGCGGCGTTCGGCGTGCCGGTGCTCTTCGGACCGCGCCACGAGAAGAGCCGCGAGGCCGCGGCGTTGATCGCCGCCGACGCCGGCGCCTCCGTGACGGACGCCTCGGCCATCACCGCACGCCTCGAGGCGCTGCTCACGCGCCCGGATACCCGAGGCGCGGAGGGCGCGCGCGCGAAGGAGATCGTGGAGAAGGGACGCGGGGCGGCGGCCCGGTCGACGGCGCTCGTGACGGGGCTTTTGAGCGGATAGTTGGGCTCGACTGGCACTAACAATCAGATACAAATCGTTAGAGCTCGCGCGCGCGGTCACAGCCACACGCGGTGCGATCGCCTACGCACCAGCCGCGTGCGCGCCCGCGTGCACGGCCGCGCGTTCGGGCTTGTGGAGCAGAAATCCCTGCACCAGCGGGACACCGAGGCGTTTCACCGTCTCGAGCTCTTCGGCACGCTCGATCCCCTCGGCGATCACCATCGCGCCCTGCTCCTTCGCGAAGACGACCATCGTCTCGACGAGATTCTGCTTGATGAAGTTCGTGTCGATGGCGGTGATCAGCGAGATGTCGAGCTTGATGAAGTCCGGCTCGAGGTTCGCGATCGAGCCGAGCCCCGCGTAGCCGCTCCCTGCGTCGTCGACTGCGAAGCGGAAGCCACGCTCGCGGAACGACCGGAGGCGCTCGCGGAACTTCGGATAGTCCTTGATCGCCGTGCGCTCCGTGATCTCGAGAACGATGCGCCGCGGATCGATGGAGTCGAGGACGCCGAAGCCGGGATCGGCGAAGTCGTGCGGATCGACGTTGACGAAGAGCAGCTGCTCGCCGCGCAGCAGCTCCTTCGCGCCGGCGAGTGCGCGCGCGCGACACAGGCGGCTGAGCTCCCACACCAGGTCCGCCTCGGCTGCGACCTCGAACATCACCTCGGGGCTGCGGAGGGTGCGCGGCACGCCCCGCGCGAGCGCTTCATAGCCGAAGATCTCGCCCGTCTCCGCGAGCACGATCGGATGGAAGTCGACGTAGACGGAGCCGGAGTGCAGCACCCCCTTGAGCGCAGCGGTGCGGCGCACGCGCTCGCGCTGCTCGACGCTTCGCGCGGCGTTCGCCGCCTCGCGCATGCCGCGATAGATCAGTCGCTCGAAGCGGATCTTCGGTGTGTAGTAGACGTGTGATGAACCGATGTAGATATCGAAGAGCGACGACACATCCTCGCCGTGCACCTCCTCGAGCCGGTTGCCGACGAACTGCTGGAGCTGGCGACCGGTCTCCGTGATCTGGGCGTCGGTGGGCACCGGCTTCCCCTTGTCGGGGATCTGCAGGAAGATGAAATCGTCATCGTTGGCAAAGCCGACCATCATGCGTGTGGTGCCGAGCGAGTGGGAATCGAGGAATTCGCGCACTGCGGCGGAAGTCGTCTCCAGCACCTGGTCCAGCTTCTCCCATCCATAAATCTCTTCGATTTTCGAATAGCGTACGAAGTTGAGATAGTAGACGATCACCTCGCCGCGATCCTTGATCAACCCGCGCGTGCGCTCGAGCATCACCGGGAGCGTCGGCATTCCCGTGAGCGGATCGTAGAGCATCTCCTCGTATTCGACGTTGTCGATGCGCTGCGAGAGCGCGATCCCCTGCGCCGCGATGCGTGCAATAGCGGAACGGATTCGCCACGCGATCTCCGCTGGCGCGGCCGGCGCGAGATACCACTCGTCGACGCGGAACTCGATCGCGCGGCGGCACGCGACATCGTTCTCCCCGGCAAGGATGACGGGGATTCGGCGCGCGCCCGCGTGCTCGACAATGGTGCGGAGCAGCGACGGATCAGCGGTGGCGACGACGATCGCGCGCGCTGAGGCGTGCACGTCGATCGCGGCCGGGAGCTCAGCGGCCGGATCGACCGACACGACGTCGAGCTGAAGCAGCGCGGCCGCTTCCGCGAGCGCCCCGTCGGCGCTGTCGGAGAGCAGGAAGGCGCGCGGGGCGGGCGTCATTGCGGCGGGGACACGAGGGCGAGATTCCTGCGGACTCTCAGCTCGAGATCCGCGAGATCGATCGGCTTGGTGATGTAGTCATCCGCGCCCGTCTGAATCGCCGACTGCTTGTCGTTCCACTCGGTGAGCGCCGTGAGCATGATGATACGGACGGTGCGGCCGTGCTCGGGATGCTGCTTCATGAGACGGCAAACCTCCCATCCGCTGCGCCCCGGCATGAGCACGTCGAGGAGCACGAGCGGGGGGCGCGCAGCCTCGAAGAGCGCGAGCGCCTCTTCGCCATCGTGGGCGATGATCACGGGAAAGCCGCGCGACTCGAGGAGCGCGCGCACGATCTCCGCGTTGTCATCGTTGTCGTCGACGACCAGAATGGCTTGCGCGGGCAGTGTGGAAATAGTCGCTCCTGGCCAGGCGAGCGG
>JBDSHG010000222.1:0-7326 GCA_039918615.1 Gemmatimonadaceae bacterium | reverse complement strand
GTGGCGGCGCCCCAGAGAAATCGATCGGGAAAGCGGTAGTCGCGACTCATCTCGATAGGCGGTGTGTATGGCGAGCGTAACGCTGAAAGGCGTCAAGAAAGTATATCAGCAAGGTGGTCGGGACGTTACCGCGGTCCATGGTGTCGACCTCGAGGTGAAGGACGGCGAGCTCGTGGTGCTCGTCGGCCCGTCGGGATGCGGCAAGAGCACCACACTGCGGATGGTCGCCGGGCTCGAATCGATCAGCGCGGGCGAGTTGTTTATTGATGATCGCAAAGTGAACGACGTGCCGGCCAACGATCGCGACGTCGCGATGGTGTTTCAGAGCTACGCGCTGTATCCGCACATGAGCGCGTACGACAATATGGCGTTTGCGTTGAAGCTGAGAGGGATGAGTAAGGCGGACATCGATACGCGAGTGAAGGAGGCGGCTGGCATCTTGGGGATTGGCGAGCTGCTGGGGCGGCGACCGAAGGACATGTCGGGAGGGCAGCGGCAGCGCGTCGCGGTGGGGCGCGCGATCGTTCGGCATCCGCGGGTGTTTCTGTTCGACGAGCCTTTATCAAACTTGGACGCAAAGCTTCGTGTGCAAACCAGGCGCGAGATTGCGCGGCTACATCAGACGCTGAGCGCGACGATGCTGTACGTCACGCACGATCAGGTCGAAGCGATGACGCTCGGCGATCGTATCGTGGTACTCGAGGGTGGGCACGTGAAGCAGATCGACACGCCGATGAATCTGTACGAGCGACCGAAGAACACCTTCGTCGCGTCGTTCATCGGGAGTCCGAGCATGAACTTGCTCGCGGGGACGCTGGCGGCGACGGCCGTCGGTGGGAGGGCGACGGGCGGGATCGAGTTTCGCGCGGCGGATGGCGCGTTCACGATGGCGCTTGTCGCCAACTGGGGATCAAGGCTTGGAGCGCTCAACGGACGCTCGGTGATCATGGGGATTCGCCCGGAGGATATTCTCATACTTCCGGAGGGTGGCACGTCTGAGCGCGTGGGGACTGTGCGCGTGCGGCTCGATGTCGTGGAGCCGCTCGGGAGCGAGGCCTTTCTCTCGGCGCGCATAGGCGCGAAGGAGATTACGGCGCGCGTGCCGCCGCGCGGGCTACCGACTGCGGGGAGTGAGGTGGAGTTGGTGTTCAATGCCGAGCGGCTGCACTTCTTTGACGCGGGGAGTGGGGAGTCGTTGTGGGATGTGGCCGTGTATTGAAAGATGGAGTCAATATAATCGCGCAGGGCGCGTTGCGAATTCTGGACAATCAGAGAGTGCAACGGTGAGGGATGATGACGGGGCCCTCTCGGCACGACATACATTCACAGGTGTGCGGGTGGCCCCCCACGCTCCATGGCGCACGCATTATGGCCTGCCATGCTTTCGAGTGTGAGTGCCGGAAATAAAGAGTGTGGGGCATTTAGCATCGTGGTGCGCAAAAAGATCGTGCGGTTGTCCAAAAGCCAGGAATGAAAGTTCCCGGTATAAGTATCGGTAGCATCTAAGCCAAGACAGCTTACTCCACGACGGAATCGCGCCGACAACGCTGTTTGCACCGAGTCCGCCAGTGGCCTGAGTCGCTCTGCGTTCACGCGCATTCGTCTGCCACGCACCATTACCGAATCATTCAAAGTTGTGTACCAGTAAAACATTGAGTCGGCAATCCGATAGGAGCAGCCGCGACTCATCATGCCTCGATTGAAGCGCGCGAGAAATAGAGTGTCGCAGTTTACGTTAGCTGCAAGCGGGTTCGCGCTTGGCGCACCGGTCTCGAGGAACGAAAGCGCCCCTGCAACATCAATGGAATTCTGCTCGGATCTACAATTCGCTAACAGATATATCAGTATCATCATCGGAGCCGCACGAGCCATAAGTGCGATATACCGCTGCGAAATGAATACTTGGCGATGCACTAACGACCTCCTACAGATTTTAGGGTTGAGAAACGCCGGCGTAGCTGGAGCATGCGGTGGCCGTCGCGGAGGCAGGGTTGCGATCATCATAAACCGCGGTCGTCCGGTGGAGTTCTGACTGCCCGTCATCGAATCCAAATACGGCGTGCGCTTCCTCATGCGCAACGACAAAAAAGAGCCAAGAACTTCCTTGGGAGAATGCAACCGGAAATAGGCGAATCAATCCGTGAGGATACCATGAGGCCGGTGCGAAGCCTCCATAGTTCTGACGAACGTAGGCGGGCGACTCATATTGGTCACCCTTGTCATTCCCATTGTAGGAGGGTTGGTCGTTGTTGTTCCAAATACTACCGTTCTTTAGGCGAGCTGCTGCGTCATCGCCCAACGCATTGCACTGTTGACCCGCGCGGCTCGCCTGCAAGTGGCCTATGACCGACTTAAAGCGATCGCACTGATCAAGTTGAAAATTTTAACATCCTGGGATTAGTACTTCCGATTCCCAATCCGACCGGGATTTGCCTTCATCAAAACTTCAGCCTAGCGACACTGCTCCGTTTATGTCGCCAAAAGCGCCGCCGCCGCCTCCGCCGCCCCAATGACAGGAGGAGTCTGTTTTAGGCGCACGTGCGCAGACCATTTGATAGTAGGATTCCATCAGTTCAGCACTAAGCATCCCCGACGGATCGTTTGTGTTTATCGGATTGTCGTTGGCGTACGAGTACTGATTCGCTCCCCCATTCTGCCCGATCGAGTCCTCTGAGACGAACCTTGCGAGTGAGGGGTCGTAGTACCGCGCGCGGTAGAAGTAGAGCTGTGTCTCGGGATCATACTCGCGCCCCGTGTACTTGAACGGGTTCACGATTGAATCCTTCGCTGCCTCGCTCGCCCCGAAGGGGGAATGCTGGTATCGATTGAAAATCGCACCCGTGGTATCGACGATCCCAACCACGCTCGTTGCGCCAATCTCGCTCACGTAGTAGTAGCGCGCGCCGACATTCGTGATCACGCTGTGGGGCCGATCGACACCCGGATAATAGCTGTACGTTCGCACGCGCGTGCCCAGTGAATCGATGGTCAGAATCTGGTCTCCATCGTAGACATACTTGTAGACGATGCTCCCCACCGACTTCCGCACACGCCTGCCAGCACCGTCGTAGCCGAAGCTCACCATACTGCCGTTGGTTTTGACGCTGTCGCCCGGTTAGCCGGTTCGTCCGTCATACTTTTGGCGGTTCGGCCTTGTGGTGCAGTTTCGGGGGCCGACTGCGCGTCGTGCGCGTGAAGATGGGCGCAGATGCAAGCGCGCGCGCGCACGAGCGCGCGGAGATATCTGCGATCTCTGTCGGCGCGCCGCGGACGTGAGATATCTCCGTAATAGCTTGCGCCTCGTCGAGCACAGCGGCTCGAGATATCTCCGTATGAGGGGGGCACGTGCCTACGAGCCTACTCGGGCGCGGTGTGCTCGTCGGCGGCGAGGTATCGATCTACACACTGGCGCGGCGTGACGATTGTGATGCCACTCCAGCCGCTGACGCGGAGCAAGTGCTTATCGCCCGACACGATCAACGGCGTCCGCGCCGCGAGGGCGCACGCGAGGAATTTGTCGTCATCCGGATCGGCCGACACCCGCACCGCGAGGGCGGGCGTATCGACGAACATCGCGGCCTGCGCGAGCAACGACAGGATCGAGTCCAGTGGGGCCGCGAGCGCCGAGTAGCGCGCCGCGAGGACGGCGCCCGCCTCGCGGTATTCGGCGAGGATGGCGGGCGAGAGCACGAGCGCGAGCCGCTCGTCCTGCCACGCCGTCAGCAGCCGACCCGGGACGCCGCCGAAGAAGATCCCGGAGAGGAGCACGTTGGTGTCCAGGATAATGCGTACCGGCGTAGAGCGCGACACCGGCGCGATCATTCGCGCTGACTCGGAATTACTTGGCCCGGCTCGCGCGATGGCGGGCCGTGGCGACCGCCTTCGTCACGTCACTGCGCCGCATCCCGCTCTGCTTCGCGGCCTTCCGAGCCTGCTGGACGAGCGCGGCGAAGTCACGCGTCGCCGGGGGCTGCAGGACTTTGAAGATCACGACGTCCTTGTCGCCGAGCACGACGAATTGCGCGCCGGCTTTGAGCCCGAGGCGCACCCGGATCTCTTCGGGGATAACGACCTGGCCCTTGGACGACAGAGTGGTGGTGGCGGCTTCACGCATGGTGGCTCCAGTGAGAGTCTTACTGGTAAGATCATGCCGGACGCGGCGCGGCGCAAGCTGGCGTGCCACATCCTGGTCGGCGCCGTTGCCGGGCTCCGACGGGACCGCGAGCGCGTGCGCGATGATGTACGGCCTTGCCCGCGGCCCAGAGGACATTGAATCGTACCGATGCTGTCGCGTACAAGCATCTTGGCGGCGTTGTAGGCAAACGTACCGACGACGCCGTTGCGATCGGTTCGTGAGGTAATGCGATTCGTGTCCCCGGGCGTATAGCCGAAGTGGACCGCGGTCGTATCTGGCTCCGTGATTGCGGTGATGCGACCACCGGACGTCGTGACGGTCGTGATGCGGGTGCGCGAAGGCAACCGCGGCGCCGCGACACTGAGCAAGCGATTCGGCGATGCCGCGTCGTAGGTGAAGATGTACCGCTTGCCAAGCGCGGTTGGCGGAACCTGAAGCGCATCGAGCCGCTGTCCCGTGTAGAAGAACGTGGTCGTGTCCTTGAGCCGATTGATCGTCATCACGTGGCGGCCCGTTGCATCGAAGAGCACGGTAAGGCCGTGCGGCAGGATATGATGGTAATAGGTGCCGTCGAACGTGAGACTGTCGGGACTATCCAGCTTCCCCACGCTCCAGACGTTGCTCACTCCCGATATGTTATTGAAGTGGCGTGTGCTCCCGTCGCCGCCGATCCATAGCTTGCTTCCGTCCGATGCAAGCGTGTACAGCTTCTCCAGCCCCGCGAGCCACCAGCCGGCGCCGAAGTTTGATCTCGCGCGATTGACGATCGCCAGCGCTCCCGGCGTCGCGCTGCTGTTATAGCGTGTCGAGCCGTACCAGCTCGATGCTTGCGCCGTCCAGGGATAGTGCCCTGACGAATCATTGAGCGCATCGAAGCCGAAAACGATGCGACGCGTCGAGGCATATCCCCAGTTCACGCCGGTCCATTTGCCCGTCGCGCGCACCGTGGAGTTGATCGTGAGCGTCACGGTGACGCTGTCCGGCACAGGCATCGTCGACGGCAGCGTGACGTCGAGTGGGACTACCGCTTCAGGATGAGCGAACGCGGAATTGTAGATGAGCGTGGGAGTACGACTCTTGTTGAGCGTGCGGACTGACGGGAGCGCGTGCGCGAGGCGAAGGGTGCCACACTCGCTCGCCGCGCCGTGACCGGCGGCCACGGTGAGGCAGAGCCCGCGCTCCACATTGGTAATCGAGGCAGCAGCAGACGTCACCATTGCGGACGGAGTGACCGCGGTCGTGTTATAGCTTCCCGCATCGGTGGCGGTTGGGATCGAGATGTGCGTGCCGGTCAGCGTGACGGTGCCTGTGCTACTCAATGCTTCTGACTTGTAGCCGATCGTGATAGGAACTGTCGCGCCGGCCGCCATCGACTGGGATGACGTTGACGCGGCACACGCGGTGTCAGCGCCGCCGCAACTTCCGACAAACGTATAGGTCGCAGCGATCGGTCCGGTGTTTGTGGCCTTGAAGAAGGCAGTATTGTGCGCGTTTACGGCGGCCTTGAGCGCCGCGTTGTCTGGAGTGATGGCAACTCCGGGAATGCTCGATACGACACTGTCTGATCCGGCGTCGGTCATCGCGGCGTTGGTCGACAGCTTGGCGGTGAGGGTGATCCTGCCGTTCGAGATGCTGGCGCCTCCCGTAAAGGTGACGTTGGTAGTTTTCGTTTCGCCGCCCTTCAGTGTGATCGTGTCCGCACCGGTACACGAAACAACTGCGGTGCCCGTGCAGGTTCGGGTGAGCGCGTACGTGCCTGTCGTAGTATCCGCGTCCGACCGATGAAGCGTGAACGTCGCGATGTCGGACTGCGCACTGAAGACACGAATCAGTGTGTCGTCTGGCGTTACGCTCACCGGCCAGTTTGGCGTGTAGTTATAGTGTTCCGTCAGGGTGGCGCAGTTTGCGATGTCGTCGCAGACATAAGCCACGAGCGTGTCGGCGCCTGGTCGCATCGGCACGCGACCGATTTCCTGAGCGGTCTTCCCACTGTGCGGAGTGACCCCACAGAACCCCGAGTTGGGCATCATATCCGGATTCTGCGAATGAAGCGGGAACGGAAGCGTGGTGTCGTTGGAATTCGTATCGATGACATGTCCGTTCAGTGTGACGTGATTCGTGGACATGTCGATGTTGTAGTTCGGACTGCAATACTCGATCACCAGGAACGGCTTGCCGTTCGTCAGTGTCGACGACACCGGATCGATTTTTATGGACGGTGGCGTGTGGCAGTCGACGAGCGTGTGGACCTTGCCGGGCGCAACGCTCGTCGAAGTGGCGCTCGTACTTCCCGAGCCTCCAACCTTCCCAGCGGCACCACTCTCGGAGCCGCCTCCGACTGGCCTTTGCGGGCAGATTTGCGCCGCAGCGGAGATCGCACTTGCGGCCAGAAAAGCGAGCGAGAGTACGACCGTAAGCAGTCGTGCGACGCGTGAGGGGCGGAAATCCAGCAAGGGGACACTCCGTGGGGGTAGAGGGCGTCCCCGCTATAGGCAGCGAAAGTGCCAGGCCGGATTTATTGCTAAGTCGTTTCCGCGAAAGACATTGCGTTTTCACGTTCGCAGAGATTCTCCCTGATTCGCAGAGAATCAGGGAGAATGAAGGAGAATTCTCATCAATCCGTCGCGACCGTCCTCGACATGATCTTCGCTCGAAGCCAAATCGGATTCTCGGAACATCACCCTTCGTCGCGTGATCCCCAACCGCTTGAGGATTCGATACAGGGTCGAACGATTCATCTCCACCACGGAAGCGGCGCGTGCCGTGTCCCAGTTCTGCGCCGTCAACACATCCGCTATCCGTCGGCGCTCAGCTTCGTCTGAACGAGGACAACGAGACGATCGTCCTTTGCGTCGGCTTTCTCGAGCGCGAGCATCTCGTCCAATCAAGCTGAGCTCCACTTCACCTATTCGCGCTACAGCCGCCGCCCGCCGGCGAGCGCTCGCATCCGCGCCCACTTCGCGTAACTTTCTGCATGCCTGAGCCAGCGTCTGACTCACGGCCACTACGGAATCGCACCGTAGCCGCACGCTGTGGAGCCTATGCACACGACCAGCGCCTTCATCATCCTGCTCACCGTCGCCACACTCGTGGCGGCCTTCAGCAGGCGCCTTCGCATTCCCTACACGATCGCGCTGGTCGTCGTCGGCCTCCTGCTCGGCACCTTCAGCTCCCTCGACGCGCCGCTGCTC
>JBDSHG010000221.1:0-4529 GCA_039918615.1 Gemmatimonadaceae bacterium | reverse complement strand
CTCGAAGGCAGGTATCTCCGGAGCTCCCGGCCACGACGTGCCCGCGTACATCGAGCTCGAACTGCAGGGAAGTCGTGGTCATGCGGATACGATGCAGAGGGGATATCCGGTGTGCCAGATCCCGCAGCGCTTCCGGCGCTCAGCAACTCGACGGGATACCAGCAGAAGATCCGGGAGCGCGCTCTTCATAGCTCGCGCTCTGCGATCATGTTCGCGGCACAGCCGACGTTACGGCCTCCTGAAGCAACGTCTCAATCTGAGGGATGTTCGCCTTGTCAAGCCCACCAAAAACTCGAATCATGCCGACACCGAATCCGATCATGGCGGGAGGTAGAAGCATCACCATCGGCAGCGAGAGTCCCGGTCCCGGCGATTGGATCGTTACTGTGAACGCAATCACCCACCATAACAATATGAATCCACACCAGCACGCGAAGTAGCCACGCGTCCAGCCCGAAATGCGAAACTGTCCAGTGAGGCACTTTCGCCCACCAACCTCGGCGAAGCGCCCTTCGAACGTGGGCGCATAGCCGTTGCGCCTCCAGGGGCTTTGATAGCGCAGGCGTATCCCGCCTTCATCGACGCGGCCCACGACTCCGGATTTGAACATCGTGCGAATCCCGCGCGGCAGAATTCGCGCGCGGAGCGATGCGACCGTGCTCGGCACGTCGGTCGTCAGCTCGAGCTCGAAGGTTCGAATGGGGAAGAGCCAAAGCCACACGCGGGTCAGCATATGCTAATCACGATGCGGCTCGTGCTTCGTCACCACGACATCAGCGAGCCCGCACCCGGCCGCGCCGTTCAGCTTTTCTGCGCCTCCGCGCGTGCGTCGACACCGAAGTCGCTCTGAATACGGGCGTACCACGCGTCGTCGTCGGCGGCGCCGAGGTCGGTCCACTGTTCGTCCGTGAACGAGCTGCGCCAGCCGAGGAAGGGGATGGCGTCGGGACCAACCGGATATCGAAGCTGCGGCGAGTCGCTCTTCGCGATCTCGAGAATCGCATCGGCGACGAAGGCTGCGGGTACGGGACTCTTCAGCACGGCGCGATAGAGCGCGCTGATACGCCGCTTCTGAGCATAGGGGGAGCCGACTTCTTCCTTGCTGATATCGGTCGCCATATCCGTGGCGATGATCCCCGGCTGCACGATCACGACGCGCACGTTGAACGTCTTCGCCTCCTGCGCGAGCGCTTCGCTGAGTGCTTCGAGCGCGAACTTGCTCGCCGCGTACGTCGCCATCGGAGACAGGGAGATCCTTCCGGCGACCGAGGTGACGTTGATGATGCAGCCGCTCCGACGTGTGCGCATGCTCGGCATGACGGCCTGGATACAGCGGATGGCGCCGAAGTAGTTGGTCTCCATGACGTCGCGGGCATCCTGCAGCAGCGTCTCCTCCACGGATTTCATGCGCTCGATCCCCGCGTTGTTGACGAGAATGTCAATGGGGCCGAGCTCTTTCACGATGCGCGCGATGCCATCGCGCACGGATGCGTCATCGTCGACATCCATCGCGTAGGCGGTGATCGCGAGTTTCTCCCGTGCGGCGATCTGCGCAAGCTCGGGTGATTTGTTAGGGTTCCGCATCGTTGCTGCGACGCGATGGCCCGCGCGCGCGAAGGCGAGCGCGGTCTCGAAGCCGATGCCTCTGCTGCTGCCTGTGACCATCACGATGCTCATTGGTGTTCCGAGTTAGAGTGAATCGAGGTAGTCGCGGTCGCGAGACGCGTCGAGCGGCCTGCGACAATGCACCGGCGCAAGCCAGTACGTCTTCGACGACGTGAGCCCGCTGCTAATTACCAGTCGCCGCGTCCGGATGCGGGAAGAGCTTTCGTCCGAGCGGCTTGTTCAACACCAACGCCAACACACCGCCCGTCGCCGCGATCCCCGCGTGCATCGCCCAGAATTGCGTCGGCGTCATGTGCTCGTAAAATCCGCCGATCCATCCGATCAGGATATTCGAGAGGAAGAGCGTCAGGAAGACGACACCCATCATCGTCGCCTTGATCCCCTTCGGCGCCGCGCTCGACACGAGCGCGAGCAGCGTCGGCCAGTAGTACAGGAAGGCGACGCCGAGCAGCACGTCGTAGAGGATCGGGAAGATCACGTTCACACGCTGACTGATCGTGCATCCGATGAACAGGATGACGTTGGCCGCGCACGCGATCCACGCGCCAGTCGCGATCTTTACAATCTCGTTCGGCTCTCCGCGTCCTCGCGCCTGCCACTTCCACAGCACGATCAGCACGGGCACGGAGATGACGCTGATGAACGGATCGATCGAGTTGAACCACGCAACGGGAACCTGGAAGCCGAGCAGGTTCAGGTCGACGTGAGCGTTGATCCACACGAGCGCGATGTTCGAGTTCTGGTAGTACGCGATCGAGTGGAAGATCGTGAGCGCCATGACAGCGATGAGCGCGCCGATGGTTCCCCAATCCGTCCGCTCCTGCGCCACTTCCTGTTTTGCGACCGATGGCGCAGGCTCGACGAGCGTGTGGTAGCCCGCGAGGTACGTCGCGAGACCGATGAGCATCAGGATCCCGGCGAGCCCGAACCCCGCGTGCCATCCATATTTCTGCGCGAGCAGCCCGCATACCAGCGGACCGGCGACAGCTCCGACGTTGATACCCACCGAAAAGATCGAGAAGCCGCGTGTCCGTCCCGCACTATCATCCTCGGCGTACAGCGCACCGACCTGCGTCGAGATATTTCCCTTGAGAAGACCAGCGCCCACGATCAGCAGGACGAGCGCGAGCAGAAATGACGCGTCGAACGCCATCGCGATGTGGCCGCCACTCATGAGAATCGCTCCGAGCACGACCGCGCGCTTGCGGCCGAGGAAGCGATCTGCGGCGAGGCCGCCGAGCACCGGCGTGAAGTACACGAAGCCGGTGTACAGACCGTAGACCTGCGACGCGAGCGCCAGCGTCGTCATCGGTCCGAACAGCGACTCCAGCGCGTGACGCAGCGTTGCGAAGCCGGCGACGTTCTCGATATGACCGGGAAGGAAGAGCGCCTCGCTCATGTAGAGCACGAGGAGCGCCGTCATTCCATAGTAGGAGAACCGCTCCCACGCCTCGGTGAACGCGAGGTAGGCGAGCCCGATCGGCTCGCCGAAGAACGTGCGCGTAGAGCCGCGAGGGCGGTTGGGCGCCGAGGAGGCGGTGGGGGCTGTCATGCGAAGATGATGGCTACCTGCACCGCAGGCTGCAACGTCTCGATGTCACGAGTACTGCCGGCGGGTTGGGTCAGCGATCGCGCGTTACCGCTTCGTCCACGCCCACCCGGCGACCGTCCACTCCGTCGCGCGCTTCTGCAGCACCATCGTGATCGATGAGGAATCCTCGCTCACCGGCTTCCCGTCTTTCTTGAACACGTACCGCGCCGGCATCACGACGTAGGCATGATCACCCGTGATATCGACGTGGAGCTCCTTGCCGAGGGTGACCTGGCCATCGGTGATCTTGTTCTTCACGGCATCGGCGGAGTACGCGTCCATCCACTTGCCGCAGGTCGCAGGCCCGCGCCAGACGTACGGGGGAAATTCGTCGATGATCACGGCCTGATCGGAGCATGCTGCATTCACCGCCTTTGTGTCGCCCTTGTTGAACGCATCGCCGAAGCGATGCACGGCTGCCATCACGTCGGCCTGCTGGGCTGACGCTGAGGGGGCGACGGAGAGCAGTGCGGCGAACAGAGCGATGAGAGCTCGATACATGTGGATGCTGCTCCGAACGGGGGCGGGTTGAATGAACGGCAGGGAATGCAGTTGGCATGATGTCCATTGCAAATGGGTAATGCAACGGCGCGCGCGCGGGAATTCATTGCGGGAGCGAGGCTGGGCTACGAGACGCGGTCCGTTGAGCCGTCAAGGGCGATGCAGGATAGGCTACAACAAGACGACCGCTAAGCCGTTCCTCGAACAGGCATGGTGATTGGCGGCGATCAGCCGTGGACGCTGAAACGCATCATGTAGACGAACACACCGAACGCCGCTTGCACCGCTCCAAAGACAAAAATCGTGATGTCGCGCCGCTCTCGCCAGAATCGCCAACCGATGAGTGCGAGAATGGCGCCGGTGATGATAGCGATGCCGACGAAGCCCGCGATATGATCGCGGAAGGCGAGGTGGGTGCCACCGATGGCGCGCGCGGCGAGCAGATGGCAGGCGAGGCCGGCGAGCGCGAGGGCGACACCGAGCCAGGTGAGACGATTACTCGGGCGAGAGGTGATCATACTCGAAGCCTAATGAGATCGAGATGCAAGACGACTACTTCGCCGTCGCGCCGTTCTTCAGCTGCTCATCCAGTTCGGCCTGGCTAAAGTGTCCGAGTGACTTGAGGATTAGCCCGTCGGCGCTCATCGTCCACTCCTCGTAGCCACTGAATCGCACGGCCTTCCCGGTGCCGTTCGGTCCCGTGTTCGTGCCGGACAGCGTCCAGTGAAAGACCGGCTGACTGCCGTTCATGCGGATACTGTCCATTGTCACGACCATGTCCGGGAAGGCGGTCATGAAGCCCTGCGCATCC
>JBDSHG010000220.1:0-3575 GCA_039918615.1 Gemmatimonadaceae bacterium | reverse complement strand
GATCATCCATCCGTAGACGAACGCCGCTCTCTCGCCGAACGCGCGGCGGATGTAGACGAACGGGCCTCCCGCATCGGGGAGCATCGCACCGAGCTCGGCGAAGGTCAGCGCGCCGGCGAGCGCAATGAAGCCGCCGATCATCCAGATCGCGAGCACCCAACCGCCCGTGGGCAGCGTGCGCGCGACCTGCGCGGGAGTGAAGAAGATCCCGCCGCCGATGATCCCGCCAACCACTATCATCGTCGCGGATAGGAGTCCGAGCTCGCGATGCAGTGTGCGCGACGCGCCTGAATTCGACTCGAGTAGTGTCACGGGCGGGAAAGTATAGCGGCGACCACCGCTTCGCGACGTTGCGACGTGAACTTGGCAGCGGCAATCGCTTGCTGCTAGACTCCCAGTACCACCGTAATCGTCGAATGAGCCACGAGCATCAACGAGGGAGGAGCCACCATGAAGGGCTACGTGCAGGATATCGACAGCGTTGCCGTCAAGAACGATGCGTTTCGTCAGGTGCTCTACACAGCGAAGAACTGCCAGCTCGTCGTGATGGCGCTCAAGCCCAAGGAAGAGATCGGGGCCGAAGTTCATAAACTCGATCAGTTCTTTCGTGTCGAAGCGGGAACGGGCGAAGCCGTGCTCGACGGCCTTCGCACTGCAATCAGTGCGGGCTTCGCGGTGCTCGTGCCCGCCGGGACCAACCACAACATCATCAACACCGGCAGCGTTCCGCTCAAGCTCTACACGATTTACGCACCACCGAATCATCGGGACGGCGTGGTTCACCGCACCCGTGCCGACGCCGAGGCGGACAACGAGCACTTCGATGGCAAGACCACGGAGTAGTTCGCGGGCGCAGCAGGGCGCCGTGCTTGGGTTGACTCGTATTGTTCTGAAGCTCAGCCGAGGAAGCGCGCGAGAAATGGCGCGGTGCGGCTCGCCTTCGCCGTCGCGACATGTGCCGGCGTCCCCTCCGCCACGATGTGTCCGCCCTCGTCGCCCGCGCCCGGCCCAATGTCGATCACCCAATCGCTTCCCGCGACCACGCGCATGTCGTGCTCGACGACGATCACCGTATTCCCAGCGTCGACGAGCCCATCGAGCTGCGCCATCAGCTTCTCGACGTCCGACGGATGCAGTCCTGTCGTCGGCTCGTCGAGCACGTAGAGCGTGTTGCCTCGCTGCTGCCGCTGCAGCTCCGTCGCGAGCTTGATGCGCTGCGCCTCGCCGCCCGAGAGCTCGGTCGCCGGCTGGCCGAGGCGCAGATAGCCGAGCCCCACCTCGCGCACCACGCCGAGCGAGCGCTCGAGCGCGGTCTCCCCCTCGAAGAACGCGAATGCGTCATCGACCGTCATGCCGAGCACCTCGGCGATGTTCTTCTCGCGATACTGAATCTCGAGCGTCTTGGCATTGTAGCGCGCACCATGGCACGTGGGGCAGGGCGCGTACACGCTCGGCAGAAAGAGCAGCTCGACCATCACGAACCCTTCTCCGTCGCACGTCTCGCAGCGCCCCTTCGCGACGTTGAAGGAGAAGCGTCCCGCATCGTAGTGGCGCGCCTTCGCGGCCTTCGTCGCAGCGAACAATTTGCGCACGTGGTCGAAGAGTCCCGTGTAGGTCGCGAGATTCGAGCGCGGCGTGCGGCCGATCGGCTTCTGATCCACGCGCACGAGCCGCTTGATGTGCAGCATCCCGGACTCGATGCACCCATCGAGCGTCTCCGGCGCGGAGCGCTCGAGCTCCTCGCCCTCCTCGGCCTCGAGCGGGACCGCCTGTCCGAGCGCATCGGCAACGAGCTCGACGAGCGCCTGGCTCACCAGGCTCGATTTGCCGGAGCCGGAGACACCCGTGACCGTAGTGAAGACGCCGAGCGGAAGGCGCACATCGAGCTCGTCGAGATTGTTGCGCGTGATCCCCGACAGCTCGAGCCACGCCCTCGGCTCGCGAGGCGTGCGCTCGGGGAGAACGTAATTCCCGAAGAGATGCCGCCGCGTCTGCGATGCCTCGACGCGTTCGAGCCCCGCCGGCGGACCGCTGTACAGCACGTAGCCGCCCTTCTCGCCGGCAGCGGGGCCGACGTCGACGATCCAGTCCGCACGACGGATGACATCGAGATCGTGCTCGACGACGAAGAGCGAATTCCCTGATGCCTTGAGCCGATCGAGCGCGACGAGGAGCGACTCCGTGTCCGCGGGATGCAGGCCGGCCGAGGGTTCGTCGAGCACGTACACGACGCCGAAGAGATTCGAGCGGACCTGCGTCGCGAGTCGCAGCCGCTGTAGCTCGCCCGGCGACAGCGTCGGGGTGCTGCGCCCGAGCGCGACGTAGCCGAGTCCGAGATCGAGGAGCACGGAAAGTCGCGCGCAGAGATCCTGCGCGATGCGCAGCGTCACGAGCGCCTTCTCCGGATGCTGCGCCTCGACCTTCGCGCGCCCCGCCGCGGTGCCGTCGGCGTAGGGTTGCAGGATGACCGCGAGCTTCTTGAGTGGGAGCGCTGAGATGTCCGCGATATCGTAGCCCGCGAACTTCACCGAGAGCGACTCGAGGCGTAGTCGCTTGCCGTGACAGAGCGGACATTCGGTGCTCTCCATGTACTGCGAGACGCGCCGCTTCATCATCGCGCTCTCGGAGGTCGCGAAGGTCTGCAGCACGTAGCGTCGCGCGCCGGTGAAGGTGCCCATGTAGCTCGGCTCCTCCTTTCTCTTGAGCGCGCGCCGCACTTCCGCCGGCGTGTAGCCCGCGTACACGGGCACCGTCGGCTGCTCGTCGGTGAGGAGAATCCAGTCGCGCACCTTCTTCGGAAGCTCGCGCCACGGCTTGTCGACATCGTAGCCCATCGTGACGAGGATGTCGCGGAGGTTCTGTCCCTGCCACGCGGTAGGCCACGCGGCGACGGCGCGCTCGCGAATCGTGAGCGAATCGTCGGGGACCATCGATCGCTCGGTGACCTCGTAGACGCGGCCGAGCCCATGGCAGCGCGGACACGCGCCGGCCGGCGTGTTCGGCGAGAACGCCTCGGCCTCGAGATGCTCCTGCTTCGCCGGATACTGCCCCGCGCGCGAGTAGAGCATGCGCAGGAGATTCGAGAGCGTCGTGACGCTGCCCACGGAGGAGCGCGTCGTCGGCGTGCCGCGCTGCTGCTGCAGCGCGACCGCGGGCGGGAGCCCATCGACCTCATCGACCTCCGGAACAGCCATCTGATGAAAGAGCCGCCGCGCATACGGCGAGACGGACTCGAGATAGCGCCGCTGCGCCTCGGCGTAGAGCGTGCCGAAGGCGAGCGACGACTTCCCCGACCCTGATACGCCGGTGAAGACGACGAGCGCGTCGCGCGGAATGTCGACGTCGATGTTCTTCAGATTGTGCTCGCGCGCGCCGCGCACGTGCACGAAGCCCGTCGAGTCCTTCACCGGCGATGTACGGTTGTACGGATTTACCTTGGACATCCCGGTCTCACCCACCCTGATTGATGATCATCACGAGCTGGTCGCCCGGGCTGACGTTGATCTCCTCGGACACCGGCGAGCGATTCCCCGCGAGCGGATTCGCGAGGAATCGCAGATACGAGGTCCCCGTGA
>JBDSHG010000219.1:0-5459 GCA_039918615.1 Gemmatimonadaceae bacterium | reverse complement strand
GAGTGGCCGGGGCAGGAAGTCTCGGATGGTGTGGATCTCGGCCGCCTCGCCGTGCGGCATCCGCGCGCGTCGTTCATCCTCGCGCACATCGGCGGCGGCGGCGACTGGGCGCACAGTTGCGCAGCGGTGCGAGAGATCCCGAACATCTACATCGATCTCTCGGGGAGCGGCGTCGATCGCGGGATGCTCGATCTCGTCTACGCATCGGTTGGCGCGGCGCGGATGCTCTGGGGGTGCGACATCACGATGGAGACAGGGCTCGCGAAGCTGCGTGCGCTCGACGCGATCGGGATGGGCGAGGATGAGATCGAGGAGGTTCGCTGGCGCAACGCCGCGCGCATCTTCCCGCACAATGCGCTGCCCGGAATTCCGACGAGCGGCGTCGCGGCTCGCCGCACCGACGCGCACGTGAAAGTGAAGACGTGAGGGCGCCACTGCGAGCGCGCGAGCGATGATCGACGTCAACTGCTTCATCGGCGCGTATCCCTTTCGCGAGCTGCCGCATCCGGACCCGGAGGTGCTCGTGCGCGTGCTCGCGCGCGAGGGGATCGCGGGCGCGTGGGTGGGCCATCTTCCCACGGCGTTCCATCGTGACGTCACCGCGGGGAACGAGGCGCTCTTCGCGGCGCTGGAGCCGCATCGCGCGGTGCTCGAGCCCGTGCCGGCGATCCGTCCCGACTGGCCGCGCTGGGAGCCCGCGCTCATCGCCGCGCACGCCGCCGGCGCGCGCGCGATTCGCGCTTATCCGCCGCAGTGGGGGATGGGCGCGCACGACTCGCGGCTCGCGCATCTCGCGAGCGCGTGCGGAGAGATCGGTCTGCCGCTCGTGCTCACGACGCGCTTCGAGGATGTGCGTCAGCGAAGTGCGCTCGACGTCGCGGGTGATCTGAGCGGCGCGCACGTTCGTGCGATCGTCCGCGCAGACCCGCGTGTGCGCATCGTGGTGACGTCGGCTGGGCGCGCGTTGATCGAGGAGTCGCACTGGGGGCTCACGCCAGAGGAGCGCGCGCGGCTGCACTGGGACATCTCGTGGATCTGGGGACCGCCGGAGGATGACCTCGCACATCTGTTGCATACGATCGGCGGCGCGTACTTTCTCTTCGGATCCGCGTGGCCGCTCCGGCTCGTGCAATCGCCACTCGCGAATCTCGAGCTCCTTCCGGCGGAGATGCGAGCGCTGAAGCTCGCGGAGACGCCTTGAGTATCGCGTATACCGGAGTAGTTCTATCGGCTAACGCTTTCGCCGAGTGCCACTTGCGCGTGATGCGGCCCATGTGCAGATTCCCGCTTCACTTGCACTGCTTGTGAACAATTTCACAAACGCAGCGACTTCTGGGTTGACCGCTTCCTTGGTGCGATGACGATTCGGAAAAAGTGGGCAGTTCTGCCGGGATTCGTGGTGCTTGCGGCCACTGCCGCAATTGCATCCGCGTACACCGGCGCACGACAACAGCAGCAATCGCAGCAGCCGACTGCCGCTCCCGCCGCTGCTCCTGCCGCCACACCGTCCGCACGCGCGACGAACAAGGCCCCCGACACCACCATCGTGAACCGTGGCGAGTGGGGTTACTGGGGCGGATCCACGCGCCAGGGGCGCTCGCCCGTCCAGCCCATCGCCTTCCCGCACCCCCGCCACGTCCAGACGCTCGGCATGAACTGTCTGTACTGCCACTTCTCGGCAAACAAGGCGATGGACCCCGGGCTTCCATCCGTCAACACGTGCATGGGCTGCCACACGGTCGTCACCGCGCAGCGCCCCGCAACCGACGGTCTCCCCGCGCGCACGAGCGAAGGGATCGAGAAGCTCACCACCTACTGGAAGAACAAGCAGCCGATTCCGTGGGTGCGCGTGCACAAGGTTCCCGACTACGTTCAGTTCCCGCACATGCGCCACGTGAACGCCGGCGTCACCTGCCAGACCTGTCACGGACAGGTGCAGCAGATGAACCGCGTCTACCAGTACGCATCGCTCAACATGGGATGGTGCATCAACTGTCACATCGGCAACGTGAATCCCGCGTGGAAAGCCCGCTACGACTGCAGCACGTGCCACTACTAGGAATCGCGCATGAGTGAGAGCCCGACCGCGGTGACGGATCCGAAACAGGGCACGACCCGCCGCACCTTCCTCAAGGTGCTCGGCGCAGCCGGCGCGACTACAGCGGCGATCGGGTGCAGTTCGGATACGGGGGAGAAGCTCATTCCGTATCTCGTCCAACCCGATGAGACCGTCCCCGGCGTTTCGAACTACTACGCGTCCACGTGCCGCGAGTGCGCCGCCGGATGCGGCGTGCTGCTCGAGGTGCGGGACGGACGCACCTTCAAGGTCGAGGGGAATCCCGATCACCCGCTCAACCGCGGCGCGCTGTGCTCGCGCGGGCAGGCGGCGGTGCAGGGACTCTACAATCCGGATCGCTACCGTCAGCCGATGCTCCGCAAGGATGGCAAGCTCTTGCCGATCTCGTGGGCGCAGGCGCTCACGCTCCTCGGCCAACAGCTCGCGTCGGTGCAGAGCGCCGGGAAGGCCGGCAGCGCGCTCTTCATCAATCAGCACGAGACGGGTAGCTTCCCCGGGTTCCTCGATGCGTGGCTCGCCGGCTTCGGCATGCCTGCGCACCTGAGCTACGCCGCGCTCGCCGACGGCGGCGTCATCGCGGCGAACAAGCAGAGTTACGGCGTCGCCTGGCCGTCGCTCGACTTCACGGCCGCGAAGGTCATCGTTTCCTTCGGCGCCGACTTCCTCGAGACGTGGGGCGCCAACGTCCCGCAGCAGCTCTCGTTCGCCGATGCACGTTCGAAGGGCGCCGAGGCGCCGCGTGTGATCTACGTCGGACCGCGCCGCTCGCTTACAGGCATGAACGCGGACACGTGGATTGCGTGCAAGCCCGGCTCCGAGCTCGCCATCGCGAATGCGATCGCCGGCTCGGGCTCGATCGCGAAGGCCGCGCAGGCGAGCGATGTGCCCGTGGCAACGCTGCAGGCGCTGGCGACCGAGCTTGCGGCTGGCGCTCCGAGCCTCTTCCTCGCCGGCGGGGCGTACGACCTCGCGCTGGCCGTGAACGAGCTGAATCAGAAGTTCGGGAACGTTGGCCGCTCGGTGCTCACCGCGCGTCCGATCGAGGGCTTCGAAGGGATGGCGACGGACGCCGAGCTCACCGATGCCATCGAAAAGATGCGCGCCGGCCAGGTGTCGCTGCTCTTCGTGCGCGGCGCGAATCCGGTGTTCACCACGCCCAAGAGCGCCAAGGTCGCCGACGCGATGGCGAAGGTGCCGTTCAAGGTTTCGTTCTCCAGCTATCCGGACGAGACCACCGAGCTGTGCGATCTCGTGCTGCCGGATAGCCACGCGATCGAATCGTGGGGCGACGCGCAGCCGCTCCCCGGTGTGATCTCGCTGCAGCAGCCCGGAATGGATCCGGTGTACGAGACGCGCGCCACTGCGGACGTCCTGATGGCGGTGGCAAAGGCGAATCCGAAGACGGCGGCCGCGCATCCGACGCCGAACTATCGTGAGTATCTGATCTCGCGCTATCCCGGTGGTACGGCAGCGTTTACGTTGGCTCTGATAAAGGGCCTTGGCAACGGTACGCTCGCTGGCGAGCGCGCGAAAAAAAGCGCCGTCGCGACGACGCGCACCGCGGCAAATATCGAGGCGACGTCGGGCGACATGTACCTCGTCGTCTATCCCTCGCCGATGCTCGAGGACGGCAGCGGCGCGAACAAGCCGTGGCTCCAGGAGATTCCGGATCCCGTCACCAAGGTGTGTTGGCAGACGGTGATCGAGGTCGGCTCGAAGGCAGCCGCGCGGCTCGCGATCGATGCCGGCGACGTCCTGCGCGTCGAGACGCCGAACGGCTCGCTCACGGCGCCCGCATACGTCTACCCCGGACTCCGCGGCGACACGATCGCGATCGCCTTCGGCCGAGGACACACGGCGTACGGACGCTACGCGCAAAACATCGGCTCGAATCCGGGCGATTTGCTCTCCGCCGTCTTCGACTCCAAATCCGGCGCACAGGCGTGGACGTCGACGAAGGTGAAGCTCACCAAGACGGGCGACTTCGTCCCGCTCGTGAGCACCGAAGGCTCCGCCCGGCAGCACGGACGCGGTATTGCGCAGGCCATCGAGGCGCGCGACCTCGGAATTTTCCCGGCGGCGGGCGTGGGCGAGACGCAGCACGCCGGTGGGGTGAAGGATGCCGAGGCGGGCGCGGAAGAGCACATGCCCGGCGATGCGTCGCACGCGTTCCTCCCGGGGCTCCGCGCGCCAGTCGCGCAGGATGCGCAGGGCGATCTGCCGAGCGACGATAACAAGAAGGGGATGTACGATCCGAATCACTGGAGCGGGATGGCGAAGCGCCGCTGGGCGATGACCGTCGATCTCGCCCGCTGCACCGGATGCTCGGCCTGCGTCACCGCGTGCTACGCGGAGAACAACATTGCGACGGTCGGTGCTCCGCATCAGTCATCGGCGACTCCGGGGCTCGAGGGACAGCCCGGCGCGAACATCCTGCGCGGCCGCGAGATGGCGTGGATCCGTCTCGAACGCTACTTCGAAGGCGGCGAGACGCTCGACGACAGCTTCGAGACGCGCTTCGTGCCGATGATGTGCCAGCAGTGCGGCAACGCGCCGTGCGAGCCCGTGTGCCCGGTGTACGCGACGTATCACTCGCCGGACGGGCTCAACGTGCAGGTCTACAATCGCTGTGTCGGCACGCGCTACTGTTCGAACAACTGTCCGTACAAGGTTCGCTACTTCAACTGGTTCGGCTACGGCGAGCCGCGTCGGCCGCAATACGCGTGGCCGGAGCGCATGAACTGGCAGCTCAATCCCGATGTGACGGTGCGCGGCAAGGGTGTGATGGAGAAGTGCACCTTCTGCGTGCAACGCATTCGCGAGTCGGAGAATCGCGCCAAGCTCGAGGGACGCGCCGTGCAGGCGGACGAGTTCACGACGTCGTGCGCGCAGGCGTGTCCATCGAATGCGATCACCTTCGGCGACGCGGCGGATCCGGAGTGGTCGGTGACCAAGATGATCGAGGACAAGCGCGCCTATCACGTGTTCGAGGAGCTCAACACGTTCACCGCGGTGGTGTACTTGAAGAAGGTCAATCACTCGGCGCCGTCCGCGCCGACGGGACGGTGAGCCGATGAGCGCAATGGCTCCCGAGCGCATAGAGCTTCGGCCGGACAACACCGCCCGAGCGGATGTGCAGCTGCCGGCCGTGACGAGCTACACGCAGGTTACGGACGAGATTCTCGACACGCTCAAGCTCACGAAGGCGTGGTTTGCGGGACTCGCGTTCGCGGTGTTCTGTCTGCTGATCGGCGCGACGGCGTGGATGTACCAGATCTACATGGGATTGGGGGTCGCGGGATACCGACCGCCGGTGATGTGGGGTGTGTACATCATCACCTTCGTGTTCTGGGTTGGTATCGGCCACGCCGGAACGCTGATC
>JBDSHG010000218.1:0-17165 GCA_039918615.1 Gemmatimonadaceae bacterium | reverse complement strand
CAGGGATGGCTCAGAAGAAGACTTTGGTGATCTCGTCCGCCGATCAGCTCCTCGAGGCTCGCACGCGTCGCGACTTCCTCAAGGTGATCGGCGTCGGCGGCGTGCTGGTCATGCTGCCCACCGCGCTGGCGGGATGCGGCAGTGACAACACCACCGGGCCTCGCCCCGGATCGGGAAACACCCTCACTATCGATTTTTCCAACGGCGACTTCGCGGTGCTCCAGCTCGCATTCGCGCTCGAGCAGCTCGAAGCGGATTTCTATACTCGCGTAGTGGCCGGGTTCAGCGGCTCGAACCTCAGCAGCGCGGAGCAAGGCGTGCTCGGCGACATCAAGAACCATGAGGTGATTCATCGCGAGTTCCTGAAGGCCGCGCTCGGTTCCACCTACGGCTTCAGCATTACCGCGACCTATCCGGGTGTGAACTTCAACGACCGCACCTCCGTGCTCGCGACTGCAGCCGCGTTCGAGGATCTCGGCATCGCCGCCTACAACGGCGCTGCTCAGTATCTCTCGAGCACCGACTACCTGACGCTCGCCGGCAAGATCGTCTCGGTCGAGGCGCGACACGCATCGGCGATTCACGATCTCATCGCTCCGAAAACGAATGCATTCGCGCCCCAGGCGTTCGATAACGCGTTCAGCCCGTCGAAGGTCGCTGGCATGGCACAGGGTTACATCGTCGACAAGCTCGCCTTCGCGAACGCGCCCAGCACATTCGTGCAGGGCCCCAACAACAACGGTTGAGGAGCCCTTACATCATGGATCAGAAGACTCTTTACGATACGATCGACCCCGAGATCATGACGCGCGTCAATGCGCGCCAGGAAGAGATCTCGAAGGGCGCGTCGGTCAACTCCAAGCTCGCAGCCGCGCTCGCGCTCGGCTCCATCCCCGTCGCGCTCGCTGCGCTCACGAAGGATGTCTTTGCACAGGCGCCGAATGATGTGCTCGATGTGCTGCAGTTCGCTCTCCTGCTAGAGTATCTCGAGTCGGAGTTCTACACGCGCGGCGTCGCGGCGTCGGGACTCATCGATTCCGCAGACATGACGATCTTCCAGACGATCAGCGCGCATGAGTCCGTCCACGTGGCGGCGCTCAAGTCGCTGATCATGGGGAAGAGCGCGACACCGAATCCGAAACCGGCGTTCGATTTCACGGCGCACGGGGCGGTGACGTTCGACTTTCAGTCCGGACAGTACGAGACCTTCAAGGCGCTTGCGCAGGCCTTCGAAGACACCGGCGTGCGCGCCTACAAGGGCCAGGCGCCGCGACTGGTCAACGACAAGGCTGTGCTGACGGCGGCGTTGACGATTCACTCGATCGAGGCGCGCCACGCGTCCGAGGTTCGCCGCCTTCGTGGGCTCAAGGGATGGATCACGAGCAACAGCCGGGACGATCTCCCCGCCTTCACGCAGGGGATCTACGATGGCGAGGACAACGTCATGCAGGGGCCGGTCGACGTGAGCGCGCTCTCGCTCACGGCCTCGAACGGCGGCACGGCTGCGGCGACGCAGGCCTTTGATGAGCCATTGTCGAAGGCGCAGGTCACCGCGATTGTCACGCCCTTCATCGCGAGCGCATGATTCAGGGACGGCGGGCGGCATCCCTCGGGATGCCGCACCGTCACCCGGCACGACCGTTGCCTTAATCATCCGCATTGGCAACGCTTCACCCAAGACTTCGAGGCTCGCATGTTTGGTGGAATAGGACCGGAAAAGATTCTGCTGCTGGCCGTCGTCGTTCTCCTGCTGTTCGGCGCCAAGCGGATCCCCGAGATCGGATCATCGTTCGGCAAGGGCATTCGCGAGTTCAAGAAGAGCATTGGTGACGGCGGCGACGACACCGCCCCGCGCGCCGACCTGCGCGCACCCGCGCGCGATGTCGAAGCGACCGTAGCTCGTCCTGCATCATCGGAACCGGAGTGGCAGCCGCGCCGACTCGGTTCGTAGCACGCGCCCGCGTGGGCGCACATTCATCCATAAAAGAGAAGGAGCGTTCTGATGTCCGTTCATCTCGTCGCCCTGCCCCCACGTGGCCGGGCGGCTGCTGGATATTGCGTTGCGTTCACGGCGCTCGCGCTCGTCGCTGCGTGTACGCGCGGAGGCAAGGGCACTGATTCCACATCGACGTCGACGACCATCGTCGCCGACACGACGGCGATGGGCGCGCCGATGGTTGCGGACTCAGCGCCGATGGCGAAGCCGGACTCGGACATGCAGGCCGTGCTCGACCAGCTCGGGGCGCTGCACGGGAAGCCGATCGAGACGCTGACAGCGGTCGATGCGCGCAAGCAGCCGACGCCGACCGATGCGGTGAAGGCCCTCCTCGTAAAGATGGGGAAGCCAACGACGCCGCCACCCGGCGTGACGACGGTCGATCGCGAGATCACCGGCGCGGCGGGCTCGATCAAGGCGCGCATCTACACGCCGTCGGCTGGAACAAAGCCGTTCCCGGTGATCGTCTATTATCACGGTGGCGGATTCGTGATCGCGACGATCGACACCTACGACGCCGGCGCCCGTGCGCTGTCGATGATGGCGAAGGCGATCGTCGTCTCCGTTGAATATCGGAAGGCGCCCGAGAGCAAGTTCCCCGCGGCGCACGACGATGCCTTCGCGGCGTACAAGTGGGCGATGATGAACGCATCGAAGATCGGAGGCGACTCGTCGCGTATGGCGCTGGCGGGTGAGAGCGCTGGCGGCAATCTCGCGGTGGCGACGGCCGTGGCCGTTCGCGACGCGAAGCTGCCGCTGCCCAAGTTCATTCTCTCGGTCTATCCGATCGCGCAGCCGGACACGGAGACGGCATCCTACAAGGAGAATGCTGCTGCGAAGCCACTCAGCCGTCCGATGATGGAGTGGTTCTTCAAGCAGTACGTCCGCACGCCCGCGGACGGCATGGATCCGCGCATCAATCTCGCGGGGGCGAATCTCAAGGGGCTGCCGCCGGTGATGATCATCAATGCGCAGATCGATCCGCTACGCACTGATGGCGAAATGCTCGAGAAGAAGCTCAAGGCGGACGGAGTCACCGTGGAGCGGAAGGTCTATTCCGGCGTGACGCACGAGTTCTTCGGCATGGGGGCCGTGGTCGCGAAGGCCAAGGACGCGGAGGAGACGGGCGCTTCGGCGCTGGCGGATGCGCTGGCGAAGTAAGTAACCGCGCGCGCTTCTCGATCGTGAACTGAACGGGCGCTCCGCGAACTGCGGGGCGCCCGTTTGCATGTATTTTTGGATCACCTCAGCCGGCGCAACGCAATGAAGCTCACCCCGCTCGCCCCTCACGACAAAATTTCGCTCGGCGACAAGGCCGCGCTCCCTCCGCGCTCTCTCGACGCTGACGACAACACGCTCGAGAAGAAGATGGACAAGCTTCGCACGCGGCTCGGCGAGCTGCAGAACGCATTCTACGCCGAGTCGAAGCGGTCGCTACTCGTGGTGCTGCAGGCGCGCGATGCGGGAGGGAAGGATGGCACGATCCGGCGCGTGTTCAGCTCCGTGAACCCGCAGGGATGCTCGGTAACCTCGTTCAAGGCGCCGTCCCACGCCGAGCTCGCGCACGACTATCTCTGGCGCGTGCACTCCGCCGTCCCGGCGCACGGGATGATCGGCATCTTCAACCGTTCGCATTACGAGGACATCCTCGCCGTGCGCGTGCACAAGCTCGCGCCGAAGAAAGTCTGGAATGCGCGCTACGATCAGATCAACGACTTCGAGCGCTATCTCACGGAGAACGGCGTCACGATTCTCAAGTTTTTCCTTCACGTGTCGAAGGAAGAGCAGCGCGTGCGCCTGCGCGAGCGGCTCACCGATGAATCGAAGAACTGGAAATTCCAGGAAGCAGATCTAGCCGAGCGCGACCTGTGGGCCGACTACACGGCGGCATACGCCGACATCTTCCGCAAATGCAGCACGAAGTACGCGCCATGGTTCATTGTGCCCGCCGATCGCAAGCACGCCCGCGACTATCTGGTGCTGGAGAAGATCGTCTCGACACTCGAGCACATGAATCCGAAGTACCCCGAGGCGGATCTCAAGACGCTCCAGCTGCTGACGAAGCTGCAGGCGTAGGGAATGAATGACAGCGGCGAGACCGACGTTTGAAAACCGATTGGACGGATGAGATGCACGGATTAAACGGAGACTGCCACTTTGGCTGTTATCCGTTCAATCCGTGCAGTTTTCCGTTCGATCGTTTCACCAGTTTCTAACGCTTCTCTTCCAATACGCTCGCTCGACCTTCAATCCCAGCGAACAACGCCGTCGTCAAATACCTCGCGCCGGAGTCCGGCGAGATGCATGCGACGCGCTTGCCCGGGCCGAGCTCGCGCGCGATCTGCAGCGACACGTACACGATCGCGCCGCTCGACATTCCCACGAACAGCCCTTCCTCACGCGCCAGCCTGCGCGCGAGTGGGAACGCATCCTCTTCCCACGCGGTCACGATGCGGTCGACCACCGATCGGTCGAAGTTGTCCGGGATGAAGCCCGGGCCCATCCCCTGGAACTGATGCGTGCCGCGCTGGCCGCCGCTCAACACCGGTGAGCGCGCAGGCTCCACCGAGATCACCTGCGTCTTCGGCGAGCGCTCCTTGAGGAAGCGTCCCACGCCGCTGATCGTCCCGCCCGTCCCCGAACCGTACACGAACGCATCGATCCGCCCGCCCATCTGCTCCCAGAGCTCCGGTCCCGTGTGCTCGTAATGCACGCGCGGGTTCGCAGGATTCGAGAACTGATTCGGCATCCACGCGCCTGTGCGATCCCGAATGCGCTCGGCCTCCTCGATCGCCGCGAGCATGCGGCGCTCCGGATCGGTGAGCACCAGCTGCGCACCATAAGCGATGAGCGTGCGCTTGCGCTCCTCGCTCATCTGCGACGGGAGGCAGAGAATGAGCTTGTAGCCGCGCGTCGCCGCCACCTGCGCCAGACCGATCCCCGTGTTCCCCGACGTCGGTTCCACGATCGTCCTGCCCGGCTTCAGCACCCCGCGCTGCTCCGCGTCGGTGATCATGCCGAGCGCGGTGCGGTCCTTGATCGAGCCGCCGGGGTTCATCCCTTCGACCTTCATCCACACCTCCGCCATGTCCGGCTCGACGACCTTCTCGAGCCGCACCAGCGGAGTTCGTCCTATCGCCGCATCAATCACGAGCCTCTCCGTTACTTCAATTCCAGCTCCCACTCCACCGGGATGTTCCTGTCGAGTGAATCGCGCACCGAGCAGTACTTCGTCACCGACAGCTCGATGGCCTTGAGCGCCTGCTCGCGCTCGATCCCCGCGCCCGATATGCGGAAGCGGAGCAGCGCGTGCGTCAGCGGAGCAGGGGTGACCTGCGCGCGCGTGCCGATCACCTCGACCTCGAGCGATGACGCCGGCGTACGCTGCTTCTTCAGAATCCCCACGACGTCCATCGACGCGCACGTCGCGAGTGCGCCGAGCAGCGTATCCACCGGACCCATCGCCGACTTGCCGTGCCCGTCGATGCGAGCCGTCGGACCGCCGGGCTTCCCCACGTCGAACTCCTGTTCGCCCTTCCACACCGCGATGACGCGGTTGGGCGGCTTCACCACCGGCGTGACGTCGGTCATTTCTCGATCGGCATGCGCACGGAATTTCCCCACTCCGTCCAGCTGCCGTCGTAGTTGCGAACCTTCGGATAGCCGAGTAGGTAGGTGAGCACGAACCAGCTGTGCGAGGAGCGCTCGCCGATGCGGCAGTAGGCGATCACGTCATCGTCCTTCTTGAGCCCCGCTTCCGTCTCGTAGATCGCGCGCAGCTCTGCGGCGCTCTTGAAGGTGCCGTCGGTGTTCGCGGCCTTCGCCCACGGAACACTCTTCGCGCCGGGAATGTGGCCCCCGCGCAGCACGCCTTCCTGCGGATACTCGGGCATGTGCGTTTTCTTGCCGGAGAACTCGTCGGGCGAGCGCACGTCGACCATCGGCTTCTTCTCCTTCGAGTGCGCGAGTGCCTCATCGCGGAACGCGCGGATCTTCGCGTCGTTGCGCGCGGGCGCCTTGTAGCTGGTACGCGCGAACTTCGGGACGTCGCCCACGAGATCGCGCTTCTCCGCTTCCCACTTCACGCGGCCACCATCGAGCACGCGCGCGTTCTCGAAGCCGAAGAGCTTGAACACCCAAAAGGCGTACGTCGCCCACCAGTTGTTCTTGTCGCCGTAGAAGACGACGGTGGTCGACTCGTCGATCCCCTTCGACTGGAGCAGCTTCTCGAACTGCTCGGGGCTGACGTAGTCGCGCACGATGTCGTCGTTCAGGTCGAGATGCCAGTCGACCTTCTGTGCGTTCCTGATGTGGCCGAGGTCGTACAAAAGCACATCCTCGTCACTCTCGACTATACGGATTTTCGGATTGTCGAGATTCTGCGCGAGCCATTCGGTCGACACGAGCACCTCGGGATGAACGTATCCCTTGGCGGCGATCGCCTTGTCGCTGTCTGCTGCCGGAGTTGATGCCATGCCGTTCCCCCTGCTGGGTTGGTATTCACGTGCTGAACGCCCGAACGCGCGCCCAGGTTTCGCCAACGCGGAAGCCATAACGGATCCCTGCGTCCGGTTATGACGTCGATCGCACGACCTTCGCGGTCGCTACGATCCCTCCCACATGCCGCTGTGTATGCTCGGCGATGTGCACCAGTAGCCCGAACACCGTCGAGTGCAGGCGTTTGCGGCCGACGCCGCGCATCTCGAGATACAGCTCCGGCGGCGTCTCGCGCATGACGCCGATCGCGCGCTCGATGGACGCCACCGCCGCGCGCGCGAGCTCCTCCGCGCTCCGCGAGTCGGAAACCACCTCGGCGTCGAGCTCCGTCATCTGCTCATCGCTCAGCATCTCGCCGTCGGCGTACGTCAGCAGGCGGTCGATGCTCCCCGCGAGATGGCGGAGATGGAAGCCGACGGCTGCGGCACCACCGGGGAGCGCCCACAGCTGCTCCTCGGTTAGCCCCGCCACCACCATCGATATGTCCTCGGCCGCTTGCATGAGGGCGTGCGCCGCGGGCATCACCATCGCGGGCATCCCGGCGATGGGGCCGCGAAGCCAGGGCTCAGCCATGTGAGTGCAACAAAAGTTTTCTCCGTTCGGTGTGCGATGTATAAGCGAAATATGCACCGAATAGTCTCAACGTAGCGTCCGCTTAGTGAGCTGTTTGCGCTAGCTTTCGCGCATGGGACAGTACAGACATCACGTGTTCGTGTGTACTTCGGGTGGAACGTGTCCAGGGCAGGGAAGCGATCTGGTCTTTGCGGCATTGAAGAAGGGCGTGGCCGCAGCGGGGGTGCAGAACAGTGTTCGGGTCAATCACGCAGGATGCATGGGGCAGTGCGGGAACGGGCCGATGGTGGCCGTCTATCCGGAAGCCGTATGGTATTCGCACGTGGATGTCGCCGGCGCCGAGCAGATTCTGCACGAGCATCTGATCGCCGGACAGGTCGTAGAACAGTATCGCTACGTCGCGCCGCCTGGCGACAACAAGCTTCCCAAATAGAGCAGGGCAGAGTCACATGATGACATTCGACAGGCACGACGAGGGATCGCGCGACGAGGCGCGCACGGACGCACCGACGCAACAGGCATATGCGGCGCTGCGCTCGCTCGAGGAGAGCGGAGTCGATGTCACCGGCTCCGAGTCGAGCGCGGAGCTCGTCTCGATGCAGAGTGCGGTCGATGCGTTTCGCCGCGCCGCGGAGGAGATCGCGGGGCGTGCAGGAGCGACGCAGATCGGGACGCCGGACGATCTGTGCAAGCAAGTCGTGCCGCCGCGCGCCGCCGACGAAACGCCGCGCCAGTATTCCGAGCGCGTGAACAGAATGACGGAGCGCTTCCGCTCCCTCACGCAGGGCCGCGAGCGCCCGCGTTGAGCTGATGCGCTAGCTGGCCGCTTTCCGTCGCTGTGCCTGCTTCGAATCCCTGCGTGCGAGCTGCTCCTCCACCGCGCGCAGATGACGCGGCCACACCGCAGTCGCCAACGTAAAGAAGTGTTTGCGCGCAGATGGCTCCGCGGCCAGAAATTCCGCGAGCTTGCGATGCCCTTTGAGCGTGTTGCAGCCCCTGCACGCCGTCACTAAGTTCCCACCGGATCGATCTCCCCCGCGCATGCGAGGCTGCACGTGATCGACCGTGAGCTCCTCCGCGGGAAAGATCTCTCCACAGTAAACGCAGCGATATTTGTCGCGCGTGAAGACCTGGTCTCGAATCATGACTAGTCCGATAAATCCACGTCGTGCGCTCATGGGTGCGGCGAAGAAATATTTCCTCGAGCAGGGCGAAGCCGCGCTCTCCGCTTCAACGAACGATGACCCGCCACGACTCACCCTCAAAGCCCTAGAGAAGATTGCCATGTCGCGCAGCCGCGAACGCATCCTCAACAATCTCGACGAGATGTATCGCGAGAGCTTCGAGCGCGCCAAGGCGACCGAAGACAGCACATCGATGGCCACACTCGACTTCGCTTATCGTCGTGAGCAGCTCTACTTCGAGATCCTCCTCGACATTCGCGACGCGATGGAGCGCCGCTAGCGACGGATGAACATCCTCCCGCGCACGTCGGGTCTCGCCCATGCGACTTTCATCATGATGTTCGCGTTTACCCTCGCCGGGTGTTCCGTCGGTAGGAGCGCCCCCGTCACCCTCGCAGTCGTGAACGCGCGCATCTGGACGGGGAACGCGAAGCGCCCCTGGGCCGAGGCGATCGCGGTGCGAGGGGATACCATCGCGGCAGTGGGCTCGAGCGCCGAGATCCGGAAGATGGCCGGTGCCGCGACGAACGTCATCGACGCGCACGGCCAGATGGTAGTGCCGGGATTCAACGACGCGCACACGCACATCATCAGCGCGGGGCGCGGGCTCTCGATGGTCAAGCTTCGCGATGCGTCGACGCCGACGGAATTCATCGCGCGCATCAAGGCGTTCGCGAAGACGATGCCGAAGGGCGCGTGGATCACCGACGGCGACTGGGATCACACGCTCTGGGGCGGCGAGCTCCCCACGCGCCAGTGGATCGACTCCGTCACCCCCGACAATCCGGTGTGGGTGAGCCGTCTCGACGGCCACATGGGGCTCGCCAATGGCCTCGCGCTCGCCGCCGCGAAGGTGACGAAGCAGACCCCCGACGTCGATGGAGGGGTCATCATCCGCGACGCGCACGGCGAGCTCACCGGACTGCTCAAGGACAACGCGCAGGGGCTCGTGGATGATGCGATGCCCGATCCGCCCGCGGCCGTTGCCGATCGCGCCTTCGACGCCGCGATGAGCTATTTCGCCGAGCACGGGGTCACGTCGGCGCAGAACATGGGGACGTGGTACGATCTCTCGATCTTCGAGCGCGCGCATCATGCTCCCGGGCGGATGATCACCCGCATCTACGCCGTGGTTCCCCTCGCAACCTGGGAGCGGCTGCGCGACACCGTCGCCGCGCGCGGCCACGGCGACGAGTGGGTGCGCATCGGTGGCCTCAAGGGATTCGTCGACGGGTCGCTTGGCTCGCACACCGCCGCGATGCTCGCGCCATTCACCGACGCGCCGAAGGACAGCGGCATCCTCGTCACATCGGCGGAGAGCCTCTACGCTCGAACGTCGGGCGCCGACAAGGCGGGGCTGCACGTGATGGTCCACGCAATTGGCGACCGGGCGATCCGCATCCAGCTCGACAACTATGCGCGTGTCCAAAAGGAAGATGGGGCGAAGGATCGTCGCTTCCGCATTGAGCACGCGCAACACATCGCGCCGTCCGACATCCCGCGCTTCGGCTCGCTCGGCATCATCGCGAGTATGCAGCCCTATCACGAGATGGATGACGGACGCTGGGCAGAGCCGGTGATCGGCCACGAGCGCTCGAAGACGACGTACGCCTTCAAATCGATTCTCGATGCCGGCGCGCATCTCGCCTTCGGCAGCGACTGGTCCGTAGCGCCCGCGATCCCGATCGAGGGGATCTACGGTGCGGTCACGCGCGAGACGCTCGATGGCAAACACCCGGGCGGGTGGATCCCCGAGCAGAAAATCTCCGTCGAGGATGCGCTGCGCGCATACACGAGCGGCGCCGCCTACGCGTCGTTCGAGGAGAACATCAAGGGGACGCTCGAGCCGAACAAGCTCGCCGACCTCGTACTACTCGATCGCGATCTCACGAGCATCCCGCCCGATGACATCCGGAATGCGCGCGTGATGATGACGATCGTCGGCGGAAAAATCGTCTACCGCAGTGGCACACCGATCAATACTTCGCAGGCCCCAGTAGAATCGCGTTGAGCACGAGCTGGTCGAGCGACGACCACAGATACAGGCGCATCGGGCGCCGCTCGTTGGTCCCCCCGGGAATGGGGGCAGGGCGGCGGGAAGGCAAAGGTGGACTCTGTGCCCACAGGGTGCAAGAGAATGTCGCAGCGCTGGCATCCGGGGCGGAAGCGACTTACCTTCGCGCCAACCCCTCCTCGGGAGAATCCAGGTGTCGCAGTCAGCATTCCGGTGGCGTGTCGCTGCCGTCATCCCCGTCCTCGCGCTCTTCGTCGCCGCTACGCCGTCATCGACGAAGGGCATTACGTACGACTTCTCCATGGTGACGTCGAGCGACGCGCAGAAGGGGAAGGAGATGACCATGAGCGGGAAGGGCATGGTCGCGGGCGGAAACGCGCGCGTCGAGTTCACCAACGTGAGCATGCCGCAGATGCGGGCGCAGGGCGGGCCATTCGCCGAAGGGTCCTACCTTCTCTTCAAGGGCGCGACAAAGGAGTTCATCGTCGTCGACACGAAGCAGAAGCAGTACGCCGCGATGGACCAGGACGGGCTGATGCAGATGACGAGCATGCTCACGAACCTCGTCAAGTTCGAGATGACGAACGTGCACGTCGACGCCAATCGCGTGCAGCCCGACACCACCGTCGACAGTTACAAGACGCAGCACTACCGGATGACCCAGGCGTATCACATGAAGATGTCGGTGGCGTTCATCCACCGCGAGAACGACGTCAACAACGTCATGGACTATTACTACGCGCCGGAGTTCGATGATCTGATCAACCCCTACATGTCATCGGGGTGGAGCGCGTCGGGCAACTTCTTCAACAATCCCGACTACACGGCGCAGCTCAAGGCGGCGAGCGCAAAGATGCACCACGGCGTGCCCGTTCTGGTCGTGATGCACTCGTCGGATACCGACAAGAAGGGGAAGGTCGAGAACGGGACGACGGTCATGCACACCACGAATTTCGTGCGCGGCGATGTGCCGGCCTCGATGTTCGAGATCCCGGCCGGATACACGAAGTACCAGCCGCCCACACAGCCCGCAGCCGGCGCCTCCGGAGCGCAGGATGCGAACACCCAGACCGACACCACCACGAAGAAGAAAAAACACGGGCTCTTTCACATCCCCGGCTGAGCATCTCCCGGATGGACGAAGCGCCAGGGCTCGTGCCCTGGCGCTTCGCACAGCTGCACGCGTCGGTGCCCACTAGTACTTCAGCAGATCCGCGTACGCCCTCTTGAAGTCGTCCACCTGCGGCAGAATCGCATCTTCGAGCGCGGGTGCATACCCAACGAAGGTGTCCGTGCTCGCCACGCGCTTCACCGGCGCATCGAGCCACGCGAAGCACTCGTCCGCGATCGCCGCCGCGATCTCCGCGCCGTAGCCCCACGACATCGAGTCCTCGTAGCCCACGATCACCCGGCTCGTCTTCCGCACGCTCGCGAATACGGTCTCACGATCCCACGGACTCAGCGTGCGCAAGTCGATCACCTCGACCTCCACCCCCTGCTCGGCCATGTGATTCGCCGCGATCAGCGCGCGCTGCACCGTAGCCCCATACGTGACCACCGTGATGTCCGAGCCCTCGCGCACGACCTTCGCCTTGCCGAACGGGATCATGAAGTTCGGGCCGGGATAACACGCCTTGTTGTACGTCTGCCGGTACAGATGCTTGTGCTCGAGGAAGATCACGGGATCATCCCCGCGGATCGCCGTTCGCAGCAGCCCATTCGCATCGAGCGCGCTCGACGGACAGACCACGCGTAGCCCCGGCGTGTGCGTGAACAGGGAGGCACCGGTCTGCGAGTGATAGATCGCCCCGCGGATGTAGCCGCCGTACGTCGTGCGCACGACCACCGGCGCACTGAATGCGTCGTTCGAGCGCCAGCGCATCGTCGCGAGCTCATCGCGCAACTGCATGAACGCGGGCCAGATGTAGTCGAAGAACTGGATCTCGACCACGGGCTTGAAGCCGCGCAGCGCCAGCCCGATTGCGCGCCCGATGATGTTCGCCTCCGCCAGCGGCGAGTTGTACACGCGCGCGCCGCCGAACTCCTTCTGCAATCCCCAAGTGACCTTGAAGACGCCGCCCTTCCCCTTGAGCGAGCCGAGGTACTGCTCGCGCGTGACGTCGGCGACATCCTCGCCGAAGATCAGAATCTTCTCGTCGCGGCGCATCTCGTCCTTCATGCACGCGTTGAGCAGATCGACCATCGTCGTCGGCTCGCCGGTGAAGTGCGGATCATCTTCGGTGTCGAAGTTCTCCCCGCAAGGATCGACGTGCGGCGAGTAGACGGCATGATAGATCGTGTCCGCTGTCGGCTGCGGCTGCAGGAGCGCGTCGTCGGTCGCCGCCAGCACGAGCGCGTCGACCTCCTCACGCATCGCCATCAGCGACTCCTCCGTCGCATGCCCCTCGGCAATCAGCCACTTCGGAAAAGTCGTGAGCGGATCGCGCGCCGCATCGGCCTCGCGCTCCGACGCGTGTCGGTACATCACTTCGTCATCCGACAGCGAGTGCGAGTACGGGCGAATTACGTGCGCGTGCACGAGCGCCGGTCCCTTCCGCTTGCGCGCGTAGTCGACCGCGCGCGTCATCGCCGCGTGCGAGGCCACGAAGTCACAGCCATCGACTTCCTGGATGTACAACCCCGGGAACGACCCGAGCAGCTTCGAGATGTTCCCGCCCGGCGTGTTGACCTCGACCGGAACCGAGATCGCGTAGCCATTGTCCTCGACCACGTAGACCACCGGCAGCGCGAGATTGCACGCGCTGTTCACCGATTCCCAGAACTCGCCCTCGCTCGTCGCGCCTTCGCCCGTGGAGACGTAGACCACCTCGTCTTCGGTGAAGCCCTCGGTGATGCCGAGCAGCTTCGCGCGCATCGAGGCTTCCGCGATCCCGACGGCCTGCAGGAACTGCGTTCCCGTAGGCGATGACGACGACACGATGTTGTACGCGGCGTGCCCCCAATGGCTCGGCATCTGCCGCCCGCCAGACGCGGGATCCGCGGCGGCACCCACCGCCTCGTAGAACATCTCGGCCGGCGTCACGCCCTGCTGCAGACAGAACGCACGGTCGCGATAGTACGGCAGCGACCAGTCGGAGCCCGAGCGGATCACCATTCCGGCAGCGGTGAGGATCGCCTCGTGCCCCGCGCCGGAGATCTGAAAGAAGATCCGGTTCTGGCGCTTGAGCTGGATCTCCTTGTCGTCAATCCGCCGTGAGAGATACATGTTCCGGTACGCGGCGATGAGCTGAGCGGCGCTCAGGGTCGTCGGGGCCGGCTGGGTGGCGGTTGCGGGCGTGGCCATGTCGGGTCAGGTCCTGTGAAATCGACGGTGTAAGATACCTTCCCGCCCGCCACGGATGCCACATGAATGCCTACCGGGCCCGCGCCGGACGCCTTATCGTTCGTTTGTCACGCACACGACTGCAACAACTCTTTACTCGAGCGGCCTCTGCCGCTCCCTGGCGGCCAAATGCAGGAATCAGGCTCCGCGAACGCTCACTGCATTTTCTGCGACATCATGCAAGGTGCGGCCGAGGTTTCGGTGTGCTACGAGGACTCGAGCGCGATCGCATTCATGGATGTGCAGCCTGTGAATCAGGGGCACACGCTCGTCGTGCCTCGCCAGCATTACGAGTCGTTTCAGGATCTCCCCAGCGATCTCGGGATGCATCTCTTCGAGGTCGCGATGCGGTTGAACCCCGTGATTCGAAAAGTCACTGGTGCGAGCGCGATGAATCTCATCGTCTCGAGCGGCGCGGCGGCCGGGCAGGATGTCTATCACTTTCATATCCACCTCATTCCGCGCCGCGCAGGCGATGGCTTCGACGTGCCACTGCCGTTCGCGGGATCGGTCATGCCAGATCGCACGATTCTCGACGCACAAGCGGCGCAGATTCTGGCATCGCTCCGCGATCCGATGCGCCCGACGCCGCGCGTCGCGCCCGCCATCGCGAAGAAGTAGCGACCAACCGGCTGGCTAGCGTCCCGCGCGCACCGCTGCCACCGCGGACGCGAGTGTCTGCGCCGTTGCACTGAGCTCCGTCGCGGCGCCGTTCAGCGAATCGATCGCCCCTTCCTGCTGCGTGCTCGCGCCCGCGACCACGCCCGTCTCGCTCTCCGCGCGCGTCGCCTCTTCCCTCGCATCCGCGAGCGCACGCGACATCATCCCCGAGCGGTCGGCGCTCTCACGCGCTGCGTCGACGATGCGATGTCCAGCCGCCGCGACCGACTCCGACGCGATCACGATGCGGTCGAGCTCATCCACCCAATCGCCGCTCGCCTCTGCAACGGAGAGTACCTCACCGCGCGTACGCTGCATCAGCGCCACCGCACGGTCGAGCGTCGCACGGATGTCGCGCACCGCGTTGTCCATCCCCTCCGCCTCGGCAGCGCTTCGATCGGCGAGCTCGCGAATCTCGCGCGCGACGACGGCAAAGCCGCGTCCGTGCTGGCCGGCGCGCGCAGCCTCGACGGCGGCGTTGAGCGCGAGCAGCCCCGTCTGATCGGCGAGCTCGGTGATCGTTTGCCCGAACCTCTGCACCGCCTCGGAGATCTCGCGCAGCCGCGAGACCTGATCGGCGCCCTGCTGCACGGTCGCCGCGGCGGCGGTGAGCTGCGCGCGCGCCTGCTCCGTCGCGCCGCGCACCACGCGCGCGTCCGCGAGCATCTGTCCACCGCTCTGCTGCGTCGCGCGTCCCTCGGTTACCGTGCTGTCGGCGATAACCTGCGCGTTGCGCGCACCGTCCGCGCCGCGCGAGAGTGTCTCCGCGAGGTTGTGCACCGTCGCGGCGAGCCGGCGCGCCGTCTCCGCGCTCTCCTGCGCCGAGGCGTGCAGCTGCTGCGTCGTGGCGGTGATCGACGCGACGTGCGACGTCATGTCCGCGCTCGCGGCGACGACGGGCTGAATCAGCTTGTCGAGCGCGAGCGACAGCGCAAGCTGCGGCGCGATGTACTCGAGCAGCGCGGTGTCGTGAACGCGGTACATCTCTACCCGCGAGTGCCGCACCGTCCAGACGCCGACGAGCCGCTCCCCATACATCAGCGGCAGCACGATCTGCGACCGCCGCGCACTTTCCTTCGGCCGCTGCGCGAGCGGGAGCGCGAGATCCGTGATGGCGTGGCCGGCGCGCAGCGCGCTCCCGACCATCCCTTCGCTCGCCGAGATGCGCGTGCCGAGGGGCACATCGGGCGACGTGTCGACGACCACGACGAAGTCATCGCGGTCGGCGTCGTACGCGGCGATCCCCATCTGCTCCCACGGCACGAGCGCGCGCGTGAGGCGCTGGATGTCGTAGAGCGCGTGATGCAGCTCGGGCCGCGCGCTGATCGCGCTCGTGAGCCGCTGCACGAGCTGCAGACTCTCGCCCACCGCCGCCTGTCGCACGAGCCAGTGCGTGAGCACCGCGCACAGCGTGAGCACGAGCGCGCCGGCGATCATCGAGCGTGGCGAGGTCTGACTGTAGGCGAGTCGGAGCGCGCCGAGTGCGAGGAGCGTCGCAAGCACGGCGACTGTGCTCTCCCACCGCGCGGTGAGGCGCGCATCCACCCACGCGATCGCGGGCGAGAGCTTGAGCTGCAGGTAGAAGGTGCCGTTCACCGTGATGAGGAACAGCGCGATCATGAAGCCAAGCCGCCACGCGTTCCCCTGCGTGAAGGCGGCGAGCCCGAGCTCGCCGCTCATCAATCCATAATAGGCGTAGCCCGCGATCGTCCCCGCGGTGAGGAAATGCCCCGCGTTGCTGATGGCATTGCGCATCGGCAGCCGGCGCACGATCGCATCGCCAACGATGATCCCGAGCGCAACGACGAGCGCACCCGCGGCCCAGTCGAGCGCAATGAGCGCGGCCACACCGGGGCCGACGGCGAAGCTCGCGAAGCCTTTGCCCGGAAGCGGGATGCCGAAGACGCGCGTCGCAGCCGCGATGACGACCAGCAGCCCTGCGCCGAGCCACGGGAAGGGATGCGCGTAGTAGTTGAAGGCCAGCCCGAGCGCGACGGAGAGCGTGCCGAAGGCGACCACGCACATGCGCACGAGCTCGTCGGTCATCCACGACCGGCGCGCGGGAAGCATGCGCGTGGCGGTGATCTCGAGCGGGGACGTCGTCATTGTAACTAGTGGACGCGCGGTGACTTAGCCGCGTCACGGCTGGGTTGGCGCCGTTGCGGCCTAGTAATCCACCGGTCGCAGGTAACTCTCGCCGATCGCGGTCCCGCTCAGCATCGCCACCGTCGACATGCGGCGCTTCCAGTGCGTCGAGTCGAGCCGCTTCCGCACCACACTCACCTCGGCCGCGTCGAAGCCGCGTGCGAGGAGCTCGTCGGGCGAGAAGCCGCTCAAGATCCAGTGGAGGATGCGATCGGCGCGGTCGTAGCTGATGCCGAGATCGCCCTCGTCGGTCTGCCCGTGCACGAGATCCGCCGTGGGCGGCTTGTCGACGATTTGCGCCGGGACGCCGAGGTGCTGGGCGAGCGCGCGGAGCTGCGTCTTGTAGAGATCGCCGATGGGATTGATCGGCGGCGCATCATCGCCGTGCCAGGTGAAGTAGCCGAGCAGCCGCTCGGTCTTGTTGCCGGTACCGAGGGGAAGCGCCTTGTAGCGCGCGCCGAGGTCGAAAAGCGCGATCATGCGCATGCGCGCCATGACGTTGCCGCGACGCGTCGCGTCGGCGTCTGGCTCGTTCGTGAGGTAGCCATCGACCGCGGCGCTGATGTCGATGGTGCGGCTCTCGATGCCGAGCGCGTCGATGACGAGCTGCGCGTGGTCGAGACTCTCGGTGCTCGAGGTGCGATAGGGCAGGCGCACACCGATGACGTTCTTCGCGCCGATCGCCTTCGCGGCGAGATACGCAGTGACTGCGGAGTCGACACCCCCCGAGATGGCGACGATCGCCTTCTCGAA
>JBDSHG010000217.1:0-3051 GCA_039918615.1 Gemmatimonadaceae bacterium | reverse complement strand
GCGGCGACCTTTGGTGCGGCGTACTGGATACTGTCCGAAGGGCGCAAGCTGCTGAACCGCTCGCCACACCAGTCGCACGCCCCATATCTCTCAGTACTAAGATAATTCCACTTTTCGCTTCACGAGAGTAGCGGCGTCACTCCTTCGAGATCCCTGCGCTCGAGGCGGGGCTCGCTCCCGGGCTCCAGTTGGGCTGGCGCCCGGACTTTCGGCTCCCCGGCTGACGATCGGCGAGGCTCCGATCAGCTCGCAAGCCTTAGCGTCGCGCCCGTGCGAAGCTTGGTCAGCAGAATGATCTGTCCCGTGTGCATCGAAAAGTGCTCGACCGCGTGCAGCACGGCCCACAGCACGGTCACCTCACCGTGCGCTGATGCGCGACGCTCGAGCATCACCGACTCGTCGAGCATGCCGAGCACCTCGTCGACTTCCGCGAGCGTCGATCGCAGTCGCGCGAGCAGCGCCGACTTGGCGAGGGGGCCACGCTCAGTAAACTCCGAGTCCCGGTTGCGAACGATCTGCCGCTTCCCTGCGACGCCGAGCGCCCACATGCGTGTGCTACCGTCGAGATGCAGAATCAGGTTGCCGATGCTGTTTGATTCGGGATTGGCGCGCCACCACACGCTCTCTTCGTCGAGCGCATCGAGGCAGCGGACGATCTTCGCGAGGTAGTCGTCGAAGAACGCTCGCACGTCGGCGAGTAGCGGTACGGCGATGTCGGTCATGGTGCGCGGGTATAAGTGGTCATCCGGCGAGCGGCCGCTCGCATCAGGACCATAAGCCACGCGCATCGGAAGTGCCAGACGGCGGTGCTTTACGCGATGCTCTCGGGCACCGCCGCCGCTTGCGCGGGCGGCAGCGAGGAGGCGATCAGCAGCGCGCTCCCGCACATCGCGAGTGCGATCAGCATGCTCGTCCACTCGTCCGCAGACTGCGTGTGCGTAACAACGCGCGGGATGTGAATGATGAGGAACCAGCTTCCGAACATCGCCGCCGTGCAGAGCGCGGCCAGCCGCGCGAGCACGCCGCTGAGAATGCCGAGCCCGGCGGCGACGTGCGCTACCCCCGTCGCGTACGCGAAGAAGACATGGGCGGGAATCCAGCTCGGGATGACGAAGGCCACGTACGAGATGTAGATGAAATGCAGTGCCCCGAAGCCAAGCATCGAGATGCCGTAGCAGATGCGTCCGATCAGAAGGGGGCGCGTCACGGTCGCATGGGGCGTCCCCCGCCACGCGGCGGAGAGCCGCGTCATCCCGAAGAGCACGAGCGCCGCGGCCCCCAGCGCGAACGTCTCGGCCGCCCCTGTCCACTCGCCGCCGTTCGTAGGCGCGGCGGCAAGCGCGGGCGCGTGAAGCAGCGCGTCCCAGAGAAAGAGCATCGCCGCGAGCACGGCGGCGCCGTAGCTCGCGGCAGGGCGCAGCATCGTGGCGATCGCAGCAGCGATGAGCACGACGCCAGTGATCCAGCCGATCACCGGCAGCCCGGCCGTGCCGTGCACGGGCTCGAGCGCGGGAACGGCGTTGATGCGAATCAGGCACTGCGCGCCGAGTGCCGCCATCGCCGTCGCGAAGATCGCTCGTCCGAGCTCGAAGCTCTTCGTCATGGTCTGCTCTTCGGTTTCGACGACCACGCGATGCCGGAGGCGCGGGTGCGTGTGTGCCCCCGCGCACGCATTACTGTTTGACATTGATCGGAACGCTCCACACGAACGCGTCCCAGCTAATGCGCAGCGCGCCCGCATTCCCCGCGTTCGTGAGGTCGATCGTGAAGTTTTCCTGCGGCGATGGGGCGGTGCTTGCCTGCATCAGGACGTGCACGAGATCCTTCGCGGGGTCGTACGCGGTCCCCCACTGCCCGTGCTGCGTGTTCACGATGAGCTGCACCGTGCCATCGGCCTTGGGGATGGTCCAGAGACTGTACGCGCCAGCCGGCACCGGCGCACCGCCGATCACGAGATTCTTGCCGAACACGATCGTCGTCGCCTCGTTGGCGCCGGTGCGCCAGACCCGATCGTACGGAACGACGGTGCCGAGTATCGTGCGTCCGCGCCGGCGCGGGCTCCCGTAGGCCACGATGACGACCTCACCGCCGATCGTTCCTTTCTCGATCTGATTGGGCGATGCGAGTCCGACTCCCTTGCCCGAGTGATCTGCCTGCGCGAAGCGCTTCGCGAATTCGGACTCGTCGACCCACGACGTGCGCTGCGTCTCTGTCTGCTCCGTCGTAGCGCGCGCGTCGGCCGTAGTGATGTTGCCGCTCGCGTCGATCGTGAGATGCGTCCACATGATTCCGAAGTAGTCGACATCGACCACGGTCGCCGAGCGCGCGACGAATTTGCGGCGGGCGAGCGCGCCGGTCGCGATGTCGACGCCGGGAACGGAGAGTGTGTCGTTGGCGGCAGGACGCGTGCGCTGTAGCGTGAGCTCGTAGAGCGCCATCGAGCTGTACAATCCGTACGATGCGCCAAACCCCGTCATGAAGGTCGGGATGGCGCCCCTCGGAATCGCGCGAGCGACCTTGCGCTTCGTGCCGGCCGAATCGATCGACGCATGGATGGAGTCGGCGTCGAAGTCAATGACGATGTGGCGTGCGGCCATGTTCTTCGCGCCCATCGGATCCGTGTCGACCGTCGAGCGGGCGACGGAGCCGTCCGCTCGGAGCTCTACCCCAAAGTGCAGACGGACTGTGACGGGGATGCGAACCACTATATCGCCAGTGATGCGATTGCCAGCGCGGACAGCGCTTTCGACGACGACGGTGTCGAGTCCGAGGGTGGTGATCCAGCGGCTCTTGCCGTCCCCGGAGGCGGGCGCGAGTTGCAGCGCAGCGAGCGAAACAATCATGATCTGCATGCGTAACTCAGAGAAAGAGACGGTTTCGCGAGCGGCGGGTGCGGAACCCCGGGCGATGCGCTAAACTGCCCCTTGGATGGCATTACCTGTAGGGCCATTAGTTGGAAGTACGATCAGACCATTATCACTGGTTCAGCCATGGCTCGTGCCCGTGTCGCGGATGCCCTGACGCCCCACCTCGCGCTGCAGCGTGATGGCG
>JBDSHG010000216.1:0-3295 GCA_039918615.1 Gemmatimonadaceae bacterium | reverse complement strand
GAAGCGCGCGCTCGAGATTGCCGCGGCGGGCGGACACAACGTGGTCATGGTTGGGCCGCCCGGCGCAGGGAAGACGATGCTCGCGCGGCGGCTGCCGAGCGTTCTGCCGGCGCTCACGGAGTCGGAGGCGCTTGACGTCACGGCGATTCATTCGGTGGCCGGCGTGCTCGCGCCGGGCGACCCGCGCGTCGTCGCGCGCCCCTTTCGCGCGCCGCATCACACGATCTCGGACGCGGGGCTGATCGGCGGCGGCAATCCGCCGCGTCCCGGGGAGGTCAGTCTCGCGCACCACGGGATCCTCTTCCTCGACGAGCTCCTCGAGTTCCGTCGGCATGTTGTCGAGTCGCTGCGCCAGCCAATGGAGGACGGGCGCGTCGTCATCGCGCGCGCGGCGCTCGCGGTCGCCTTCCCGGCGCGCTTCACATTGGTTGGCGCCATGAATCCCTGCCCGTGCGGCAATGCGGGCGACGGCGCACACGCGTGCTCCTGCGCGGCGGCCGAGATCGCGAAGTACCGCGCGCGACTCTCGGGCCCGATGCGCGACCGCGTCGACATGCACGTGCCCGTTGGCGCGCTCGCGCTCACGGCGCTCGCCGCCGGCGGCGAGGGCGAGCGATCGGACGACATTCGCGCGCGCGTCGAACTTGCGCGCGCCCGCCAGCACGCGCGCTACGCCGCCGGTGGAGAGACCACCGTGAATGCGCACGTGCCGGCGCGCGCGCTCCAATCGCTTGGCGCGCTCTCCACTGACGGGCGCGCATTGCTTACGAGCGCAGCGGAGCGGCTCGGGCTCACCGCGCGTGGATACCATCGCGTGCTGCGCGTCGCGCGCACGATCGCGGATCTCGACGAGTCTCCCGGCGTCGACATGCCGCATGTGGCCGAGGCGCTGCGCTATCGGACGACGGGAGAGAGTGCCACCTCGTCCTGAGCAAAGATCGCGAACGCCGATACCTCCCCACCATTTGCCCACCGCGTGCACAGTGACTTTGCGCTTCGTGGCCCGGCGCGCCACATTCTCCCTCGCCAGACGCACTCACATCCAGCCGCGCCAGCGCGATTCCCCGCCCGCGCTCCCCGCATCTCGCCTTCGCACCCGGAGCACCGCATGTCGTCGACACTCCGCTCGCTTACCGCGCTCACCCTCCTCATCGCTGTCGCGCCGCTCGCCGCGCAGGTCACCGTCATCAAGGCGGGGAAGCTCATCGACACCGAGAAGGGAACCGTCGCGACGAATCAGATCATCATCGTGCGCGACGGGAAGGTCGAGGCGGTCGGGCCGGCACTCGCGATTCCGTCGGGCGCAAAGGTCATCGATCTCTCGAGTATGACCGTGCTGCCCGGGCTCGTCGACAGCCACACTCACGAAGCCGATGGCGTTTTCGCCGAGGACAACGGGGACCCGCGCGCGGTGCTCTTCCACACGTCGTCCGAGGTCGCGCTCGCCGCGATTCCGAGTGTGAAGGCGACGCTGATGGCCGGCTTCACGACCGTGCGCGACCTCGGCACATACCGCGCGCTCAACGACGTCGCGTTGCGCGACGCGATCGCGCGCGGCGACATCCCGGGCCCGCGTATGTACGTCGCCGGCGCGTACATCACGATTACCGGCGGCGCTGGCGCGATGACGGGCATCTCTCCCGACGTGATTCTCCCGTGGGACATGAAGTTCGGCGAGGCGAACAGCCCCGACGAAGTGCGGCAGAAGGTGCGTCTGCTCGCCGCGCAGGGAGTCAACGTCATCAAGGTGCTGTCGACCGGCGCGGTGCTCACGCATGGGAGCAACACGAAGTCGCAGGAGTTCACGCCGGCCGAGCTCACCGCCGCCGTCGAAGAGGCGCATAACTTTGGCCTCAAGGTCGCCGCGCATGCGCACGGCGCCGAGGGCATCAAGAACGCAATCCGCGCGGGCGTCGCGTCGATCGAACACGGCACCTACATGGACGACGAAGCCATCCGACTCATGAAGGAGCACGGCACCTTCTACTCGGCGACGCTCGACGTGCACGACTGCATCGTCGCCAAGCCGAATCAGCCCGCGGATTTCCTTGCGCACAACAAGGGGATCGCCGACATCCACTACGCGGCGTTCAGGAAGGCGGTGCAGTCGGGAGTGAAGATCGCGTTCTCCACCGACGTGCCCGTGTGCCCGTACAAGGATGCCGGCAAGGAGTTCGCGTACATGGTGAAGTACGGGATGACGCCGATGCAGGCGATTCAGGCCGCGACGATCGGCGGCGCTGAGCTGATCGGTGTGCTCGACAAGATCGGCTCGATCAGCAGGGGAAAATTCGCCGACATCATCGCGACGAACGGCGATCCGACGAAGGACGTCACGCAACTCGAGCACGTGCAATTCGTGATGAAGGAGGGAAAGGTGTTCAAGACGTCGGATGCGGCGGTGCCGGTCACGAATTGATGGCGTGCTGCATCGTGTCGCGCGCCTGTAGCCCTCGTCGACACTGATGTAGACGTCTGACTACTTGTTCAGATCGACGGCGGCCGGACGGTCACCGTCTGCGATATGCAGTTCCAGTGATAGTCCGTTTGCGCGCTGTCGGGCGGGAGGCATCCGGTGACCATCGCCGAGCCAGCGGCTAGCTGTGATTACCGGATACGTTGTTTCGCGGTTGGGGGTGTTCGCTCGGTCGTAGCGGCAACAAGCTGGGGTTGTCTAGGCCACCATCTAGCAACTGCCAGAGGACCGAGTGAACAGTCACGAGAATGCACGGCTGGGCTTCGCGGGGCGAGTGTGTCTCGTGGAGCGTGTGACCCGTGACGGCTGGGAGACGCGCGATGCGGCGGCCGCCTTCGCGGTGAGTGTGCAGACGGTGCGCAAATGGCTGCGGCGCTATCGCCGTGAAGGCGTGAGCGGCCTGCGCGATCGGACCTCTCGGCCCCAGCGCTCGCCTCGCCAGTTGCCGCCGCGCGTGGAGCGGCAGATCGCCCGCTTGCGTCAGCGGCGCAAGAGCGGCCCCCAGATCGCTGACGCGCTCACGCTGTCGCTCTCCACCGTTGGCGATGTACTGCGGCGTCTGGGTCTCGGCCGTCTTCCGTCGCTTGAGGTGCGGCCGCCGATCGTGCGCTACGAGCGCGAGCGCCCGGGCGAGCTGCTGCACATCGATGCGAAGAAACTCGGGCGGATTGTCGGCGGCGTCGGCCATCGCATCACCGGCGACCGCACGCGGCGCGGCCCGACGCGCGGGGGCGGCTGGGAATGTCTGCACATCGCGATCGACGACGCGTCGCGCGTCGCCTACGCCGAGCTCCTGCCCGACGAATCGGCCGCGAGCGC
>JBDSHG010000215.1:0-3024 GCA_039918615.1 Gemmatimonadaceae bacterium | reverse complement strand
GCACCGTGGTGACGAGCCGCGCCCTCGTCCCCGCAATTGCGAGTCGCCCGATCACCGCGCCCTTCATCATGTGCGCGTGCACGATCTGCGTTTCGTTCCGCACGAGGAAGCGGCGGAGACGAACGGTGGACGTGAACGGCCCGAGCGCGCCCGACGGCTCCAGAAGAAAGTGCTTCACGCCATTCGCGCGCAGCAGCTCGGCGTACGCGCCGTCCGGGGCGGCGACGGTGATGTCGTGCCCCGCGCGCGCGTGCTCGATCGCCGTGTCGATGGCGACGTTCACGATACCGTTGCCGAGCTGCGCGAGCTCGTTGAGCAGATGCACGACGCGGAGCTTGTCCGTGGGTGGCGTCTGCTGCTTCGCGATGTCGTCGGCCGCGTACGTGGCGGCAGAGCGAACGATCCGCGGGGCCGGCGCATCTCTGCGGTCGGGGAGGCGTGTGCGCTCGCTCTTCATGCGGCCGCCTGCCGGAAGACGGCGAGCTGCGCGCGCGCGATCTCGTCCCAGTCGTAGCGCGCGGCGGTCTGCGCGGCGGCGGCGGCCATCGAGCGGCGCAGCGCGGGATCGTCGCGCAGCTCGACGAGCCGCGCGCCTACCGACTCCCCATCCGCCTCGATGAAGAATCCGTTGACGCCGTGTACGATCATCTCCTCGATCCCGTTCGTGCGCGTGCCCAGGAGCGGGAGCCCCGATGCCGCTGCCTCGAGCGTTCCCATCGAGAAGGTCTCGTAGAGCGTCGGCGCGAGAAAGACATCGGCGGCGCGGTAGTACTCCTCGGGCGATAGCTGCATCCCGGCGAAGTGCACACGCTCCGCCACGCCGCGCCGCGCCGCGAGCTCCTCGAAGCGCGCGATGTCGCCGCGCCCGACCACCACGAGCAGCCCGTCGGCGACGTTCGCCATCGCCTCGATGGCGAAGCGAAGCCCCTTGCGATCCCAGTCGCCGCCCACGAAGAGCGGCACGAATGCATGCGCGGGGAGGCCAAGCCGCTCGCGCAGCGCACCCTTCGCCTGCGCATCGGCGCTCTCGTGGAAGACCGCGCGATCGACGCCGTTCGGGATCACCGAGATGGCCGATGGCTCGAGGCTGTAGTGCTCGATGAGCTCGCGCTTGAGCCCCTGCGACACCGCGATCACCGCGCGCAGTCGGCCTCCCGCCGCATACGCGCGTCGCTCGCGGGCGACGAACAGCTCGCCCGAGGCCTTCTGGTACATCCGTCGCAGCACGCTGTCGCCGCCGCGCACTCCCCCCTGCGCCGCGATGAACGCCGCGTGGCAGAAGTGCGCCGTGATGACCTCGGCATCGAGAATCGCGAGGTCGACGGAATTCGTCATCGTCGTCCGTGACTCGCGCGAGGCGCGGCTTGCCGCGCGATCGTAGGCCAGACTCCGGTACACAGCCGGCCCGCCCGGATCCTTCACCTCGCGGAAGTGCAGATGCGGCGCGCTCACCGAGCACTCGCTGGCGATGAGCTGGAGATCCGTCTCCTGCCCAATGCGCACCACGACCTCCGCCACCGCGCGCTCCACACCGCCGTGGCGGTGCGCCCGATACGCTACCATGCCTATCATACGCGGGCCTCGCCATCGACGATGGCGTCGCGGTACACGCTCACCGTCTCGCGCGAGGCCCGCGCGACCTGCCGCTTCTCGGCGTTCGAGTACGCGCCGAGCCGCATCGACTCGCGGTGATCGTCGTCCAGCAGCATGCGCTCGAGCGCGAGCGCAAGCGCGTGCGGATCCGTCGACGGCACGAGCGTGCCCGCGATGCCGCCGTCGAGCGCCTCGGGAATGCCGCCCACGCGCGTCGCCACGATCGGCACCGCCGCGCTCCGCGCCTCGCTCAGCACCAGCCCGAACGGCTCGGCACGCGACGCCAGCACGAAGACGTCCGCCTGCTGCAGAAGCGCCGGCACATCCGCCCGAAAGCCGAGGAAGGTCACGAACTCCTCCACACCGCGCTCGCGTGCGAGCGCCTCGAAGGCCGCGCGGTCCGGACCGTCGCCCGCGAGATAGACGTGCACCTTGGCGACCTTCTCGCGCAGCAGCACCGCGCACTCGATGAGGTCGACGATCCCCTTCCGCTCGAACATCCCCGCCACGGAGAGCACGTTCGGATGCTCGAGCGTCACCGGGAGCTCGCCCGAGATCGTGTCGCCGCGCCGGTTGCCATCGGTGGCGTTGTGCACCGTCGAGATCCGGAGCTGCGGGATGCCGCGCGAGATCATGTCCTCGCGCACCGAGTCGCTCACCGCGATCACCCGGTGCCCGAGGCGCATCAGCACCGCGTGCCGCTGCCACGAATTGTGCACCGTCGTGACGAGGCGCGCCCCCGTGCCGATGCACGCGAGCCGTCCGATCACCGCGCCGGCCATCATGTGCGCGTGCACGATCTGCGTGTCGTGGTCACGCACGAACGCGTGCAGCGCGATCGTAGCCGTGATGGGGCGCAAGCCGCCTCGCGGCTCGAGCGGGAAATGCGCGACGCCGTTCGCCTCGAGCAGGTCGACGAAGGTACCCGGCGGCGCCGCGACCGTCACATCGTGCCCCGCGCGCGCCTGCTCGATCGCGAGATCGATGGCGACGTTCACGATCCCGTTCCCGAGATGCGCGAGCTCGTTGAGCAGATGCACGATGCGCAGACGATCCGGCGCCTTCGCGAGCGGCGACGCCTTCTCTATCGTGAGCACCGGCATCGGGATGGCGACGATCATGCCGCCCCCGTGGCCGCCGGCTCGCGGTCGCTGCCGTTGCCGCGCAGCTCGCGGATCGCCCCCGGGATCATCGTCCGCCCCGCCCATGCGCGCTCCGCGAGCACGGCCGCCGGCACGATCGCCGCCAGCGGCGCCACGATCCAGGGCGAGATGTGCAGCGCCATCCCGCCAAAGGACACCGCAAGCGAGAAGGCGAGCAGCATCAGCGGCTTCGCGAGCACCTTCACGATCGGCACGTGAATGCGCCCCTGTGTGAGCGCGTACACAACCCCCGCCGCGGCGATCAGCCCCACCGCGTACGCCAACGCCA
>JBDSHG010000214.1:0-5000 GCA_039918615.1 Gemmatimonadaceae bacterium | reverse complement strand
ACGTGCGGCTTCATCGACGCGGCGAAGCAGGAATCGATCGACGCGATCCTCGATGCGGGGCGACGCAAGACCGACGGATCGTGCCAGACGGTCGTCGCGGTGGGCTGCATGGTGGAGCGGCACAAGTCCGAGCTCGCGAGCGAGCTCCCCGAGGTCGACCTCTTCCTCGGCTCCTCCGAGATGAATCGCCTCGTTCCCGAGCTTCTCGCGCGCGGCGTGCTCGATCCGGATTCGCCGCTCATCGCGCACCCCGGCGTGCGACTCTACACCGGCGACCTGCCGCACGTGCGCTATCTCAAGGTGAGCGAGGGGTGCGACCACGGCTGCGCGTTCTGCGCGATCCCGCTCATGCGCGGCAAGCACCGCTCGTTCGCGCTCGACGACGTGATCCGCGAGGCGCAGCTCCTCGAGCTGCAGGGAGCGCGCGAGATCAACCTCGTCGCCCAGGACCTTGCGCACTACGGCCGCGATCGACGCGACGGCACCGCGCTCCCCGAGCTCCTCCGCGCGCTGCTCGACAACACATCGATACCCTGGCTCCGGCTGCTTTATCTGTATCCGACGGGGATCACGCCGAAGCTGCTCGACCTGATGTCGCGCGAGGCGCGCCTGCTCCCATATCTCGACATGCCGATCCAGCACGGCTCCGACGCCGTGCTCGCGCGCATGCGCCGCCCCGAGCGCGCGCACACGATCCGCGAGCGCGTCGCGCGGCTCCGCGCCACCGTTCCCGACGTCGCGATTCGCACGACGTGCATCGTCGGCTTCCCCGGCGAGACAGAGGGCGACTTCGAGCAGCTGTGCGACCTCCTCGAGGAAGTGCGCTTCGAGCGCGTCGGCGCTTTCACCTACTCGCCGCAGGACGGCACGAGCGGCGCGCTCCTCGACGACGACGTTCCGATGCCGGTGAAGCGCGACCGTCTCGAGCGCCTCACGGAGCTGCAGCGCGCGATCACGGCCGAGCGGTACGAGCGGCATCTACATCGCCCTGTGCGTGGGATCATCGATCGTATCGATGACATCACCGGGGAGCCTGTCGGTCGTACGGTGTGGCAGGCCGATGACATCGATGGCATCACGCGCTTTCACGGCATCGCGCCGCCGGGCGCGATCGTCGACTGCATCATCGAGGACGTCGTCGACGACTACGACTTCGTCGCGCACATCGTCAGCGTGCACTCGGCGCCTGCCGTCGTCGCGCCCGCCGTGCGCGCGGGGCGATCGCTCCCCGTGATGGCCGCCGCCTCGACCGCCAGCTACGGACGGTGAGAGTCCGCTCCGACGAAATTATTTCCCGCGCGCGAGCCGTGATGCCGGGCGGCGTGAGCTCGCCGGTGCGCGCGTTCGGTGGCGTCGGCGGCGAGCCGTTCGTCGTAAAGCGCGGCGAGGGCGCGCGCATCTGGGACGCGGACGACAACGAGTATCTCGATTTCGTCCTCTCGTGGGGACCACTCGTGCTCGGCCACGCCGCACCGACTGTGCTCGACGCGCTCGACGAGACGATGCGCAAGGGAACGAGCTTCGGTATCACGACCGAGCTCGAGGTCGAGCTCGCGGAGCTGATTACGCAGCGGCTGCCGCACGTCGAGATGATCCGCTTCGTCTCGAGCGGCACAGAGGCAACGATGAGCGCGCTGCGCCTCGCGCGTGCGGCGACAGGGCGCGACGCGTTTCTCAAATTCGACGGGTGCTACCACGGCCACGCGGACTCGTTCCTCGTGCGCGCTGGGTCGGGCGTCGCGACGCTCGGGCTTCCGAACTCGCCGGGGGTGCCGGATGCGGTGGCATCGCTCACCCGCGTCGCGCCCTTCAACGATGCCGACGCCGCGATGAAGATCGCGCACGAGCAGCCGCTCGCCGCGATCATCGTCGAGCCGGTGGTCGGGAACTCCGGATTCATCCCGCCCGATCCCGGCTTCCTCGAATCGCTGCGCACGATCGCGACGAATACGGGCGCGCTGCTCATCTTCGACGAGGTGATGACCGGCTTCCGCATCGCCCCGGGCGGCGCGCGCGAGCGCTTCGGCGTCACGGCAGACATCACGACGCTCGGCAAGGTGATCGGTGGCGGCCTCCCCGTTGCCGCGTATGGCGGGCGTCGCGATCTCATGGAGATGATGGCGCCGCAGGGATCCGTCTATCAGGCGGGGACGCTCTCGGGCAATCCACTCGCGATGGCCGCGGGGCTCGCGACGCTGAAGGCGCTCACCCCCGAGCTCCACGCGCGCATCGAGGCGCGCACGGCGCGGCTCGTTGTGGGGCTGATCGCGAGCGCCGCGCGGCACGAGGTGCCATTCACCGCCTCGCACGCGGGCTCGATGTTCGGCTTCTTCTTCCAGCGCGAGCCCGTGCGCAACTTCACGAGCGCGAAGGGGAGCGACGTCGGACTGTTCCGCCGCTTCTTCCACGCGGCGCTCGAGCGCGGCGTGTACCTCGCGCCGTCGCCGTTCGAGGCCGCCTTCATGTCCGCGGCGCACGGCGATGCGGAAGTCGATCTGGCGCTCGAGCGCCTCGATGAAGCGATGCGCGTTGCGCGCGCGTAGACTCTCCCTCGCGAAGATCGGCGTGACGGTGGCATCCGTGGCGACCGTCGCGCTCATGATCGGATGCGGTGGTAAGACACCCGAACGCACAGTCGAGCCGCCGCGTGTGGTCCGCGACACCATCCCACCGAAGGTGGTGGCCGAGTCGCCGCCGCAGGAGAAAATCGAGGATGTGAATGCACCGCAGGAGCCGGGGCTGCTCGACAACACGCAGGTCGTGCGGATTGCGCTCGCTGCGGGCGTACCGCGCGTCACACTCTCGGCCACTGGCGAGTGGAAGCTCTACGACACGAATGGCGAGAGCACGCTGCTCCACGGCGATGGCGGCGAGCAGTGGATCATCGAGCCGGAGCGCGGCGGACTTCGCGCCTCGCGGCTCGACGGTGGTCCGACCGGTGTGCGCCCCGCGCCCTTCATCGCGCGCTCGATTGCGCGCGGATCGTATATCCTCGTCAACGGGAAGAAGTATCGAGGCGAAGTCGCCGTGATCCCCGCGCCCGGCGGCCTCTCGGTGATCAACCGGCTCTACATGGAGGACTATCTCCGCGGCGTCGTCCCGCTCGAGATCGGACAGCATCGCACCGAAGACGAGCGCGCGGCGGTCGAGGCGCAGGCGGTCGCCGCGCGCAGCTACGCGTACACGCATCTCGTGAGCGAGCGCGAGCGCCCGTACGACATGCTCGCAACGGTGCTCGATCAGGTGTACGGCGGTGCGGACGCCGAGCGGCCGCTGTCGGACCGCGCGGTGCTCGGGACGACGCGCATCGTGCTTACGTACAACGGCCGCATCATCAACGCGCCGTACCACTCGACGTGCGGCGGCACGACGTCCGCCGCGAGCGAGGTATGGAAGGAGGGCGACGAGCCGTATCTCGTCGCCGTGAGTGATCGCATCCCCGGCACCGCGGATCGCTATTATTGCGATCCCTCGCCGTTGTTCCGCTGGACGCGCACCTACGATCAGACGTCGCTGCGTGCCACGCTCGAGAAGTATCTGCGCAACTACGTCTCGGTGTCATCGGAAGGGATCGGCACCGTGCGCTCGGTGGAGGTCGAAAGCCGCACGCCCTCCGGACGAGTGCGCATGCTCGGCATCGGCACGTCGCGGGGGCACTTCTCCCTGCGCGCGAACGACATCCGCTTCGTCCTCCGCTCGCCGGGTGGCGAGATCCTCAACAGCACCTACTTTTCGACGGAGAGCCGCCAGACTCCCGGCGGTGAGCTTTCGTCGCTGTCGATCCAGGGGCACGGGAATGGGCATGGCATCGGGATGTGTCAGTGGGGCGCCATCGGACGTGCGCGCGCAGGCATCGACTATCGGACGATACTGCGCACGTATTATCCGGGGACGACCGTTGCGTCCGTCTCGAGGTAGCGTGCATCGCTCCGTGCTCGGCGCCGCAGCACTGGTGACGCTCGCCGCCGCAGCACTGGTGACGCTCGCCGCCGCCCCCGCGCGCGCGCAGAACATCTTCCAGCGCCTCGATCTCGACAAGCTGCGTCTCGAAGGGATCGGGATCGTCGCCGGTCCGGCGTCGCCGAGCACGATCGTGAGCACGCAGTCGTACGGAATCCAGGCGGACTACGGCGAGATCGCGCCGCATTTGCGCGTCGGCTTCTCCGGGAGCTATTGGAACTCGCGCTTCGACGACAAGACCGTCGCGCGCTTCATCACGCAGCTCGAGCAGTCGCTCTCGAATCCCCGGGACTCGATCAAGTTCGATCGCGTGAAGGTCGCGACGATCTCGATCGAGGCGGATCTCCGCTACACTCCCACCGGCGCGCACGCGGCGGTGCAGCCGTACGTTGGTGGAGGGCTCGGGCTCCATATCGTAAATGCGGAGTCGAAGCTGATACAGAATACATTCGTCGAGAGCGCGCTCGACAACATCGGCGCGGGGCTCAGCGCGATCGCAGGCGTCGCGATCCTCCCGACGCATCGCGTGAGCGTCGGCGTCGAGGCGCGCTACACGGTGCTCGGCACCCTCCGCTTCGGCACCGTACGAGCCGGAGCGATGTTCCACTTCAGCCGTCCGACTCGACCCAAGGTGACCACGTCATGAAGCCTGCCCTGCGTATCGGAGTCATCGGCGTCGGTGCGATCACGCAGGTCGCGCTGCTGCCCACGCTCGCGCGGCTGCGCGGTGCGCAGCTGGTGGCGCTGTGCGACAACGATGGCCCCAAGGCGCGCGCACTCGCGGAACGGCTCGACGTTCCCGATGTGTTTACGGATATCGACGAGATGCTCGAGTTCGACGAGCTCGACGCAGTCGTGATCGCGACGCCGAGCCACCTGCACGAGCCGCACGTGCTGAGCGCGCTCGCCGCCGGCGTGCACGTGCTGTGCGAGCGCCCGCTGGCGCTCACGGTACGCGGCGTCGAGCGCATCCTCGCCGCGTCCGTGCGGAGCGACAAGAAGGTCGCCGCCGCGAACAACCATCGCTTTCGCTCCGACGT
>JBDSHG010000213.1:0-6202 GCA_039918615.1 Gemmatimonadaceae bacterium | reverse complement strand
GAGTGGGGCAGGGCGCGACCTCCCGCCGTTGAAGGCCGACGACGAGAGTGATCTCGCCCTGATGTACACGTCCGGAACGATGGGCAAGCCGAAAGGCGTGCGTCTCTCGAATCGAGCAATCGTCGAGACGGCGCAGCAAGCCGGTGAGCTCCTCGAGAGGGAGCCGGCGGATCGCGTTCTCGCGATGATGCCGTTCTTCACGATGTTCGGACTGTCCGTGCTGGTTGGAGTGCTCGCGGCAGGCGCGACCCTGGTGTTGCAGGACGAGTTCGACGCCAGTGGTGCTGCAGCGCTGTTGCAGCGGGAACGGGTCACCGTGATGCACGGTGTGCCCATGATGTACCAGCTCATCATGCGTGTGCCGGGCTTCGATCCGGCGGCGTTTCCGCAGCTGCGCACCGGCATCATCGCCGGCGGCGGAGTTTCGGAAGAGATGGTGAGGCGCGTTCGGTGCTGGTGCAACGTGCAGCTCGCATACGGGCTCACGGAAACCGGACCGACGATGACGATGACACGCTTCAACGATCCCGCGAACAAGCGGCTCACCACGGTGGGACGCGCACTTCCCGGTGTCGAGATCAAAGTGGTAGACATCGTCACCGGAGCGCTGCACGGGCCCGAAGCGGTCGGCGAGCTTGCCGTCCGCAGGCCAAACGTGATGCAAGGTTATGTTCGCATGCCGACGGAGACTGCCCGGTCGTTCTCCCCGGAAGGCTTCTTCCTCACTGGTGATCTTGGGATCATCGACGAGGAAGGCTACGTGCGAATCGTGGGGCGGCGCAGGGAGACGATCGTGCGCGGAGGATTCGCATCTATCCGCGTCAAGTCGATGATCAGCTCCGTGCACACCCCGCGGTGGATGACGTCTGCGTGATCGGTATCCCCCACGACATTCTGGGAGAGCTGGTCTGCGCGTGCGTCGTTCCCGTCGAAGGAGCGGTCATCACTGGAGGCGAGCTGAAAGCGTTCGCCCGCGACACGGTGGCCGAGTACAAATTCCCTGATCTCGTTCGCTTTTTCGATGCCTTCCCGATGACCGGGAGCGGAAAGGTGCGGCGGCGAGAGCTCGAGCGCATGGTCGCGCTCGATCACACAGCAATGAGCTCCGCACTCTGAGCTCGCACACTCGATAGGAAGTCATGACCCCGAGAAACAACCGTCCCGTTTCCTCGCCCCGCCCGGCCGCCGTTCCGATTCATCGTGGCCCGCAGGCGATGTCTCCGGTGGCGACATCGCCGTACACCCCGGCGCCGTTCCAGCACTCGCCCAACGCCGCCCTGCTCATCGACTTCGACAACGTCACGATGGGCATCCGCTCCGACCTCGGCCACGAGCTCCGATCCCTGCTCGGCTCCAGCATCATCAAGGGGAAGGTCGCAGTGCAGCGCGCCTACGCAGACTGGCGCCGCTATCCGCAATACGTGGTGCCGCTAGCCGAGTCCTCGATCGACATGATCATGGCGCCGGCGTACGGATCGTCGAAGAAGAACGCCACCGACATCCGCCTCGCGATCGACGCGATGGAGCTCGTCTTCAACCGCCCCGAGATCGGCACGTACATCCTGCTCAGCGGCGACTCGGACTTCTCGAGTCTCGTCATGAAGCTCAAGGAGTACGGCAAGTACGTCATCGGCGTCGGCATCCGCGAATCGTCGAGCGATTTGCTCGTGCAGAACTGCGACGAGTACTACAGCTACAACGCGCTCGCCGGGCTGGTGAAGACGAACGAAGAAGAGAACGTCAAGCACGATCCGTGGGAGCTCGTCGTCGAGGCCGCACAGCGCATGAAGCGCAACGGTGACGTGATGCGCTCCGATCGCCTCAAGCAGGTGATGCAGGAGATCGACTCGACGTTCGACGAAAAGGATCTCGGCATGGCGAAGTTCTCACGCTTCGCGCAGGATGCGGCGCAGCGCGGTCTCATTCGCGTGACGAAGCTCGAGAACGGCCAGATGGAAGTCGACATCGCGGAAGGAAAGGCAGTTGCCGCGAGTGCCTCGACCTCCGATGCACCGGCGCGCATTGCGATCGACCGCACGGGCGAGACCGCAGAAGAAAGCGCCGCGCGTCGCAGCCGCCGTGGTCGCGGTGGACGTGGCCGTGGACGCGAGCGCGAGCCACGCGGCGCGAGCGAGGCGACGACGTCCTCCGTCACACCGCCGGAAGGCACGGCGCACTTCTCTCCGTCGCTCGAAGCTCCCGTCACGGCGCCAGTCGCCGAGCGTGTGCCCGAAGCGCCGAGAGCGACGCGAGCGGCCGCCGAGCCCGAGATGGTCGGCGAGCGGCTCACGCGCGACGAGGCGCTCACGCTGCTCAAGAAGGCGGTGGCCGAGCTCACCACGAGCGAGGACAAGCCGGTTCCCGCGAGCGCCGTTCGCCGCAAGGCGCGCGAGCTCCTGGGACGCGACAGCGAGACGCTCGACGAGCGCTTCTTCCTGCGCATTCTCCGCGACGCGCACGACGCGGATGTGATCGATCTCCGCAAGCGCGGCGATGACTTCGAGGTCGCGCCCGCGTCGGCGGCAATGTCGGTGTCGGAGCAGCTCGCGGCCGCAGCACCCGCGGCGGAGCCGAGTCAGTCGTCACGGAGCGCGGCCAACGCGGCGTCGCTTCGTCGCGGGATGCGTGGTCGTGGGCGCGGCGGCGAGATGCCGCCCGAGCTCATGAATCTCGGCGTCATCGGCGGGACTGCGCCGGCGGACGTCAGGGCGCAGGCTGCATCGGTCGCACAGGCGCCGGCACCGCAGCTGGAACTCGAAGCGGAGCCGGCACCAGCGCCAAAGGCGAAGGCGGCGGCGAAGCGCGGTCGCGCACCAGCGGCGAAGACCGCTCGCGCGAAGAAGACGGCGCCTGCGGCGGCAGCCGGCGAGAAGGCCGCTCCGAAGGCGAAGCGTCCGCGCGCGAAGAAGACCGCAACGGAGGCGTAGCCGTGGCGCGGAGGAGCGCGCCTCTCCCCGCGAAGTTCTACGATCGTGACACCGAGCAGGTCGCCCGCGACCTGCTCGGTGCCGTTTTACGCTGCACGTCGAGCGACGGCGTGGCGTCCGGAAGGATCGTGGAGACCGAGGCGTACCTCGGTGAGCACGATCTCGCATGTCACGCGACTGCAGGGCTCACGCAGCGAACCAGGTGGCTTTACGGCGCACCGGGGACCGCGTACGTGTACTTCATCTACGGCGTGCACTGGTGCTTCAACGCCGTCACGCGAAAGGTGGGCATGCCGAGCGCGGTGCTCGTGCGTGCGCTCGAGCCGCTGAGCGGGATGGAGCTGATGCGTGAGCGGCGCGGCGATGTGAGCGACCGCGATCTCACCAATGGACCTGGAAAGCTGTGCGAGGCGCTCACGATCACCGGAGCGCTGAACGGCGCGCCGCTGCGGAGGGCGGCGATAGAGATTCTGCGGGGCGACGAGCTGCCGGATTCGCGCGTGGTGATCACGCCGCGCATCGGGATCACGAAGAGCGCGGGATGGCCGCTCAGGTGGTACGTATCCGGCAATCCGTACGTATCGAAGACGCCGAAGCATCTGCGACCGGCGAAATGAAAAACGGCGGCGCCAATGATTGGCGCCGCCGTCCTCCTATGCTTCCCGATCGAGCCGACGTTACGGCGTCTTGTCGATCGCGCTGCCGACGTTGTAGCGAATGCCGGCTTCGAGAATGTAGGTGGATCGGCCGCTGAAGAAGAAGTTCGCGCGGGCCGGCATAAAGGTCGCCTGGCCGAACACCGAGAAGCGGCGGTACTGCGCCTGGACGCCGCCCATGATGTCGAAGGCGACGCGGTCGCGTCGATCGTGGATCTCGCTGGCGATGACGTCCTGCTGATCTGCGTCGATCGTCTGTCCGCTCGCGACGTTCGCGTGCTGGATCAGGTTGAGCGAAAGTCCCACGCCGCCGTACGGGCGAAGCGAGCCCCAGTTGACGGGGAAGGCGAGGAGCGCGGCGGTGTACCGTCGCGAGTCCTTCAGATTGACGTTCACCGCGCCGCCGTTGCCGTCGCCGACGTAGCCGGTGGCGGTGAAGAACGCCTGCTCGGCGCTCAGATAGAGACCGGCCCTGTTGCGAGTGATCAGCCACTCGGCGCCGACGAGCGGCGCGGTCTTGGTCTCGATCCCGGTCGAGAAGTTCATGAGGCCCGCTTTGGCGCCCCAGAACCACGCGTTCTCGAACAGACGATTGGACTGTGCGGCGCTGACGACCGGCGTCAGGACCACGAGGGCGAGCACGGAAGACATCCAACGGACCGTGCGCATGGTGTGACTCCTCATTCTTTGTGCGGGCAAGAGGGCCTAATTGCGAGTGGCAGAGACGCCACCGGTGAGCAAGGCGTTGAACAGCATTCGGAACGTGCCGTACGACTGACCACGGTGCTGCGGACGAAAGCCGAACATCACGACGTGTCCGCGTCCAACCGGTGCGGATATCGCGGCTGCCTTCCCCGCGATCTGTGATGCTCCCTGCAGATATCCACTCAGCAGAATGTCTTCTCCCCGATCGGGGTATCGTGCGATCACTCGTACTTGCGACGCGGCGCCGACATCGAAGGTCACGGAGTTGGTGAAGTAGACCGCGGCCGTATCCGGCATCCCGTAGCTGACTGCATTGGTCGTATCGACGAGCACTCGCAGGATCGAGCCCGGTGCGTAGAGCGGCTCCGTGTTCTCTCCGGCGCCCGGCGCGCGCGATCGTGATTCGTCCGTCAGGCGGCGCGGAACGACGATCCGCTTCACCGGCACACCGAGCGACTCGGTCGCCAGCTCCGACGCATGGTCGAGCAGCACGAGCGTTCCACCATTCGTGACGAAATCCCGGATCGCAGCGATACCGGCAGTGCCGAGCCCACCGGCGTATTGAGGGGGAGTTTCCGCTTGGGAATTCCCGTCTCGCATCTCCCGCAGGCTCATGTCGGGGACGAGCAATACGTCGAAGTGGTCACGCAACTTGCCCGCTTTCGCGACCGAATCGGTCAGAGAGACGTAAGGGAGGTGGAATTGTTCGAGTACCCAGCGGCACCAGCCCTCGTCCATGTTGCCGGTCCAGGGGCGGTAGATGGCGATGCGGGGGAGACGGGTGAGGGTGTAGCTGTTCTTGCCCGACCAGACTCTGATTTTCTTCCCATGCGCTAGTGAAGAGGCAATGATTGAGTACTCGTCGGTATGCGACGCATTGGGGAAATGCTTGTCCAGATCCTCATCCGTCATGACTTCGCCCTTCCGGGCGATAGCTGGAACGCTCGCAAGCGGCGTGACTCGTACACCCATTTGAAGTGGCAGAGTCCACCCCGTGACGTCATACGGCTGCTCCGGTGGGCCATTGGGCCACAGCAAACGCTTCGGATAGTGCTGGACCTCCATCAGATCCCTGGCATGCGCGCGGAACGGTTGAGCCATCGGTATCACGTAAGAGGAATCGGTGGCTACGATGTTGATGCCGCCAAGTGTGAGGATCTTCGCCATCGTTTCTGCCGCACTCGGATCACGTTGCCTGAAGGGAATCTCCCACGCCTTCACCGAGTCACTCTCCCCCATCGCGATCTGCCGCCGCCCAAGCGTCACGAAGTCGCGCACGTATCGCTCGCGCTCCGAGCTCGCGAGATGCACCAGCGCCTCGCTGGCGATCAGCTCGTAGTCCACGATGTCTCTGAGCCTCCAGAGCCCCGCCTTCCAGGGATTCGGGAAATTCACCGAGCGTTCGTACTTCGGCAGCCCGCGCTCGTGCCCCGTGAGCTCCGAGTCCACCTGCACGATCGGCGTCGCGACCTTCACGCTCGCCGCCTCGGTGAGCAGCCCCATCATGTTGTGCCGCGCCGGCGTCGACCGCGCGCCGCCGTCCCACCACATGTCGTATACGGCGTGATCGACCACCCCGGACTTCCCGCGCGACTCGAGCGCGCTCGCCATCTCGGCGCCGATCAATCCGATCCCGCGCACGATGAGCGGATCGATGTTCGGATCCACGGGATCGAGAAAGGGCGGAACGAACAGTCGCGAGCCCTCCGAGCCCTGCTGATGCACATCGTAGAAGATCTCGGGAAGCCACTCCTTGTAGAGCGCGTGCGTCACCAGCCGCGTCTCGATCTGCGTCATCATGAACCAGTCGCGGTTGTCGTCGTGCCCCGTGTACTTGTTGTAGATCCACGGCATCTCGCCGCCCTCCCACTTCGTGCCGAGCTGCGAGCGGTACCACTCGACGACCATCTCCTC
>JBDSHG010000212.1:0-9568 GCA_039918615.1 Gemmatimonadaceae bacterium | reverse complement strand
TCGAGCACACCTTCGAGCGAGTACACGATCTGGTACTTGAGCGGTCCTTCGGGATGCTGCGGCAGACCGCCGACGAAGATCTTCACCGACTTCACGTCATCGAGCTGCTGGATACCGTACTGCGCGAGGATGTTCACCATCCCCGGCGCGAGCCCGCAATCCGGTACGACGGTGACCTTCGCCTTCCGCGCAGCGGCGTCCAGCTCCTTTTGCTGGAAGACGATCTCGGTGTTGCCGCCGAGGTCGCAAAAGTTCGTGCCCGCCTGCACGGCGAGCCGTGCAAGGTCGAGATTGAAGTAGTACGGGATCGCACTCATCGTGGCCTTGCTCTCGCGCATCAGGGCCAGCACCGCGTCGCGGTCGCGCACGTCGAGCGGAGTCGGAATCAGGCGCTTCCCCGAATACTCCTTCAGGAAGTCCGGGAGATGCGAAATGTTCAGGTCGGCGAGGCGAACCTCGGTGACATTCGGATTCTGCAGCAGATCATACGCGCATGCGGAGCCCTGCAGCCCCGCACCAAGAACGAGCATTCGCATTCGGGAATCTCCTAAGTGCCAGCGGTCATTGTATACAGCCTTGAAAGCTAGCTGATCGGTCAGGTGCACGTTACCCCGTACGGAAAATCGGAGCCCGTACGAGCACGCATTTTGACAGTAAGCGAGGCGTCCTGCGCGCCTTCCGCCTCCCGGAGACTCGATGACCGCAAAGCTCGACAGTCCGATCAGGCGCGAGCTCAAGCTCGGCCGCGATCTCTACACGGTGAGCATCTCTCCCGAGGGCGTGAAGATCGCGCTCAAGGGGCGCAGAAAAGGGCGCGAGATATCATGGGAGACGCTCCTCAGCGGCGACGCGGAGCTCACGCAGCAGCTCAAGATGTCGGTCGACGCGTACGCCGCGGACGATCGCGAATGACCGTCGTGCACGCACTGGACGCCGAGTCGCCAGACGCGTGGAGGGCGCGGCTGCTGGATACACCAGCGGAGCTTCGCGCGCTGCTCGAGCGCACGCATCGGATAGCGGTGCTCGGCATCAAGACGCCGGAGTCCCGCGCTCCCGCGTACTACGTTCCAGACCACGCGCATCGCGCCGGCTACGAGATCATCCCGGTGCCGGTTTACTATCCGGAGCTGCGCGAGCTGTTCGGGAGCCCGGTGTATCGCACGCTCGCCGAGATCCCCGACGACATCGACCTGGTCGACGTCTTTCGGCGACCGCAGGACATCCCGCCGCACGTCGATGACATTCTCGCGAAGCGACCGAAGGCGGTGTGGTTCCAGTTGGGAATCAGGCACGACGCGGTTGCGGAGCAGCTGGCGCGCGCGGGTATCGATGTCGTCCAGGATCGATGTCTGCTGGTGGAGCTACAGCGGATCGGGCGCTGAAAATCGTTTGAATTCAAGCGATGTTTCCGAAGCTACAGCGCGTTCGGAGTTCCCACGGAATCGACCAGCACCTCGCCCCGCTTCGGATTCAACGTCCACCGTGAGTTCCGGAAGTAGCGCTGCACATCGGGGTGCCCGAGCGGAAAGATCGTCTCGCCCTTCACCACGTACACGCCACGATCGTTCGTCAGTGTCGCGATCCGCAGCCCCGGGAACGTCGACGGCAGGCGCCCGCCCGCGCGCAGCATGACCTTCCCGCGCCGCGGATCGAAGCTCGGCGCCAGCTGTCCGATGAGATCGAGCCCGATCGTCGCCTTCGACGCGCCGTGCAGCAGCGCGAAGCGCGTCGGCACGTTCGTGAAGGTGTACGCCCCGAGCGCCACAGCCGGCGTGACCGCATCGACATCCCGCACGGCCACCGTGCGCGCACCAAAGCGCACGAGCGCCTTTCGCTTCGCCCACGCGGTGTCGAGCACGAGCCCTTCCGCGCGCGCATCGATCGTCGCCATCACGGTGTCCGCGCCGATGAGGAGCCTCACGCGGCCCAGCAGCTGACTGTCGTTCACCGTGTAGTCGACCGTCGCCGAGTCGGGCCCGGCGATCCCCGGGCGGTTGTCGCGCAGGTACTCCGCGCGCATCCGCTCGCCGTACGGCACCGCGCTCGCCGGAAGCGCCGCGAGATGGTTGTACTCGCCGAGCCGCTCGTACACCGGCGCGAGCTCCACCGCGATTCGCGCCGCGTCGCCGCCGAAGTAGCGCGCCTCCTCCATGAGCACCGCACCCACCTTGAGCGCGCCGCGCTGCGCGAGATACCGGCCGAGCGCGAGGCGGGCGACGGGATCGCGCGGGCCGCGGCGCACCGCGATGTAGTAGAGCGACTCCGCCGCGAAGATGCGACCCGCGATCATGAGTGTGTCCGCGCGCGCGACGATGGCCGCATTCGGTACCGAGCTCCGCATCGCGCGCTGCGCCTCGAGCGGCGTCGCGACCGAGCCGGCCAGTGCCAATGCGGCGAGCGCCGCGCGCCACGCTGGCATCATCGTGCTACGGCGCGACGCGGTAGAGCGCGCCGCTCTGATCGTCCGAGATGAGCACCGACCCATCCTTGTAGACCTGCACATCGGCGGGACGCCCCCAGCGCGAGCCATCCGCGCGCTGCCACCCGCTCACGAAATCCTCCACTCCCGTCGGCAAACCGTCGGAGATCTTCACGCGTACGACCTTCGCACCCGTCGGCGCGTCACGATCCCACGAGCCGTGAAAGGCGACGAGCAGATCGCCGCGATACTCGGACGGGAGCAGCGTCGCCTTGTCGAGGAAGGTCATGCCGAGCGGCGCGGAGTGCGCCTGCATCTCGAGCGCGGCGGTGACGGTCGTCGAGCACCGCGCAGCGTCGTCGTACTCCGGATTCGGCACCGGCGCGCCGTGCAGCGAATAGCAGTACGGCCACCCGTAGTCCTTCCCGCTCTGGAGAATGTTGATCTCCTCCGGCGGCAGATCCTGGTGATCGGGCGACACGTTGTCGCGCTCGTTCTGCGACACCCACAGCTTCTTCGTCGTCGGATTCACCGCGAGCCCGACGGCGTTGCGCAGCCCGCGCGAGAACACGTGGCCGTTCGAGCCATCCTCATTGAAGCGCAGCACGGCCGCGCGTTCGGAATCACTCTCGACACAGAGGTTGCACGACGATCCAACGGACACGTACATCGCGCTGTCGTCGCCGAAGACGATCGTGCGCGTGGAATGTCCACCGCCACCCGGGAGCGAGTTGACCTGCACCGGCGCGGCCGTCGCCGTGCCCTGCGCGTTGAGTGTCACGCGCACGACGCCGTTCGTGTTCGCGATGTAGAGAAAGCCCTTGTGAAAGGCGAGCCCCGACGGGCCGTTGAGTCCGTCCACCACCGTGCGCGCGCTATCGGCGACGTTGTCGCCGTTCGCATCCCACACGCGCACCACCTTGTTCGAGCTCATCACGCTCACGTACACCGCGCCGTCGGAACCCAGAGCCATCACGCGCGCGCCGGGAACCTTCGCGAAGTAGGCGATGTGCATTCCACCCGAGACCGTGAGCGGGCCTGGAAATGCGCCGTCGGGGGGCGTGACGCCGCCATCGCCGCTCGACCCGCCGCACGCGAGTGTGGCAGTTGCCAGCCCGAAAACTCCTGCGATCGCCAAAACTGATCTCATGACCCGATCCCGTTGTGATAGACTCCACCCAGCGCATCCTCGCCCTTCGGCATGCTGCCGGCGCGACTCGCGAGTGCTTCTTCCTCTGCCCTGTTTACTTCGAGCTCCACTTCCATCTCCACCGACTCGAGCTGCGCCGCGCGAATCCCGCGCGCGATGAGCCACTGCTCGTACATCGCAATCGGCTCGCGCCGTCCCCACAGTCCGAACAGCTCCGCGTCGAAGGTGCGACGCGCCTCGTGCTCATCGTGCGTCGCATGGCCGCCCATCCGGAACGTCTCCGCGATCAGGAGCGCGGGCCCATCGCCGCGCCGGCAGCGATCGGCGGCAAGTGACGTGAGCGCGTATCCATCGAGCACGTTGTTGCCGTCGAACGCGCCGCCCCAGATTCCGTAGGCCTCCGGCCAGTTCGCGAAGCTCGTGGGCGCGGGCTCGAGGTGATGCTGGGCGAGACGCGTGCCCAGCGCGACCTGATTGTTCTGAATGACGAAAATCGCCGGGACGCGATTGACCGCGGCGAAGTTGAGCCCCTCATGAAAAACGCCCGCCTTCGTGCTTCCGTCACCAATCCAGGTGAGGGCGACGTTGTCGCGCCCTTTGAGGCGCATGGCGAGGGCGATCCCGGCCACCACGGCGGCGCAATCGCCCACGATCGATACCGGAGGGAGGATGCCACGGGCGAAGTCGCCGTAGTGCCCGTCCCGGCCGTGCGAGGGGCTGTCGCCGGTGCCCATGTAGGCGCGGAAGATGTCCGCCGCCGGCATCCCCATCTCGTTGCAAGCGCCCGAGTTGCGGATCATCGGCGCGACGATGTCGGCGTTGGGCCCGCGCCTGAGGGCGTGCACGGGGCCGACGGTGGCAGCCTCCTCGCCGGTGCTGAGCCACGCCTTGGAGATGACCCCCTGTTTCACGAACCGTTTGAGGGCGATGTCGATCAGCCGGGTGCGGACGAGCCCCGCGTAGATGGCAAGGAGCTGGGGCTCACTCAGCGCATCGATGATCGCCGCCCGATCCGGGTGCTGCGCGATGGTTGCGGTAAAACGCTCCTGCTCGGCCGCATCGGGTGCCCAGGCGACGTACTCGGGTGGCTCGAACGCCGCGTGTCGCTTCATGGGGTGAAATCTGACCGCGCGTTGTGACGGGCTGCAATGGGGCCGAGTTGCGGCATGCGCCGCCGAGCATCACCGTCCGAAAAGCCGATCCAGCACGCCGCTGTTCCCCTTCGCCGGCCCGGCCGCCTCGCCCAGCGCCGCGGCGAATTCCGGCGCCGTCTGATAGCGCTCCGCGGGCTCGCGCTCCATGCTCTTGAGCAGCACCTTCTCGACCGTCGCGGAGAAATTCAGATCGGGGCGCGACGCACGAATAGGCTGCGGCTCGCTGCGCAGTCGCGCGATCATGATCTCCTGCTGCGTGCGGCCCACGAACGGAAGCTTCCCCGTCAGCATCTCGTACGCCATCAGCCCGAGCGAGTAGACATCGGTGCGCGGATCGAGCGGTTTGCCGCGTAGCTGCTCCGGGCTCATGAACTCCGGCGTGCCGAGCACGATGCCGGTGGCCGTGAGCTTCTTGATCTCGTCGCTCACCTGCCGCTCCTTTGCGAGCCCGAAGTCCATCACGATCGCGCGCTCCGTACCGTCGACGTTGCGACTGATCATGATGTTCTCGGGCTTGAGGTCGCGGTGCACGATGCCGAGATCGTGCGCGACCTGCAGCCCGGCCGCGATGTCGGTGATGTAGCGGACCGTCTGCTCGAGCGGGAGCTGCTTCGCGCGGTTGGTGACGTCGCACAGCAGCTCACCCTGCACGAAGGGCATCACGACGTATACGAGCCCGTTGCTCGTCTCGCCCAGTCTGATAATGTGACAGACGTTCGGATGCACGAGCCGTCCCGCGAGCTCCGCCTCGCGCCGCAGCCGCGCCATCGCGGTGCGGTCGTGGCTCAGCGCGGGCGAGAGAATCTTGATCGCGACCTGCTCCTTCTTTATCACATCGTCGGCGAGGTAGACGAACGACATTCCGCCCTCGCCGATCTTTCGCGTGATCGAGTAGCGCGAGTCGAGCGTCTCGCCGACGAGCTTCGAGTAGTCCGCGGGCTTCCCCGGCGCGGGGCTCTGCGCTCCGGAGCGCTGCGCGGTCGCGCGGTTCTCGCTCCCCAGCGGCTCGAAGACTCTCGCGTGCGATGATGGGGGCGGAGGCGCGGAGGGAACGGCGGGCGGCGGCGGAGCCACGGGAGGCGTCGCCGGTGGTGCTGGCGGCGCTGGCGGCGCGACGGGAGCCAGTGGAGGCGCGACCGGTGCCGACGGCGGAATGAACGGCCGCGCATGCGGCGTCGACACCGGCGCGGACGCCATGGTCTCGAGCTTCGTTCCGTCCTTCGGACAGAACCGGGCGTCGTCAGCGTAGATCGACTGACAGCGAGGGCAGCGCGTGCTCATGCCGTAATTACGTACAACTCACGTGCACACGCGATTGCGCCCCTGCGCCTTCGCCCTGTAGAGCGCCTCGTCCGCGAGCGCGATCAGCTCCTCCGGCGCCTGCACCTGCGTCGACAGCACGGTGGCGACGCCAATGCTCACCGTCACCGCCGGCGCCGGCACCAGCCCTTCTCCCGGCTGCTCCGTCACGCGCGTCCGGATGCGCTCCGCCACCTTCACCGCGCCGTCCTCCCCCGTCTCGGGGAGGATGACGACGAACTCCTCGCCGCCGTAGCGCGCGACGACGTCCACCGAGCGCGCCTCGCGCTGCAGCACGCGCGCGACTCCGCGCAGCGCCTCATCCCCGGCGAGATGCCCGAAGCTGTCGTTCACCGCCTTGAAATGGTCGAGGTCGACCATCAACACCGACAATGTGAGCGAGTATCGCCGCGCACGATCGAGCTCGGATTCGAGCCGGTCCGTGAGCGCGCGCCGATTCAGCGTGAGGGTGAGCGAATCGGTGAGCGCCAGCACCTCGAGGCGCTCGTTGTCCGCGCGCGTGCTTTCCATCGCCTGTGCGCGCTGGATCGCGCTCACTGCCGCCTTCACGACATCGTCCGCGAAGTCGACGTCCGACACCTTGAGCGACGGCTCGCCGTCGAGCGTGCGAAGGAACACCACCCCGGCTTCCAGGCCATCGATGCGAAACGGCAGCGCGATCACCGATCGCACCTTCACCTCGTTGCGCGAGATCGCCCATTCGTTGCGCGCCTCGGCGTACAACGGACTCGTCGTCACGTCGCTCACGAGCACGGGCTCCGAGGTGTTGAGCGCCTCGCGAATCTCCGGATAGCGCTTCAGCTCGATCTCGAGGTGGCGCAGCCCCGGTGTCTCGTACGCGGCGGCGACAATGCCCAGGGCATCGCCCGGCCGCGCGAGGATCAGCGAGCAGTGCGAGATGTCGAGCGCGTGCGCGACGCGGCGCACGAGGATGTGATAGAGCTCCTCGGACGAGAAGTCGCCGTGCACCTCCTGCAGGATGTCGACGAGCTGGCGGCGCTTCTCCGCCTCGGTTCGCACCTGCGCGAGCTCGACCTCCGTGGATTGCAGCGCGTGGCGCGCGTGGAGGATCTCGCGGCGCACGCGGAGCTGCATTCGCACGCGTGCGAGCAGCTCGCGCACGTGAAATGGCTTGCTGAGAAAATCCGTCGCGCCGAACTTGAGCACCTGCATCGACATCTCGTCGGGCGCCTGCGGCGACATCACGAGCACCGGCATGTCGCGCCACTGCTCCTCGCCGCGCATGCGCTCGAGCAGCTGGTAACCGTCGGCGGGCTGGTTGCCCACGTCGATCATGAGCAGATCCGGCGACGTCACCTTGAGATGATCCATCACGCCGCGCCCGCCCGGCGCCACCGCGACGTCGTATCCCTGGTCGCGGAGAAGCCATGTGAGCGTGCGCGAGAGCACGAAGTCCTCATCCGCGATGAGGATGCGCGCTCTATCCATCACCGAGCACGCTCCGCAGCCCGTCGTACTCGATGTTGCCGCCGCTGAGCACCGCGACGGTCTTCCCGCGCGGCTCGACGCGCCCGCTCTGCAGCGCCGCAATCGTGATCGCGCCGCTCGGCTCCGCCACGATCTTGAGACGGTCGAGCAGATAGCGCATCGCCGGCGCGAGCGCGGCGTCGTCGACGGTGACCACCTCGTCGATGTACACGGCGTGATGCGCGAAGGGGATCGTGCCGATCTGCGTCGCGAGCAGCCCATCCGCCATCCCGCCCGTGTGCTCGAGGCGCACCGGCTTTCCGCTTTCCCGCGCGCGCGAGAGCTTCGGCGCGTTCGCCGGCTCGACGCCGATCACGCGGGCGTTCGGCGCGAGGAGCTTCACCGCCGTGGCGATGCCCGCGCTCAAGCCACCGCCGCCCACCGGCACGAGTACCGTACCGACATCGGGAAGATCCTCGATGATCTCGAGCCCCGCGGTGCCCTGCCCCGCGATGATGCGCGCGTCGTCGTACGGCGGCACGAGCACGCTGCCGGTCTCCTTCGCGAGCGCTTCCGCGCGCTCCATGCGATGCGCCGTCGTCGTCCCCGCGAGCTCGACCCTGCCACCCAACCGCTCGACGCCCGCGCGCTTGACGGCGGTGACGGTGGTTGGCATCACGAGCGTCGCGTGGACGCCGAAGATGCGCGCGGCGAAGGCCACCGCCTGCGCATGATTTCCCGATGACGGCGCGATGACGCCGCGCTCGCGCGTCGCGGCCGAGAGCCCCGCGAGAAAAACGTAGGCGCCGCGGAACTTGAAGGCGCCGCCGCGCTGCAGCATCTCCGGCTTCACGAAGATGGCGCCGCCGCCGAGCTGCTCGCTCAGCTCGTCGGCGGGGAGCAGCGGCGTGCGAACCGCCACACCGCGCAGGAGTCGCGCCGCCGCCCGGATCTCATCGAGCGAGACCAGGGAGATCGTGTCCGTCGGCGCGGACGAAGCCGCGGTGGCGGACGCCGGCATCGAGTCTAGCCTTCCTCTTCTTCGTCGGGCGACACCATCACCGGCTCCTCGAGTCCGTCCTCGCCCTCCTCTCCATCTTCGATCACCACACGCGCGACATCGCACACGATGTCTCCCTCGTCGAGGTGCACGAGCTTGACACCCTGCGTATTGCGCCCGCTCACGCGAATCCCCTTCACGGGCATCCGGATCACGATTCCCTGCTTGGTGATGAGCATCAACTCGTCGTCGGGGAGAACTTCCTTGAGCGCGACCACTTCACCGGTCTTGTCGGTGCGGTTGAGCGTGAGAATACCCTTCCCGCCGCGCTTTTGCACGCGGTATTCCTCGATCGGCGAGCACTTGCCCATTCCCTTCGCCGTCACGACCAGGAGCGTTGCGTCGCGCTTGATCACGACCATCCCCTTCACCTCGTCCCCTTTCGAGAGCGCAACGCCCTTCACGCCGGTCGTGTCGCGTCCCATTTCGCGGACGTCCTTCTCGTGGAAGCGGATCGAGAGCCCGTACTTCGTCGCCAGTACGATGTCGTTGTTGCCATCGGTGATCTGTACGTCGATCAGCTGATCGCCGGTTTCGATCTTGATCGCCTTGATGCCGGTCGAGCGCGGATTGCCGTACTCGGTGAGCGCCGACTTCTTGACCGTGCCGAGCTGGGTGACGAAGAGCAGGAACTGCTTGTCGCTGAACTCGCGCACGGGCACCATCGCCCGGATGGTCGTGTCGACGGTGACGTTGATCAGGTTCACGACGGGCTTCCCCTTGGCCGCACGTCCCGCGAGTGGGAGCTCGTGCACCTTCAGCCAGAAGCAGCGCCCATCGCTCGTGAAGAACAGTATGTAATCATGAGTGGACGCAATGAACAGGTGTTCGACGAAATCTTCATCCTTGAGCCCCTGCCCATTCAGCCCACGCCCGCCGCGACGCTGCTTCTTGTACGTCGATACCGACGTGCGCTTGATGTACCCCGAGTGCGACACGGTCACGACCATGTCCTCTTCCGCGATCAGATCCTCGATCGTGAACTCGCCCTCGTCGCTCGTGATCTCCGTGCGGCGATCATCGCCGTACTTGGCGGA
>JBDSHG010000211.1:0-8090 GCA_039918615.1 Gemmatimonadaceae bacterium | reverse complement strand
CATCGCTTCTCCGGAAGAGATTCGCGGACCGAAGGACCCCAAAGAGCGTGAGCGGCTGGAGATGGCCGGCTTGCGCACCTGGTGGTCATGGGGCGAGGTAACAAAGCCCGAAACCATCAACTACCGCTCCTTCAAGCCGGAGAAGGACGGGTTGTTCTGCGAGCGCATCTTCGGTCCCGTGAAGGACTGGGAATGCCATTGCGGCAAATACAAGCGCATTCGCTATCGCGGCGTCATCTGCGACCGGTGCGGCGTCGAAGTGACCCTGAGCAAGGTGCGTCGCGAACGCATGGGGCACATCGAACTCGCTGTACCCGTTGCCCATATCTGGTTCTTCAAGACGCTGCCCAGCCCGATGGGCAATCTCCTCGACGTCACGCTGCGTGACCTCGAGAAGGTGATCTACTACAGCAATTACATCGTCATCGACCCGGGCAGCCAGGAAGCGCGCGAGCGCCAGCTGCTGGACGAAGACGAGTACCTCGACCTGCGCCAGCGGGCGAAGGCCGAAGGCGATACGGCATTCCATGCGGAAATCGGCGCACCGGCCGTGCGCGAGCTGCTCAAGCGGCTCGACGTGGACAAGGTTGCCGAGGAGCTGCGTGGATCGGTGGTCGGCGAGACGTCGCAGCATCGCAAGAAGCAGATGCTCAAGCGCCTCAAGATCGTCGATGCGTTCCGGCTGTCCGGTGAAGGCGGAGAGATCCGCAATCGCCCCGAGTGGATGATCCTGGACGTGATCCCGGTAATTCCGCCCGACCTGCGTCCGCTCGTGCCGCTCGATGGCGGCCGCTTCGCGACGTCGGACCTGAACGACCTGTATCGCCGCGTCATCAATCGCAACAACCGCCTCACCAAGCTCATCTCGCATCGCGCGCCGGAAGTGATCCTGCGCAACGAGAAGCGCATGCTGCAGGAAGCGGTCGACGCGCTGTTCGACAACGGGCGCCGCAGCAAGGCCATTCGTGGCCGCGGCAAGCGTCCGCTCAAGTCGCTGTCCGACATGCTGAAGGGCAAGCAGGGACGTTTCCGCCAGAATCTGCTCGGCAAACGAGTGGACTACTCGGGCCGATCGGTGATCGTCGTCGGTCCGGAGCTCCGCCTGCACCAGTGCGGACTGCCGAAGGCGATGGCGCTCGAGCTGTTCAAGCCCTTCATCATCCACAAGCTCGTGGACAAGGGAATCGCCGAGACGGTGAAGCGCGCGAAGAAGATCGTGGAGCGCGAGTCGCCGGAGGTGTTCGAGATTCTCGAGGAGATCATCAAGGATCATCCGGTGATGCTCAACCGCGCGCCGACGCTCCATCGCCTGGGCATCCAGGCGTTCGAGCCCGTGCTCGTGGAAGGGAAGGCGATTCGAATTCACCCGCTCGTCTGCGCGGCGTTCAACGCCGACTTCGATGGTGATCAGATGGCGGTGCACGTGCCGCTGTCGTTCGAGGCGCAGCTCGAGTGCCGCCTGCTGATGCTGTCGTCGAACAACATTCTGAAGCCGTCGGACGGTCGTCCGGTGGCGGAGCCGAGCCAGGACATCGTGCTGGGCTGCTATTTCCTGACGAAGGCGCCGTACGATTTCGAGGCGAAGGTCAAGAACGCGCCGCGATTCACGACGGTGGCCGAGGCGGAGGTGGCGATCGCGCTCAACCGGGCGACGTTCCACACGCCGGTGCGCTATCTGGTCGACGATGCGCAGGGCAAGCGGTGGGAGAACACGACGGTGGGTCGCGTGGTGTTCAACTCCATCGTTCCGCCGGCGCTCGGCTATCAGAACCGCGAGATGAAGAAGAAGGCGCTCAGTGAGCTCGTGTTCGAGGCGTATCGGCAGGAAGGGCTGTCGAGCACCGTGCAGTTTCTCGACCGGCTCAAGGAGTTCGGGTTCAGGTACGCCACGATGGGCGGCGTGTCGATCGGGATCGAGGATCTCGAGATTCCCGTCGAGAAGGAGACGCTGCTCGAGGAGGCGGAGGAGCGCGTCGAGCGTTTCCAGCGCGCGTACAACACCGGTAACATCACGAACGGTGAGCGCTACAATAAGGTGATCGACACGTGGACGCACGCGAACAACGACGTTGCGGACGCGATGGTGAAGGCGATGCGAGAGTCGAAGAACGGCTTCAACCCCGTCTTCATGATGTTCGATTCCGGCTCACGAGGCAGCCGCGATCAGATCCGCCAGCTGGCGGGAATGCGCGGACTGATGGCGAAGCCGCAGAAGAAGCTGACAGGTGGAATCGGCGAGATCATCGAAAGCCCGATCAAGTCGAATTTCCGTGAAGGATTGTCGGTGCTCGAGTACTTCATCTCGACGCACGGCGCGCGAAAGGGACTGGCGGATACGGCGCTCAAGACGGCCGACGCTGGTTACCTCACGCGTCGTCTGGTGGACGTCGCGCAGGATGTGACGATCACCGAAGAGGATTGCGGCACGATTCTCGGTCTCGAGGTCGGCGCGCTGAAGGAAGGGGAAGATGTGATCGAGCCCCTCTCGGAGCGCATCGTCGGCAACGTGGCCGCAGAGGATGTCGAGGATCCGCACGAGGTCGACGAGTCGGGACGCCGCACGCTGCTGGTGGAGGCGGGCGAGCTGATCGATGAGGAGACGTCGAGTGCGATCGAGAACTCGGGGATCGAGACGGTTCGGATTCGCTCCGTGCTCACGTGCGAAGCGAAGCGTGGTCTCTGCCAGATGTGCTACGGCAGAAATCTCGCGACGATGGCGATGGTCGATCTCGGCGAGGCGGTGGGAATCATCGCGGCGCAGTCGATCGGCGAGCCGGGCACGCAGCTGACGCTTCGTACCTTCCACATCGGCGGCACCGCGGCGCGTATCGCGGAGCAGACGGCGCGGAAGTCCAAGGTTTCGGGTACGATCGAGTATGGTGAGCGGCTGGTGTTCGTGACCAACCCCGAGGGACAGCGCATCGTCACCTCGTACGAGGGCGACATCATGATCCGCGCGAGTGCCGATGAGAATGCGGCGATTGTCTCGCGCTTCCAGGTTCCGCTCGGCGCGTTCCTCATGGTCGAGGATCGTGCGGAGCTCAAGAAGGACGGAGTGGTGTTCTCGTGGGATCCGTATACCACGCCGATCATCGCGGACGTCGAAGGTACGATTCGCTTCGTCGACCTCGTAGAGGAAGAGTCGCTCTCCGAGGAGCTCGATGAGCTCACCGGTCTGCGTCAGCGGGTCGTGATCGAGGATCGTGAGAAGAAGCTCCACCCGCACATCGAGATCGTGCAGGAGAAGGGCGGGAAGGAGAAGCGTCTTCGCGACTTCGTCGTGCCGGTCGGCGCTCAGCTGATCGTGCAGGATGGAGCGAAGATCTCGGCGGGAACCATTCTGGCGAAGATCGGGCGTGAGGCGTACAAGACGCGCGACATTACGGGCGGTCTGCCGCGAGTCGCGGAGCTGTTCGAGGCGCGCAGGCCGAAGGATCCGGCGACGATTTCGGAGATCGACGGCGTCGTGCGTTTCGGCGAGATCAAGCGCGGCAAACGCGAGATCTTCGTGCAGCCGCTGATGGAAACTGGCGACGGTGTGTTTGCGGTCGACGAGACGCAGCCGGCGCAGCTGTACGAGGTGCCTGCGGGTAAGCACCTGCGCGTACACGAGGGTGACCGCGTGCGAGCTGGAGATCGTCTGTCCGAGGGGCCGGTGAATCCGCACGACATTCTGCGGATCAAGGGGCCGAGGGCGGTGCAGGAATATCTGTTGAACGAAGTGCAGGAGGTTTATCGCCTGCAGGGTGTGAAGATCAACGACAAGCACATCGGCGTGATCGTGCGTCAGATGCTGCAGAAGGTTCGGGTGCTCGAGCCTGGGGAGACCCAGATGCTCGAGGGCGAGCATGTCGACAAGGCGGTGTTCCGGGACACGAATGAGCGCTCGAAGCAGGGCGACGAGAGTCCGGCCACTTCCGAGCCGCTGCTGCTCGGCATCACGAAGGCGAGTCTCACGACGCAGTCGTTCATTTCGGCGGCTTCGTTCCAGGAGACGACGCGCGTGCTCACCGACGCTGCGATCCGCGGCGCGAAGGACGATCTGCTTGGCTTGAAGGAGAACATCATCATCGGTCACCTCATTCCGGCGGGTACCGGGTTGTATCGGTACCAGGAAGTGGACATCGAGGGAATCGACATTCCCGTGGCAGCGGAGCCGATCGTGGAGCCGCTGCCCGAGGCGACGTTCGCGGCGCTGCTCACGGGTGGAGTTGGTGTGCTCGGCGCTGGCGGCGCGCTGCCGTTCGGCAACGACGAGGAGTAGCAGGGATTTAGGGCGCCCGTACGCTGGTGGCATTGCCGCTGGCGTGCGGGCTGCTCGGTTCAAACTTGACTCTCTCGGACGGCCCGCCTAATTTTGGGGGCTATCCGTCTATCTTCGCGTATTACCTAAGGTTATGCCGACTATCAACCAGCTCGTCCGGCGCAGTCGCCAGGACGTTGAAAAGAAGGAGAAGGCTCCGGCGCTCAAGGGAAACCCCCAGAAGCGAGGCGTCTGCACACGAGTGTATACCACCACGCCGAAGAAGCCGAACTCCGCGCTCCGAAAGGTTGCGCGTGTTCGTTTGACGAACGGCTTCGAGGTGACGGCGTACATTCCGGGCGAGGGGCATAACCTGCAGGAGCATTCGATCGTGCTCATTCGCGGCGGCCGAGTGAAGGATCTGCCGGGCGTTCGTTATCACATTGTGCGCGGGACGCTGGATGCTTCGGGCGTCAACGGCCGCAACCAGAGTCGCTCCAAGTATGGCACGAAGAAGCCGAAGGCTGGCGGTGCTGCTGGAGCTGCAGGAGGTAAGAAGAAGTGAGCCGTCGCTCTAAAGCGGTAAAGCGTACGATTCTCCCCGACGCCCGCTACGATAGCCAGACCGTTTCGAAGTTCATCAACACGCTGATGCTGCAGGGCAAGAAGTCCACGGCCGAAGGAATTTTCTACGGCGCGATGGATCTCGTGGAGTCCCGCACGGGTCAGCCGGGGGTGAACGTGTTCAAGGCGGCGCTGCAGAACATCAAGCCGGTGGTGGAAGTGAAGAGCCGGCGAGTTGGTGGCGCGACGTACCAGGTGCCTGTCGAAGTTCGGCCGGAGCGTCGGACGGCGTTGGGGATGAGGTGGCTCATGCAGTATTCGCGTGAGCGTAGCGAGAAGAGCATGGCGGAGAAGCTTGCGGCCGAGGTGATTGCGGCGAGTAAGGGAGAAGGGAATAGCGTGAAGAAGAAGGACGATACGCACCGCATGGCGGATGCGAATAAGGCGTTTGCGCATTATCGCTGGTAGGGTGTAGCGAAGGGCGCGAGTTGCTGAATAGAGAACCCCGCCTGGTGCTGAGCACCGGGCGGGGTTTTTGTTTTTAGTCTCTCGCGCTACGGCGACTCAGGCGATAACGTCACCTCATGCGCATTTCTCCCGTCTGCCTGGTCGCTTTCGCTCTCGGTGTAGCGCCGGTTGGCGCTCGACCCATGTCCTCGCCGCGGCCGAGCGACATCGGGCCACCATCGAGTATCAGCTGCAGGGAGGACGCGTGCGCTTCCGCGTTCCCGAAGAGTGGCATTTCCTCCAACAAATTGATTCCGGAGAAACGCATCTCGCGGTCTTTCATGTCCGCAACGCGGTGATCGATGCAGGTCGCGATCGAAACAACGTCGAAATAGACGTTCTGCGCACTGACACGCACGCCAACTTCCACACGGTATCTGACACGCTGTTCTCGAGCGTGTTCGACCCGAACGGCATCGTACTCGCCGATACTGCGCCTACGCCGAATCGGCGATTCTTCTTCTGGCGCGGCCAGCTTCGCAAGACCGTCTACGCGATCTATGACGATTACGGTAGAAGGAACGACGTAGTCATACACGTGCGCATGACGCATCCGATCGGCAGGGAATTGCAGGAGCGCTGGAGCAACGAATACGCGCTGGACACGGCAGCGTTCCTCTCCAGCATCACGATCGATAGCGAGCGCGTCTTTCCCGGGTGGGCGGGTCATCCCGTGCTCGCGTCGTTCGGCTGGCCGTGATTGCTTCGTCGAGCGCGACACCTTCCGCACTACCCGAATGGCTTCATCCGCCCGCGATCGGAGGAGCGATTCTATGTGCGATGGTGGACTTACGCATGCGTATCGTCCTGCCCCTCATCGTCGAACACGGTGGCGAGCGCCGGGCAGCTCGACGGGCGGACCGAACTCCCTTGTAAATAGGAAACGCGCCGCCCGCCTAGTGCTCCCCCGACAACCGCGCCACCCGCTCCTTCGCATCCTTCACGATCGGCTGCAGCTCCGGGTCCGCTGTCTTCCACAGATCCAACAGCTTCGCGTAGTAGTCGCGCGCCTTCGCGCGGTTGCCCTTGGCTTCATACAGCTCGCCCAGATGCTGATATGCTGACGCGAGGTGGTCTCCGTCCGCACGGATTCGAAACATGTCGCCGCGCGAGATGTACTGTTCGAAGTACACGAGCGCCGAATCCGGCTGGTTGAGTTTCGCAAATGCCTGCGCCACCTCGAAGGTACCGCACAACGCGCACGGGCTCGTCGCTCGCATTCGCTGAAAATTCTTCAGCGCTTCATCGAAATGACCCTGGGCCAGCGCGATGTGTCCGAGCGCCTCATAGCGTTCCGGATCGGCCTTCTGCAACATCGGCGGGACGCTGCGCGCATACTCGTCCATGAGGCTGCGCGCATCGTCGACTTTGCCGCCGAGCGCGTACGCGACTGCGAGCTGCGGATATTGGCGCTCCGTCGGGTCGATCGACGCGAACGGATGCCGCGCGCGCGCCTCGGACAGTGACGCGAGTGCCTCATTCACGCGTACCTGATGTCGAAGGTCCATCTGCGCGAGCTGCGCGATACGACGGAAATACTGCCCCATGGCATTGCTCGAGTCGTCGATCGCCTCGGCATTCCGAATGTCGGCCTCGCTGCGCGCGAGATGCCCCTGCGCGCCCTCGATGCTCGCCAAATCGCCTAACGCCACATCCTTCCAAAACGTCGTGCTCACCGTCGTCACTCGCTCCCGAGCGCGGCGCTCGGCTTCCGCATAGTCGTGCCGCCACGTAGGCGCCAGCACACGCACGGCCTTCATACTGGGATCGATTGGGGCCTTGAGCTCCCACAAGGCAAGCGTGCTGTCCGCCCGCGGCAATTCGCCCTGCGCCGTTTGAGATGCGATCGCATTGAAGGGACAGTTTGCGAACTGTCCGGTCGCGATGCATCGGACGGCCAGACTCTCCGCTTCTGCGAAATGGTGCTGCCCGAACAGAAGAAGCGAGAGATTGTTGAGCGCGATGCTGTTATCGGGGTCGATCGCCAGCATCGCTCGATACGCGACGCTCGCTTTGGAAGAATCGAATTCCACCTGATCGGAATAGAACGCAGTCGCCGCCTGCTTCTCGAGCTCCGACAAGTGGTCCCGATGCCGGTACGCATGTCCGGCCGCATCGGCGACCCTGGCGAAGGGCGCACCATGATTGGAGAGATTGACTGCCAACTTCCGCCACGCCATCGCGAAGTTCGAGTCGATGGTCGTTGCTTCCTTGAGCAGCGGTATCGCGTCATCTTCCCGTCCCGCATCGGACAGTCGGATTGCCTGCGTGTAGTTGCGTAGCGCGTCGAGCGATGCGGTGGTGACATGCGCGAGCGGCTGATCTTCGCGAATCGTCACGAGTGACTCACCGATGCGCTCGCGCAGCGCACGCGACAGACGGTCGATGGCGGGAATGAGCTCCGTGTCATTCGCCGCCGTCTCCCGAAGCGCGGTCAACGCGGAGCCGTTCGCCGTCGAGATCACCTTGGCCGAGATCACGTAACTCTTTCCCACCGGATCGATCTCGCCCGTCACGACCGCCGGCACCCCTTCGCGCTGCGCGAGCTCGCGCGCGACCGCTGGCGTGAGTATCGTCGTCGCTGGCAACTGCATCCGCGTCAGCGCACCGCCTACCGCTTCTCCGTCCAGCAGCTTCACCGTCTGCGATTGCGACAGATCGACGCGGAGCGCTTCGGTGAGCGTGGGCCCGAGCGTCGAGTCGGGCGAGCGATTCTCGAACTCCGCGAGGAGAATCGGCTGCCGATCCCTGATCAGCCCCTTCGCCTGAAGGGTGC
>JBDSHG010000210.1:0-13893 GCA_039918615.1 Gemmatimonadaceae bacterium | reverse complement strand
CCGCTGCGCAACTGTGCGCCCAGTCGCCGCCGCCGCCGATGTGCGCGAGGATGAACGACGCGCGCGGATGCCGCACGGCGAGGCGGCCGAGATCCACACCATCCGAGACTTCCTGCCCCGGCCACTCGCGCGTGCGATGCTGCCAGATGTGGTGCAGCACCGGCAGCCCGCGCCGGGCCGCTTCCTCGCCAATGGGATCGAGCAGCGGATCGTCCGCGCGCCTGCTCGCCGCGAGCTTGATGCCGACCGCGCCGCGCGTGACGCAGCGCTCGATCTCCTCTCTCGCGTGTGCGCTGTCGTTCGGGTTGACGGTGACGTAACAGCGCACGCGATCGGGATGCGCATCCTGCAGCGCGAGCATGGCGTCGTTGCCCGAGGACACGTTCGACGGCGACGGAAAATAGGTCGGCGACTCGTAGCCCCAGCTGCCCAGGATGGAGGCGATGTGCGCACGGATGCCGATGCGCTCCCCGGCGCGCAGCCGCGATGCGTTCACGCGCTCCCAGTCGCCACGCCCCGACGCCGGATGGTAGAAATGCGCGTGCACGTCGACCAGCGGCGTGCGCCCCGCGAGCGCCTCGCCCTGCGGCTCAGCCATCCGCGATTTCCTCGCGCAGCGCGACGAAGGCGGCGCTCGCCGCGCTCTCGATCTCGCCGACGTCGGACTCATCGTGCGCGAGACAGGCGTAGTTGTACGCGCCGCGCTTGAACAGCACACCCTGCTCCAGCGCGAGCTCTCCGAAGCGCGTGCGATGATCTTCGTCCTCGAAGTCGAACATCCACATCGGCGCGATGCCGCGTACCGTCACGCCGCGCACTCCCGACGCCGTGATCGCGCGCTGCACGCCCTGCATCAACTCCTCACCGGCCGCCCACAGCCCCTCGCACACCTCGGCCTTCTCGTGCCAGTCGAGTACCGCGGCCGCAGCGGCGAGCGCGGTTGTCTCCCCCGCGAGCGTCGACGAGATCCACGCCTCCGACGCCGCGCGCATCACCTCCTCACGCCCGACGATCGCGCTCAGCGGATAGCCGTTCGCGAGCGCCTTTCCGAACACGGCGAGATCCGGCGTGATCCCCGCATACTCCTGAAAGCCGCCGGTGCGCAAGCGGAAGCCAGTCTTCATCTCGTCGAAGATCAGCACCGCGCCGCGCTCGTCCGCTATCCCGCGCGCCGACTCGATCCATGCGTTGCTCGGCAGCCGCTCGATCACCGGCTCGATCACGATTGCCGCGAGATCGTCGCCCGCTTCGGCCGCCGCGGCCTCGAGCGCTGTGATGTCGTCGAAGGGCACCGCCGTGTAGTCCTCGTGCGCACCGGCAACTGTACCCGGACCACCTGAGTACCAGTCGAGCCAGCCGAAGTAGCCGCAGCCAACGACCTTCGCGCGACGCGTGTGCGCGCGCGCGATGCGCACCGCCGCGGCAACGCCCTCGCTGCCGCTCTTGAGGAAGCGCACGCGCTCCGCGCACGGAATTACATCAGACAGCCGCTCGGCGACATCCACCTCGAGCACGTGCGACAGCCCCGCGACGTTCCCCTGCTCCGCCGCCTGCGTGATCGCCATCGTGACGGCGGATTCCGCGTAGCCGAGGGCGACGGCGCCGAGCGCCATGATGCAATCGATGAGCTCACGCCCGTCGGCGGTCCAGATGCGACAGCCGGAGGCGCGCAGATAGTGCGTCGGCATCTCGTCGTGCGCGTCGCCGTAGAGGGTCGCGAACCGCTTGCTGCCGGTGGACGCGCCGCCCACGATGATCCGCTCTGCGCGCGTGCGCCAATCCAGATCGGGACCTTCCTCCTCGGGCTCCAGCTCGCTCTCGCTCATGTGGGGAAGAAGCCGAGGCGCGGGCGTAGCGTCAAGTGCGGGGCTCGCGTTCTCGCTCGATGGCGCGCATGACCTCGATTGCGATCGAGCGCAACATGTCGATCTCGCGGGCGTCGGGGGCGGCACGGTAGGTGAGCGAGCGCAGGGAGCGGAGGACGAGCTCCTGGTTGCGCGTGCGGAAGAAGTCGATCGTGTCGAGCGACGTGTCGGCATCGGCGAAAAAGCGCTGGAGCTGCTCGGCGCTCGCGGGGGGCGCGTCCTTGCGCGGGGGCGCCAGGATGCGCGATGCGTCGGCGCCGATGTGGAGCTCGTAGAGCGCGATGAGCACGGCCTGCGCGAGGTTGAGCGACGGATGATCGCCCGTGGGAATCGTGACCACAGCGTGCGCGCGATCGAGCGATTCGTTGGAGAGCCCGTGGTCCTCGCGGCCGAAGAAGACGGCGACCGGTCCCTTGAGTGCGGCTTCGAGCATCGGTGCGACTATATCGCGGGGCGTCGCGAGCTTCCACTTCGCCTTGCGGCGGCGTGCGGAAAAGCCGGCGGTGAAAACGCAGTCCGCGAGCGCCGCGTCGAGCGAGTCGAAGTGCTCGATCTTGGCGACGATGTCGCGCGTGTCGTGGGCGACGCGCTCGACCCGCGACGGGTCGTACTCCACGGGATTCACCAGGCGCAGACGGCTCGTGTCCATGTTCTTCATCGCGCGCACGACGGCGGCGATGTTCACCGGATCCTGCGGCTCGACGAGCACCACGCAGACGTTCTCGAGCGCGCTCATGCGGGGAGCTGGAAACGGAGAAAGCGCTCGAGAGGTTGGCGGTCGCCGCGGAGGTAAACGCGCTCGCTGTGCGCGCCGCTCAGCACGAGCTGGCCACGGCGGCGCTGCCGGGTAGCGATCATGTCGTTCACGAGCACATCGATCGAGACGATTGGGTTGAGGAGATCGCGCGGGACCGTGAGGCGAACTTCATATCCGCCGATGGTCTCCCGCGATTCGGCGGTGAGCTCCGGTGCGGTCGCGCGGCCGGAAAGTTGACGGATGCGCGTGTGCGAGAAGTCGCGTGCGGGGATGACGAGCCAGGATACCGGCTCGCGCCACCCCTCGCACCAGAGGTGGAGCTGCACGCCATCGCTGTGGATGTCGGGGTGCTCGTTGTCGAGCGCGGGATCAGGCGCATCCGAGGCTCGGAAAAAGAGCGGGGCCTTGTGGACGTCGACACGGATCTCGAGCTCGGCGTCGTCCGCATCGATCTCGATGTGGGCGCTGGGCTTTCCGGCGGCAGACCAGGAGTACTCGGACATCCGGTAGTGAAGCTCGGCGAGCTCGCGGGAGAATGGGAGCGGGTGTGGCGCGGGCGGAGGCGGGGGCGGAGTGAGTGGCGAGTCGTCATGCGGCGCGAAGGGTTTGTTTTCGCCGAGGCCCGCGAGCTCCGTGACGACTGTCTTGCCATCTCGTGTGGAGGTGACGCGCATGCCATCGCTCGTCACTTCGAATTCGGTAACGTCGCCGGCGTTGCCTCTGGCGATCACACGCCTCGTTTCAAAGGTGACGTCGACGATCGCGCCGGCGAAATTCCAAACGGTGCGCATACGACCCCCCACGCCGCGCATGCGCACGACCATGAACCGTTGCTCGGGTGCGCCGGGCGCCCCCGGCGCGGTCGCCGTGAACCATTCGGAATTGTATGCAGAGGTCATCCACGCGATCACGTCACCGGAGTCCTCGTCGAGAAGCCGCACGATCTCATTCGCTCCGACCGTCGCATTTCGCGCGTCGTGGACAAAGGAGAATCCATCCTCCAGCCCATCGCCGCCATCCAGCGTCGTGTCGGTCCACGGTCCGGAAACGTCGAGTTTTCCTCGCGCATGGATCGGAAGCTCGACGCGCACCGTCTCCGCCGCCATCCATCTGAGATCCTCGACGCACAGCTCTCCCGAAACAACCACCGAGCGCTCGGCATGCACCACCGGCGCATCCGAAATTTGTGCGACGGCATCCACCCAGCCGAGATCGTCGCGCTCGTCATACGCAATCAGCGTCCCCGACGTCTGCGGCTGCGAGCGTCCGTTCACCAGCGGCGCATTGTGCGCGAGCGTGCTGCGATACCAGTGCAGCGAGCGATCGATGTAGCTCCCCGTGCCCATGTCGTCGAGGATGCGATGCGCGCCGTAGGCGAGCAGAAAGTTGAGTCGGTCGGGATGGCCGTGGCCGCCGCCGTGATGCCCGTAGTCGAGCGCGACGTACGCCTTCCCTTCGTCGCGACGGAACACTGCGATCCCCTGTCCTTCGAGCAGCGCCGACGTCATGCTCGCGCGCTCGAGCGGCGGAAGCGTCTCGCGTGCGAAGAGCAACGAGCGCCAGCCGAGATCCGCGCGAGTGAGTGCGGATGCCGGCTCGTTGCGCTCGGACTCGGCGGCGGAGCGCCAGCGGCCGGTGTCGCGATGCGGGATGTCGTCGGCGTAGAGAGCGGCGAGCGCGGATGTGAGACGCACATCATCGGCGCGCGCGAGTCCGAGCTCGCACGACTCGGCGGTGCGCCACTGACGAAGCGACGCGCCATACTGCGAATCGCGGCGCGCGGGGAAGCCGAGGTCGGGGAATGCGGTGAGGAACGGCGTGGAGAAGCCCGATTGGAATCGCGCGAGCAGGGCGGCGGGAAGTTCGTATCCCGCCGCCTCGGCCATGGTGATGCCATACCACAGTCCGCGATGCGAGAAGAGGTGGTAGTTCTCGCCTTCGTACCAGCTGCCGTCGGCGAGGAGACCGCTGCCGAGCGAGGCGATCAGCCCCGAGGGCGAATGGATCGCGTGCTCGACGAGGGCGGAATCGTCGAGCGTGCGGCCGGCGGCGAGAAGCGCAGCGTTGTTCCAGAGCTGGCGATTCGACTCGCCCTCGTCGTACGAGCGGATGAGCGCCGCGCTGGGCGCGGCGACACGCTCGCGAAAGTGAGCTGTGGATGATTCGCCGGCACCGGCAGCATCGAGGAGATCGGCAGCGATGCAGAGCTGGAGCAGCCAGATCGATTCGAGGTAGGTACTGAAGAAGGGGCGCGAGGGACCGAGCACGTTGTCGTCGAGCGGGTAGCGGCTGTAGCGGTCGGCGTACTCGTCGAGCGTGGCGCGTGCGAAAGCGGCGAGAATGGGTTCCCCGCGGAGGGCGTGGAGCGCCGCAGCGTGCACCGCGCGCTCGGCGCGCCAGAGCTGCGCGAACATCAGCCACCAGCGGTGGTCGCGCTCGCGCGTCTGGATCTCGCCGCATGTGGGACAGCGATGCGCGTGCGGCGAATACGGATCGAACTCGAGCTGCGCACCGTCGCGCGGGCAGCGGCCGCCCTCGCGCGTGAGCATCGCTTTCTGCCCCGAGATCGCGGGCGCCTCGCGGAGCACGCGGTCCATGTCCGCGCGCAGTGAGCCGGCGAGCGGACGGAGCGAGCCAGCGGCAATGCCCCGGCGCGCCGAGAGATCGCTTGAATTCAAGAGAATTTTCACGGCGCTCGCACGTTCCAGGAGGCGAGCGTGGTGAGCTCGCCTCGTAGATCTATCGTCACCCCTTCGAGTCGCCGCGACGCGCCCTGCACGCCGCGCGCGTGGTAGACCCACGCCACCGGCATCGCGGCGGCGAGTGCGCCCTCGACCAACCCCCATCGCGCCCGAGCCAGCGAGTCGGGCGCGCTCCGCGCAGCGGCGAGCAGCGAGTCGAGGCGCGGCTCGTGGTAGCCCGAATAGTCCAGCGCGCCATGAGCATATCGGGAATCGAACATGGCCGAGAGATACGACAGCGAGAGGTCTCCGGGGATGCCGGTATAGAGCGCGTCGAAGCGGCGCGGCGTCGCGCGCGCTTCCGCGAGGAAGGATGCGAGCTCGCGCTGCCGAATGTCGACGCGAATGCCCACCCGCGCGAGATCGGACTGGATCAGCTGCTCGGCCGCGTTGTCCGCGCTGCCGACAGTGAGTAGCTCGAGCGTCAGCTCGCGGCCGTCGCGGACGCGCGGCCCGCGCGCGCCGGTGCGTGCGTCGCGGAGCCAGCCCGCGGAGTCGAGAAGGGCGTCGGCGGGAGCGGTATCGGGGTCGGGCGGCGGCGCTGGAGCGGCGAGCGGATGCGCGGCGGGGATCGCGCTGCTCGACGGCTCGCCGTAGCCGTGCACCGCCACCGCGACGATGCGCCGGCGATCGAGCGCGAGCGAGATCGCGCGCCGCACGCGCGCGTCGTCGAACGGCGCATGCGCGACGTTGAAGACGATCGCGTACGATTGCAGCACCGGATAGTCGATCACGCGAAGGAGCGGATCGCGCGCGACGAGAGGCGCCATCGCGGGCGAGATCCCCGCGAGATCGAGCTCGCCGCTCGTGAGCCCCGCGAATTTGGTGGCCGACTCATCGATGACCGCGATGATGAGTCGTCGCAGCTGCGGCGGCCCGCCCATCGCGGCGGGAAAGGCATCGTTGCGCGCGAGCTCCCACCGCTGTCCAGCGACGCGCCGCACGAACCGGAACGGGCCGTTGCCGATGGGATGGACGGCGAAGCTGTCCGCGCGCATCGCAGCGCGCGACGTGTGCGCCAGGCGATACCCGGGAACGATCGCGAGCTCACAGAGGATCGCCGGGAAGCGCGGCTGCGTGCTCGTATACGCGATGGCGAGCGTCGTGTCATCGACGGCGGAGACGCTCGCGATATCGGAGAGATCGGAGGCGCGCGGGAAGCCGGTGGCCGGGTCGCGGGCGGCGTCGAGCGTGAAGGCGACGTCGCGCGCGGTGGTCGGCACGCCGTCATCCCACGTGAGCCCCGGGACGAGCGAGAGGGTGAGCGTGCGGCGGTCCGGCGAGAACCGCCAGGAGCGCGCGTAGTACGGCGCGGGAGCGAGCGCCGAGTCGTAGCGTGCGAGTGTGACGAAGAGCGCGTATCGCTGCACCTGCTTCGCGAGCGGATGGATCGTGACGAGCGGGTTCGCGCTCTCGAGATCCGCACCCGATGCGATGACCACCATACCCGCAGCGCGCGGCGTTGGGCCGCACGCTACTGCGCACGCTGCGAGCGTGATGGCGCACAGCGCGCGGGTTGACGGACGCCGCGTGCGCATCATCATCCCCAAATGCGGTCCATTCTGCGGCAACTCGCCATCGCCCTCGCGCTCCTCTGGGTCGTCCTCAGCCTCACCTTTTTCCTCGTTCGTGCCGCGCCCGGCGATCCGGCGACCTTCCTCGCGCCGCCGGCAGCGTCCGCGGCGGAGCTCGTACGACTGCGCGCATCGCTCGATCTCGATGCGCCGCTCGTCGTCCAATATGGTCGCTGGGCGCGCGACGTATTCAAGGGCAACCTCGGAACGAGCTTCGTCGCCCGTCGCCCGGTGACGCGCGTGCTCGGCGATGCGATCCCCATCTCCCTCGCGCTCGGAGGCATCTCGCTCGTCCTCACCTTCCTCATTGGGGTGAGCATCGGCGGTGTGCAGGGCGCGCATCGCGGCACCCGTGCCGACACCGCGCTCACGCTCGCGACCACCACCGTGTACGCGGCGCCGAGCTTCTGGCTCGCGCTGTCGCTGATCGCGCTCTTCACGTACGGCGCCGCGCGGCTCGGCTTTCCGGCGTTGCTGCGTCTTCCGGCGTTCGGCGTGCGCGACCCAGCCGGCAACTCGGGCTTCGCGGATCTCGTGCGACACGCGGTGCTTCCGGTGCTCACGCTCACGCTCGTCGGAGCGGCGGGGATTGCGCGATATGCACGGAGCTCCGCGGTCGAGCTGCTGCGTACGCAGTGGGTGCGCACCGCGATCGCGAAAGGCGTTCCCGCGCGCGCGGTGCACGCGCGCCACGTGCTCGCGAACGCGCTGCCGACGCTGTTCGTCCTCTTCGCGCTCGCGCTTCCCGGCGTGCTCGCGGGATCGGTGTTCGTCGAGACCGTGTTCGGATGGCCGGGCGTCGGGCGGCTCATGGTGAGCTCCATCTTCGCGCGCGACTATCCGGTGGTCGTCGGCGCGACGGTGGTGTACGCGGCGCTCGTGATCGTCGCGAATCTCGCAGCGGATCTCGCGCTGCCGTTGGTCGATCCGAGGCGGCGCACGTGATCGCGCTCTGGCGACATTCCGCCGCGCCCGCGCGCGCGGCGCTGCTGATGTTGCTCGCGCTTGCGCTCGGCGCGCTGCTCGTGCCGGCGCTCGCCAGCACGGATCCGCTCGCCATCGGAGATGCGGTCGCGCTGCGGCTGCTCCCTCCCTTCTCCATCGATGCCGCGCAGCACTTCCATCTGCTCGGGACAGACTCCTTCGGGCGCGATCTCTTCGTGCGCGCGATGCTCGCTGGTCGACTCTCGCTCGCGGTGGGCATTGCAGGCTCCGTGCTCGCTGGCGCCGTGGGAATCGCGATCGGCGCGATCGGTGGGTGGGAGGGCGGCCTCATCGATCGCGCCGCGATGGCCGTGGGGGATGTGCTGCTCGCGATTCCGCGCCTCGTGATCCTGCTCGTCTGCGCGGCGCTCTGGCCGCCGGGGGCGACGATGGTCATCACGATCCTCGTGCTCACGGGATGGATGGGCGTCGCGCGGCTGGTCCGCGGCGAGGTGCGCGGATTGCGCACGCGGCCGTTCGTCGAGGGCGCGCAGGCTATTGGGGCGACGCCGGCGCGCGTGCTCTGGCGGCACGTGCTCCCCAACGCGCTTGCGCCCGCCATCGTGGCGATCGCGCTCGGCGTCGGGAGCGCGGTGCTGCTCGAGAGCGGGCTCTCCTTCCTCGGCCTCGGGATCCAGCCGCCGCAGCCGAGCTGGGGAAACATGATCGCCGATGGGCGCGAGCTCATCGTGCTCGCGCCATGGATCGCCCTGGCGCCGGGGATCGCGCTCATTCTCACGGTGCTGTCGTGCACACTGCTCGGTGATGCATTGCGCGACCGGCTGGCGGGTGAGGAGCTGGAGACGATGCGTGCGCGCTCCTAGCGCACGAGGATCGTGACGATCGCCCGGGGGGCTGCGGTGAAGGCGATGGAATTACCTTGAATTCCAACTATATTTCCGGGCGTCTCGTCGAGCCGTGACGCGCGGGCCTCGCGTGCGGGCGCGCCAAGGCTCCAGCCGCCGTCCACGGTGCGCTCGGTAAGGTTCACGCAGCGGAGAACCATCCATTCGCCATCTTCGCTCGGCTTGATCGCGGAGAGCGCGAGGCCGTCGCCCTCGAGCGTGACGCCGCTGGTCGACTCGGGGAGCGCGGTCGCCGAGCGCACGGTGCGACCGAAGAGTGGATGGAGCACATCGGCGGCGGTGCGCTCGATGCTCGCGATGGTGGCGTCGTCGCGCGCGCCGTGGAGGTGGATCGCGAAGTGCCCACTGAACGGGCCGGGCTGCTGCGCATCCGGCGTGCTCGCCGGCCACCCCGCGTGCCCGGGGCGCTCGGGGAGATCGTTGCGAGAGAGCTCGCCCACGGCGCGGAGCAGGGTGAGTGCGAGAGTGCCGTTGGAGAGCGCTTCGTACTCGCCGAGCCCATCGGAGTAGATCGTCGCGCCGCGATCTTCCGCGACGAGCGTGACGTAGCGCGCGAGTGGCGCGGTGGGCGGCGGGCTCTCTGCGCTGCCCGCCGGGGCGAGAATCCGCTCGCGTCGCACGGGGCCGAACGCGGCGTCCGCGAAGATGGTTGCATCGGCGATATCCGTCGCTATTCGCAGACGCAGCCGGTGATCGGATAGATCGTTGTTGCCGTCGATGTCGATGCGCATGAAGCTCGTGTCGGCGTCGATGGTGAGCGTGATCGTTCCCGTGGCGGCGCGCGGCGCGATCATGCGCAGCTTATCGTGGAACTCCACGCGCCACTGCACCACCAGCGTCGCGCGCAGCGGTCCGCGCAGATCAAGACGCGGATGCGAGAGCTCCGCGAAGCGCGGTTCTCCGCGCAGCGACGGCGTGTAGAGGTCGCCGACGTCGGTGACGCTCTCGAGCGAGAGGAGCGACGAGAGGTCGCGTAAGCCGTCCACGGTGCGCAGCCGAATCACGCCGCGCGGATCGGCTTCGACGCTGATCATGTCGTTTCGCATTGACGTCCCCTTGCACAACACCGCGTTGCCCGGCTGTCCGTGCTCGGGAAGATCACCCGTCATCGCGTAACTCCGCGTACCGTACCCGTCGATGCGCGATACGTGCAGCAACACCCGCGTCGTCTCCACGAAATCATCCCAGGGATAGTGCTGCGGCGACTCGAGGCGATCGTGGCGGCGCTTCGCGGCGAGCCGCTGCACGAATCGTCCGCCGTCCACCGTCCACGGCGGCGTCTGCGCCCCGATCGGCATCTCGGCCTCGCCGCCTGAGCCGCGGCCCACGCGTACATGGTCGCGCACGACGATGACCTCGACCTCCGCAAGGCCGCCGCGCCGGTACGCCGACGGATTGCAGATTACGAGCGACGACGTCCACGCCTCGGGCTTTGCGCGCGTTGCGATCGCGTCGTAACCGATGAGATCGAAGATCGCTTCCTCGCGCAGGCCGGCGCCCTGGAGCTCGACGTCCTCGAGACGCGACGACATCGCGCGTGCGACGGCATCGATCGAGCATCCGCAGAGCGTGTCGTGTGGCTGGCATTGCAGCAACGTCTTCCACGCCGCGCGCGTGAGCGCGGGACGGCTCGTCGCCCGCTCCCGATGCGCGAGTGCGACCCACGGCTCCGTGTTGCGTAGCAGCGACCGCTCGGCGCGCGCGGCGCGGCGCTTGAGCGCGCTGCGCGTCGCGAAGCTACCCTGCAGGGTCCACGTGTAGCCGTACGAATCGCGGAGCTCGCCGGCCACCTCCGGTATGGACGGCGACGCGTCGGCGGCGCTGACGAGTGCGCGCGCGAAGGCGCCGAGGCTCGTCAGGCGGACGTCGTGCGGCTGCGCGGCGGATGCGAGCGCTCGCACCGCCTGCGCGCGGTCGGGCTGTCGTGCGTGATGGTCCGCACCGTTGGGGAGGAGCACGTGCCCCACCGTCGCGCGCGGTGCGAGGACCTCGCGCAGCGAGCTCCATCGCTCCCGGGCCTGCGCGTCGCCAGTGGGGAGTGCCGAGCCGAGCTCGTAGCCGCTGGGCGTGAGATGGTAGAGGATCGCGCTGCTCCCGTCGGGCGCACGCCAGCGCGCAACGTCGCCGAGCGGATGCTGCGCGCCGCCGTAGCCACGCCAGAGCACGATGAGCGGCAGGCCAAATCCCGCGGCGAGCGCGGGAAGCATCGCCGGATGTCCGAAGGCGTCAGGCGAGTAGAGCACGGGTGGGGCCGCGGCGCCGAGCGCGCGAAGTACCGCGCGTCCGGCGAGGAGATTGCGAATGAGCGATTCGCCCGACGGAATGAGCTCGTCCGCGAGAACGTACCAGGGACCCGCCTCCAGCGATCCGTCGCGCAAGCGGTCACTCAGCCGTTCGCGGCGCTCGGGACGCACCGCGAGATAATCCTCGAGCACGATCGCCTGTCCGTCGAGCAGGAAAGGGGCGACGTCGTCGCGGTCATCGAGCAGCGCATCGATGAGCGCGACGAGCCGCTGACGGAAGCGCCCCGCCGAATGGTACCACTCACGATCCCAGTGCGTGTGGCTGACGACGTGAACGATCAGTGGTTGCTCGGGAGAAGTCGGCATGATTCGCAAACTGCGCGCGCCGAGGCTGGAGTGCAACGCGCAACGCAAATAAAAAAAGAGAGGCGACCCGAAGGCCGCCTCTCTTTCGCGAACGCTGGTTCAGCTAGACTGCCGACCGGCCGGTCACGAGTCGCCATACGACGGCGATCACCGCGAGCACGAGCAGCAGGTGAATCAGGCCGCCGCCGACGTGGAGGACCACGAAGCCGAGCAGCCAAAGTACGAAGAGGATTACCGCGATCGTCCACAACATTCTCGGGCTCCGCGAAAGAGGGTCTGTCCAACTCTTGTCCGGTGATGAGGCAACTCGCGTACCAGCGGCTCGAGGGGTACAGTTAATCATGCGTACGGCGATTCAGAGGACCTCCGCCTGCACCATCCCATGGCGATAGCACACGTTTCTGATACCGCACGCTGGGTGGCGGTCTATCGCGCCATGGAGAGTGAGCGACCGGATGCGCTCTTCAACGATCCCTTCGCGCGCAGGCTTGCGGGCGCGAAGGGCGACGAGATCGTGCGCACCCTGAAGGACGGAACGACGATGGCGTGGGCGATGATCGTGCGCACCCAGATATTCGACGAGATCATCATGGCGGAAGTCGGCACCGACGGCATCGACCTCGTGCTCAATCTCGCTGCCGGTCTCGATGCCCGGCCGTGGCGCCTCGATCTCCCGCCGACGCTCAACTGGGTCGACGTCGATCTCCCCGACATTCTGCGCTACAAGCTCGAGACGCTCGCCGACGCGAAGCCGAAGTGCGCGTATGAAGCGGTCGAGGCGGATCTCACCGACGCGGAGGTGGGTCGCGCGCTCTTTGCGCGCCTCGGAGCGCACTCGAAGCGCACGCTGGTCGTCACCGAGGGGTTGCTCATCTACCTCAGCGATGCGCAGGTAACCGCGCTCGCCACCGACTTGCACGCGGTACCGTCGTTCACGCGATGGGTGATCGATCTCGCGAGCCCGCGGCTGCTCAAAATGATGACGAAGTCGTGGGGCAAGGCGGTCGCGTCAGGAAATGCTCCCTTCAGGTTCGCGCCGCCGAACGGTACCGACTTCTTCCGCGAACTCGGCTGGGAGGAGCGCGCGTACCACTCCACCATGGAGGAGGCGGAGCGCCTCGATCGCGAGATGAAGATGATGTGGCTCTGGCGATTCATCGGCCGCTTCTACCCGGCGCGGATGCGCGAGGAGTTCCGCCGCATGTCCGGGACCGTAGTGCTCGAGCGGATTTAGCTCGATCGAGGGAGCGTGCGCGCGGCGCTCCACTCCTCGAGCGCGGCCCGGATGCGACCCGCGTTGCCATAGCGTCGGAGCCTGATGGTGTGCGTGCCGGCGGCGGTGTCGATGATCGCCGCGGTGTCGGTGAGGCGAATCGCGCGCACCTCGTTCCACGGTACGCTGAAGGCACTGAAGCGCGACAGCCTCGCATGCACCCCGCTCTCGTCGAGGCGAAGCTCGCGCCGTCTGCTCCGCCGCCGCGCGAGCATACCGTGCAGAAGCCCGACCACGATGGTGACGGTACCGAGAAGAAAGTTGGGACGCGCAAAGAACGCCTTACCGCCGAGCGACGACGCGTGGATCGCCTCGACGATGAGCATAGTCCCCGCGATGACGTCGAACCAGTTGGCGCCCGCGTGCGTGTGCAAAGGCGAGTCGGTATGCACGTGGTCATCGGAATCCGACGTGACCGGTGGCCGAGCCACCCGCCCTCGCAGCGCACGAAGATCGCGCGCCAGCATCCCGAGCAGCATCGCAGCCACGAGGATCTCAGCGTACGCGAGCAGCTCACCGCTTCCACCCGGCGCCTGCAGCCGGTGTATGCCCGCGAAGAGCAGCGGGACGCCTCCCACGGCGTGCTGCAGCTTCTGCAACCAGATCCCGAAGTGCTCGCGCCTGTCGTCCAGTACGATCGTGATCGGCGAAGGTGACATCCTTCACTATGCTGGGCGTTGCGTCGCGGCGGAAGCCCGCGCGCGACGATCCCCGCGGTTGACCGAGCCGCGGCGAAGATCGAAGTTCAGAGCGCCGATCGTCACTCACACGGAGCCACATGCATTTGCTACGAGACCTCTGGCACCAGTATTCGGATCCAACGGGCCTCATCATGTGGGGCGGCTACGTCGGGCTCACGTTCATCGTTTTCGCCGAGACGGGGCTGTTGATCGGTTTTTTTCTTCCGGGCGATTCACTGCTCGTGTCGGCCGGGCTGATCGCGTCGCACGGAACGCTCGACGTCTGGTTCATGTGTCTAATCTGTTCGGCGGCCGCGATCGTCGGACAAACGGTCGGCTACTCGATCGGGCACGCTGCCGGACCGAGGCTCTTCGCGCGCGAAGACTCATTGTTCTTCAAGCGCAGCCATCTGCAACGTGCGCACGGCTTCTACGAGAAGCACGGCGGCGCGACCATCGTACTCGCGCGCTTCATGCCGATCGTACGCACCTTCGTCCCCGTCGTCGCGGGCGCGGCGCGGATGAGCTACCGGCCGTTTCAGCT
>JBDSHG010000209.1:0-2713 GCA_039918615.1 Gemmatimonadaceae bacterium | reverse complement strand
TCAGCGCGCTGGATCCGCGGCGGCGCACGCTGGTGCGGCGCGAGGTTCGCGCGATCGCGCGCGAGCTCGGCATCACCGTGCTGCAGGTAACGCACGACTTCACGGAGGCGGGGCTGCTCGGCGACGTCGCGATCCTGATCGATGCGGGGCGTGTGCTGCAGAGCGGGCCGCCGGAGCAATTATTTCGCGAGCCGGCGTCGCCGTACATCGCGGAGTTTCTCGGCGCGGAAAACGTGTATGCGGGGGAGGTGCGTTACCTCGACGACGCGGCGCCCGATTTCGTCGATGGCGCGACGGAGCTATTGGCGCGTGGGCATCGCGCGATCGAGTTCCTCACCGGAGGGTTGAAGCTTTACACGATCGGCGACGCGCCGGCGGGGGATGGGCACGCGGTGATTCGCGCGGAGGAGGTGCTCATCTCGGCGCAGCCGCAGGAGAGCTCGGCGCGGAATCAGTTCAAGGGAATCGTGAGCGAGATAGCGACGACGGGCGCGTTGACGCGGGTGACGGTCGAGATCTGGAGCGAGCGGGGAGGGAAGGGCGCGCCGATCGTCTCTGCGCTTACCACTCGCTCCGCGCAGGAGCTCGCGCTGCGCGAGGGGAGCGAGGTGTGGGCATCGTGGAAGGCGATGGCGGTGCATCTGTGTTGAGCGAAGCGCGCGACTGAGCTGACCTCGCGCCCGCGCGAGCCCGAGCTACATCTTGTCCAGCTCGTCCTTGCCGATCGTCGGCGCCCACGGAATGAGCTCATACTGCGCGAGCCCGCGCTGATAGTACGGATCGCCGTCGCGGATGCGATCGAGCGACGCGATGACGTCGTCGTCCGGCACGCGGAGAATGAGCATGCCGCCGTTGCGCGGTTGCGCGGGACCGGAGGCGACGAGGATGCCATGATCCTTCAGCGTGCGAAGATAGGCGCGGTGATCATCGACGGCGGCGACGACTTCCTCGAGCGGCCGGCGATAGCGGAGAATGGCGATGGCGTACATGAGGCGGAATATAAGGCCCTCCGTTGCGCGCAGAAGAGACCGGCTGCTCTGCAGCTCAAACACCTAGAAGGAGACTCTCGTGCACACCGAGCGCCACACACGGTTTGCAGAACCCAACAGATGGCTTATCGTTCAAATGCCGACCGTTCTACGCGTTGCCGGCTACCGGGTCATGATCTATGGCACCAAGCGCGAGCACGGCCCTCCGCACGTGCACGTGACAAATGCAAATGGCGAGGTGATCACACTTGCAACTGCGGGGAAGGGTCAGACTGTTCGTCAATATGTCGGCATGCGTGAAAAAGAGGTCGCGACGGCTTTCGATATCGTCGCCGATCATGCGGAATTCCTTATGCGACGTTGGAGGAGCTTCCATGACTAAGCGAAGAACACCGCTGTCCGAAATCCTGGCGCAACTTCCCGCGGCGCGAGCTCGCCATGAGCGCGAGCACAAGGCCGGTCGCCACGCGACATCGGCGCGCTACGACCGGACGAGCGACCGCGTCGTCATGGAGCTCTCGAATGGCTACCTGTTGGGCTTCCCTACGAAGGCGCTCCCCTATTTCGACAAGGCGACCGCGAAACAGATTGCCGCGGTAGAAGTGAGTCCGGGCGGTATGGGGCTCCACTGGGAAGAGCTCGACGTGGATCTCGACGTTGCAGGTCTGTTGCTCGATTCGATCGGCCGTGCCGCGAAATCGCGTGAGCTCGCGCGCGTCGCCGGCCGTGTGAAGAGCCCGGCGAAGGCCGCGGCGGCGCGGGCGAATGGCGCGAAGGGTGGCAGGCCGCGGAAGACCGTCGCGCGTTAGAGCCAGCGCGGTCGCGAGTCCTCGAATATGATTGAGCCCGCTCACACCGCACCGAAGCACCACAGGAGCGCATCGACTGCAGCGCGTCGTCCGCCGTCCGCTTTGTCAAAATAAACGGAAAGTCGCGATCGAACGTCGCGTAGTTGAGAAGCGTCTCGAGCGACACCCTGTGCTGTGTCAGAATTGTTCGACTCGTCGCCGCCACGAAGTCGAGCAGCTCATTGCCGCAGTTGACGATCGCCGCAGAGTCGTCATACTCGCCATGCTCGACGAGGGCCGATGCCTTCAGCGGTTCGTGCAGCGTCGATGGCTCCGACGGCGCCTTCGCATGCTTGCGAAATCCGCGTCGCCGAGTGCGAGCGCCTGCTCTGCGTGGGCAATGTCCCGAAAGAAGACGATCTTTCCGTTGAAGGTCAGCGGACGATTGTGGTAGTCGTCGACGAGCTGAAGCCACGTCTTCCACGCGACACCGATCTCGACGCGCTCTCGACCTACGTCCTCGCCATGATGGAAGGCGGCGTCATGCTCTCACGCTCCTACGGATCCGTCGCGCCCTTCAACCTCACGGTCACACAGCTCCGCCAGCATTTCCACCTGTTGCTGGACAGTACGCCGAAGTCGACGAGAATATCCAGACGCAGGAAAGCGAAGACGCGCGCCAAGGCAACGGAACCGCGAAACGCGCTGAGAGTCCCCGCGCTGCGCAGCTGAACGCAGCGCGACGGGCCAGCGGTTCGCCTCAGAAGTTCGCGATGAGCTGCGCGACGTACACGTTCGTTCGACCGGGGGTGGGCTCGACGTTTCGACGCTCCCAGTCGAGTTGCAGACGCAGCCACTCGGGCGACGATAAAAGATTCACACCAAAGACATTCCACGTCGAGTGCGTCGAGGCGGTCGTGAGTGCGGAGCCGGTAT
>JBDSHG010000208.1:0-4488 GCA_039918615.1 Gemmatimonadaceae bacterium | reverse complement strand
GTCGACAACGCCGTCACCCAAATTCCCGTCACTGTCGCCACCGTCACCTTCACCAGCATCACCGATGCCGGTGATCACGGATGCGGCCTCACCGCCGCGCACGAGGCATGGTGCTGGGGGAGTGACTATATCGGCCAACTCGGAACGCAGACATATCTGTACTCGGGCGATCCCGCGCCGGAGCGCGTTCGTGGCGGGTTGAGCTTCGTCGCGATTGCTGCCGGGATTGGCTGGACCTGCGCGCTGACGAGCGACGGCACGCCGTACTGTTGGGGAGGCGTCGCCACCGTCGGCGACGGAAGCATCGCGCCGAAGAAGATCGACGGCGTAACCCTCGTGTCGTTGTCGAATGCCGGCAATCGCGCCTGCGGGCTGGACGCCGCGGGAACGGCATGGTGTTGGGGCGGCTCAGGTATCGAAAACATTCTGTTCACGCCACCAGCCGGATGCGCGAGCGTCTGCTGGACCCCTGTCGTCGTCGGCCACGGGAAGCACTGGAGACAGCTCAGCGCCGGCGAAGGCGCTCACATCTGCGGCATCGACACGAACGGCGTGGCGGAATGCTGGGGAAACAACCATAGCGGCGAATTGGGAGACAGCACGCGCGTGGACGACTCGATACCTGCCGCCGTACATGGCGGTCTCACATTTACCCGCGTCAGTGCGGGCGCAGCTGCAACATGCGGCACCACCACATCCGGCGACGCATACTGCTGGGGCTCCGACAGCTACGGCGAGCTCGGAACGGGGATAGCTGCTCCATCATGTTCAGAGGGAAACCCCTGCATTCTGACGCCGCTTCCCGTTGCCGGCGCGCACAAATTCGTCAGCGTCGATCTCGACCTGGATCATGCGTGCGGGCGCACGACTGCCGGAGCCATCTACTGTTGGGGATTTACGAACGGCAACTACACGCCGACGATTCCAGTGCTGCTGTCCGGCACTCTCACGTTCGTGTCGAGCTCCGAGGATGGCGGGACGTGCGGCATGGCGACGGATGGAAGAGCGTATTGCGTGCGTCGTGATGGTGCGCCCGTGGCTATTTTGGGGCAGCAATAGCACCGCCTCAGCGAACCGTCGCCCGACGTTCGTCGCCATCCCGCTGCCCCAGAAACTCGCCGATCGACGCCAGTACCGCGATGTTGTCGCAGAAGATCTTGAACGTCGCCACGAGTGGCACCGCGATGAAGGCGCCAGGGATACCCCACACCCAGAACCAGAAGGTCAGCCCGACGAATATCGCCACGGGATTGAGTGAGAGCTTGTGTCCCAGGAGAATCGGGCTGACGAAATTCCCCTGAACGATATTGATGGCCAGGTAGCTCGCCGGAATCAGCAGCGCATGGCCAACGCTGTCGTACGTCGTGAGCGCGGCTATACTCAGGATGACGATCATCACGACGGAACCGAGGTAGGGGATGAACTCGAGCGCGACCACGAGTGCGCCCCACAGGAATGGATTCGGCATTCCCCACGCGTACATCACGAGCGCGACGACGCCGCCCTCGACGAGATTCACGAGTGACGTCGTGAGCAAATACGTCGAGATCGAGCTCTCGGTCTCGCGCGCGATCTGCACCGCGAGCTTCTTCTCGCCTTTCGCGGGGAGGACCTTGATCAGCTTCTGCAAAAAGAAGTCGCCCGCAGCGAGCAGAAAATAGAGGAGGATCGTGACCTCGAGCAGTGCGCCCACCGCTCGCTGAGTGGTTCCGAATGCGCGCGTAATCACGCTCGGCCCGGCGACGACGACCCGCGCGGGGGTTTTCGAGTCCGGAGATGTAGTGTTGGTACCGGCGCTCGCCGCATTCTCCACGGCCTCCGCCGTCCTGCCGGCTTTCTGCAGCGGCTTGAGCAGCTTGGCCAACTTGACCTCCGCCGTCGCGAGTGTGGTCGGCGCACTCGTCGCGAGTCGCTCGATGGGGCCCGCGAGCTCGTACCCTGCACCGCCGACGATCGCCAGCAGCGCGAGGATGATGATGCCGGCGCCCACCGGCGGCCCGATCCTGAGCCTCGCGAGGAGCCTGATCAAGGGGCTCAACAGAAACGACAGCAGCACCGCGTACACGATCGGCAGGAGAAACGCGCGCGCAAAGAATACCGTGTAGATGAGCGAAAGGATGGCCAGGATCCAGATCCCTGTTGCGATGCTCCTGAGCGTGCCCACGGCGGCTGACGTCTTGTCGATATCCGGGATCTCATCGTCCGGCTCGCCCGGCTCCGCGACTGCGTTTGGGTCGACGTCTGGCTCCATGACGGAGTCGCTTTTCGTGGGTTCGGTTGGCATTTTTCGTTGCCGTTGCAGAGTCAGGGCCAGGCCGCGGGAGGGCGGCGCGAGGTGCAGGCGTTCTTAAGCAAGTTGGTCGCCACACGCCAAAGCCGACTCTCCTACCGCAGCACCACCACGGCCATCCGCCAGTCCGTCACCGCCGGAATATGCGTCCCATTCACGGTCGCGCCTCCCACCGGCGCAACGCGCTGCACATAGCTCATCGCCGCCACCTCGTTCACCGAGACGAGATCACCAACCACCTTGTCGCGCTCGTCGTCGATGCGCGGATCGACGCGGTGCGTGAACGTCTTCCGCTGCCCCGAGAACATCACCCCGATGTCATGTGTCGCGGCGATCAGCCACACCGCGCGCGTCGTGTCGCTCTCGTAGCCCGAGCCGGCGGGGGGCCAGCGCCACAGCCGGAAGTGGTGGCGCTTCGCGAAGGTGTCGGTCACCTTCTCGTACACGCGATCAGGAGCACGTCCGTCGAGCACGAGCTTGGAGACCGGCTGCGCGTCGTAGCCCTTCCCCTTCGCCGCCCGGACGAAGGTGACGAAGTCGCCTCGCAGGTCCAGCGGAACGGCGATCGTCCAGCCGGCCTTCGCGAACGCGGCGGTCACCTGCGCGGCCGAGCCGATTACGGCGATCGAAATCACGTCCGCCGGAGCGCCGATGTCGGCGAGCCGGGCTCGCAACGGCGTCGCCTCCGCGATCGAAACCGGATCCACGATGCCGCGCGGGATCGGCGGCGGCGGTGCCCATCGCGTCCACTCCGGGAGCGTCGCGTCGCGCGTGACCACCGCCGTCAACTCCGTCCCCGCGCCGAGCGCGATCGCCCGATGGCGCGCGACCCTCTCGCCCTCCAGCGTTGCCGCGATCACCATCGCGCCCACCGGATGAAAGAGGCCGAGGACGAGCACGGCCCAGTCGCGCTTCGAGCGGACGAGGGAGGGGATTGGCGCGCCGACGATGCGTCCCCCCGAGTCGACGGACTCGCGCGAATCGTCGATCGCGAGCATGCGCGACTCGATGCTCGCGTGCATCGAGTCGTCCGTCGCATCGTCGATCGGGATGGCGATGCTGTCGGCGCGAAACGCGATCCAGTGGCGCTTGCCGCCATAGTGCTCCGTTCCTGCACCCGTGACGCGTCCCGTGAGGATGCTGCCGGGGGGGATCACCACGCGCGCGGCCGCGTCGAGCACCGGCGCGATGACCAGCGCGCGCACGCGCCCCGGCGCCCGATGGTCGCTGGCGAGCCGGTCGAGCAAGCGAAGATGCAGCGTGTCGCCCACCGCGATCGCCTGCGCCGCGAGGGTGCGCGGGGCGAATAGGACCGAGATGGCGATGGCGAGCAGACGGATTCGGAACCGAAGCATCAATCCCACCTCTATTGGACTCGTCGCCGGCGCGCGCGACCAGCGAGCGACGCCCTCCCACACACAGGCATACACCGCAGCGCCCCGCCCGCGCCCGCTACAAAGAAGGCTCTATCGGCCCTCCGGTAACGGGCAAGAGACGCGCGGATAACCCGCGCCCCATATTCTTCCTGACCTGAGAGGCAATTCGCCAGTCGTCGAGCCAGTCACCGAACGGAGAGCCATGCACACCACGCCCCGACGTCCCGCCGTCTTCGCACCTGCGATCGTCGCCGCCGCGCTCCTGCTCGCGGGGTGCGTCGGCCAGGAGATCGCCGGCTCCGCCAACGCCTTCGGCGGCGCGGCCTTCTCGGCCGAGATGTTCGATCCCACCAAGCCCGGCAAGCCGGTCTCGCGAATCTACCTGGGCGACGGCAAGGTACGGCTCCAATCCTATGATACGTCCAGCATCGGCGCGATCGTGGTGGATCCGGCGCACGGCACGACGCTCATCGTCAACGATCCGGCCAAGGCCTACATCGACGCAGGGATGTTCACGCCGCTCGTCACCGTTGCCTTCGCGCCGCTCATGCGCGTGCTCCGCCCCGCGGGCACCGGCGATCCGTGTGCGCAGTGGAACAGCGCAATCAACCCGTTCGGCGCGTACATGAAGCAAGATAAGAACAACCCTCCGCCGCAGTACACCTGCAAGAGCCTCGGCGCCGAAAGCGTGAATGGGCGCGCGTCGCAGAAGTGGGCGGTGACCTCGAACGATCCGAAGGACGGCCCGATGACCATCTGGGTGGACGACAAGCTGCACTTGCTCACGAAGTCGCAGGACAGCGACGGCGGGATGGAGATGCG
>JBDSHG010000207.1:0-14841 GCA_039918615.1 Gemmatimonadaceae bacterium | reverse complement strand
CTTCACGCAGTAGTCGAGCGTCACGCCATAGATCACGATCTCCGTCGGATCCCACGCCTCGATCACCGTCCCCGTGTTCGGATTCGAGAACACGTCGAAGCGATGCTTCCGGATCAGCACATCGCCCTGGTGCGACGACAGCTGCCGCACCAGCGCCTCGTGCCCGATCGGCGCCGGCTCGATGATGAGCGGCGAGACGAGCGCAGTCTCAGGGATCTTCTCCGCCCCGTGCGTCCCGCGCATGCAGTGCGGGGGGAAGGTTTCGCTGAAATCAGGCGTCGCCGAGATCTCCGCATGCTCGAGCGCGTGATCGTCGGACGACGCGACGATCTGAATTCCCTTCCCGTGCGCGTACTGCGTCAGCTGTGCGAGCTTCGGCGTGATGAGCTCAGCGCCCTTCACGTACAGCTTCCCGTCGGGATCCATGAAGTCGTGCTGTGTATCGACATCCCAGAAGATCACCGGACGTTTCATGTCATTGCACCGATGTCGTCACATCGTGAGCGAGCCACAGCGCGCGCCGCGCAAGCTCATCCTTCGTCGCCCCGGTATCGGGGGTGACCGTGTAGCTGCGGCTCGTGCTGTCCCCCGTCTCCGACAGCTTCAATCCCACCTGCGCAAGCTCCTTGGCGAACGGCGGATCCTCGGTTCCACCTACATACCGCGCGAACCAGTCGTGCAGGTCCGCCCCCGCGGCCTCGCTCGCCGCGTGCTCGACATCGAGCTCCGTGTAGCCGCGCCCCTGCAGGTAGTAGCTCGCCTTCGGCGCGTCCCAGCTCCGCTTCTTCAGCGCGCGCAACGCATCGTCGAGCGACCGGGCGTCGTGCGTGCGCGCGCGAATCTCGAGATCCAGCACCAGCGCGAGCCCCTCGCCCTTCGTGTAATAGCTGATGAAGTTGCGCGGCGCATCCACTGCCATCGGCTGCGCGCCGCCATCGAAGAACGGCGCGTGCATCGAAGCCTCGCGCGCCGACATCCACGCGCGTGCCGGGCGCGTCAGGTCGTACGTGATGTCCTCGCCGAGCGTCTCGTAGAGCTGCTCGGGGCGCGTGATTCCCGCGCGCTCGAGCGAGATGATCCCGTAGTACTCCGTCCACCCCTCTGCCACCCAGAGACTCGGCTCATACCGCTCCGAGGTGTAGTCGAATGGCCCAAGCAGCGCCGGACGGATGCGCTTCACGTTCCAGACGTGGAAGTACTCGTGTGATGCGGTGCCCAGGTATGCGTCGACGGCACCAGTATCGGTGAGCGCGTGCCGCGTGATGATCTGCGTGGAGTACAGATGCTCCATCCCGTCGCTTCCCTTGTAGCCCGCGTTCCCGACGAAGGTGTACATCGCGAGCGGCGGCGGGCCGAGCACCTTGTTCTCCTGTCGCACGATGCGCTCGACGCCGTGCACGAAACGCATGCGCAACGCGGAGTCGAGCGCGCCATTGTGATGCAGCATCACGCGGTAGAGTCGTCCGTCGACGTTGAAGCTGTCGAGCGAGATCGAGGGCGCGACCTCCGTGGGCGTGTCGATGAGCTGGTCGTAGTTCGGAAAGTCGAAGTCGCGCTGCTCGAAGTTGGCCGCGGCGCCGTTCATCACTTCCCATCCGGATGGCGCCGCGACCGTGAGATGCACCGGATCCGGCTTGTGGCCAACGACGTAGACGAAGAGCGACGCGCCGTTCCAATTCGCGTGCGCGGTGTCGAGCACGCTGAACGTGCCCGACAGCGTGTTCGCGAACACGCGATAGCTGATGCGCGCATCCGCGATGCCGTGCGTACGCAGCCGCCAGAGCGAGCCGTTCACTTCCTCGGTCGCGATCGGCTTCCCTGTGGCGCTCGTGGCGACCAGATGCTGGAGATTGCGCGCGAAGTCCATTCGCGCGTAACGGCCGGGCGACCAGACGGGGAGCTGGAGATCGAGCGAGTCCGCGCGAATGCCGGAGATCCGGAGCTCGACGTCGAAGTAGTGACTTGCGGGATCCGGCATCGCGATGTGGTACGCGAGGCCGAGCGGCTTCGGCGCGGGCACGGCACCGAGCAGCGCAACTCCGGCGGCGCAGCAAGCGCCGCGCATGGCGCGGCGGATGGATCGCGAACGGTCGAGCACGAATCACTCCGGGGCACGCGGTGGATGGCCACGCAAAGTTAGCAGCGATCCGCGCGAGGCGTCAGCACGCAGAACGGCGCGGACGATGGACTGTCCGCGCCGTTCCGTGAAGCTCAGTGCGCGGGCGCCGGGGCGCCCGGAATTCCCTATGGCTGCTTGCCGATCTCCACACGCCGGTTCAGCGCGCGGCCGGCGGCAGTCGAATTCGGTGCGACGGGATCCTCCTCGCCCTTGCTGTCCGCGGACATCCGCGACGCATCGACACCGTGCGCGGCCAGATACGTCTGCACGCTCTGCGCTCTCGCCATGCCCAGCTTCATATTGTACGCGTCGGTGCCAACGCTGTCGGTATATCCCGTGATCGCGATGTTCACCGAGTGTGCGGCGGGACGGTTCAGCTCACGCGCCAGTGAGTCGAGCGTCGCACGGGCACGAGGACGAAGCACCGACTTGCCGACGTCGAAGTTCGCGTCGCGCAGCACGAGGATCACGTCGCGTCCCTTCACGACCTTCGTGACCGTGTCGCTCGTGGTGATCTGCGTGTGCGTGTTCACCTGCATGGTGTCGACCCGCACCAGCGTGTCGACCATGCGCACCATGACCGTATCGTGCATCACGACGGGGGGAGCCGCAACGACCGCCGGGGTCGACGTGCGCGCCCACGGATAGAACGACACGCCGCTGAACGCGCCCCAGGACGGGCGATGCCCACTCACCTGCGCATTCGCCTCGGTGCGCATCGCGGCCCAGTTCGCGAGCTTCAGCCGAAAGCCGACGCCCGTGTGCCCCGTCCAGTACTTCAGGTTGTGCGTGCCGGGAACGACCGGCGCCTCGAAGTGGAAGCTCTCGTGGCCGCCGCCGAGAACGACGTACGGACTGAAGCGATTGCCCGGGATCTGCAGCTGCAGCGCGAGCGTCGGCAACAGCTCGTTCGCCTGCCCCTGCGACACGGTGTTGAGCTGCGGGATCCACGCACCGACGAACTCTGCATTCAACGAGATCACGTTCGAGAAGCGATAGCCGACGCCCACCGTTCCACCACCGCCCCACTCGTGCTTTGCGGCAAGGTCGTACGTGAGCTTGCGACCGGTCGGATAAATCCCGAGTTCCCAATGTCCGGTGGAATCGGTTGAGCCCTGGGCAGCCAGCGGTGCGGATACGAGCGCCAGCATGGCCCCGGCGAACATGATACTGCGCATACAACCTCGTCGACGTTGGGAGATGCACGCACGGGCGTGCAGCGGCGACCAGTGGATGCACCCGTCGCCATCCAGTAGACGCGCAGGATGTATGCGACGATACGCACTTATTGACCGAATGCGGCGGAATTCGACATATTAGTTTCTATCTGCGATTAACTCGAGCTAATGTCCCGCCTCTTCTCGCGCCACCGCTCCAGCGCGCTCACCGCCGCCGCACCATAGGTCCGGATGGCAACGATCGCCCCAATGCCCACCACCGCATAGAACGTGTAGAAGCGCCAGATGTGCAGCAGCTGCTTGTGGTGGTCGCCCAGATTACCGACCGCGCCGCCGACGAAGCCGATGTCGATGAGACCGGCGCCCGACGGCGTCGGCACGAGGATCTGCGCATACAGGAGCGCGAACGATCCGAACGTGAGCGGCCCCATCGGCGGCGGAAATGGCAGCGTCAGCGCCAACACCGGCAGAATCGCCACGCGCGCCGCGAGTCCGAGTAGCGTGAGCGGCCCGCTCGCCAGCAGCGGCCACGCCGGCATCCGCCGGGCGTACGCCCACGCCCGCCGCGTGTTGCGCCGCACCGTATGGGACGCCTTCGGCATCGCGCGCCGCAGCGCGATCAAGGCGATGATCCCAGCCACCACGAGCACCACGATCACCGGCCAGGTGCGATGCATCGTCGCCGAGAGCATCGGCGCCGCGCTGTGCCACCACCGCGGCGCGTAGATCAGCGCGAGCCACCCAGCCGCCGCCGCCGTCACGGGGGCCGTGACGAGCACTTCGAAGGTCACCGCCACGAATGCGGCCGTCACCGGCACCCCGGCGAACGTCGCCGCCGCCAGCCGTGTGGGCTCCGCGCCGATCCGGTTCGGCGTGATCGCCGCCGCTGCGTCGCCCACCGTCGTCATCACGAACGCATCGCGGAACGACACCGGCGTGCGAAGTCCCGCGAGAATCCACTGGAAGCGCAGCGCCCGAGTGACCAGATCGATCACGACCAGCAGAGAACAGATGAGGTGCGCTTCGAGGATGGACATCGCTGTCAGAATACCCCTCCCGCGCCAGTTGCCGCCAGTGAGCGGGTTCGGATAGTTTGCATGACCGATGGCCACTCCTCGCCGGATTCGACTCGACCCCAACGTCTTTCACCTCCCCGTGGAGCGGATGCGGGAGGGCTACTACTCCGACAAGTACTTCGTCCGCGCGCGCGAGATTCTCCTCGCCGACAAGCACGTCGCTCGTGTCACCATGCAGGTCTTCGGCAAGGCGCAGGCGTACCTCGGCGGCATGGACGAGGCGATCGCGATCCTCCGCCTCTGCGCCGACGACTGGAGCGCCCTCACCGTGCGCGCGCTCTACGATGGTGAGCACATCGAGCCGTGGGAGACCGTGATGACGATCGAGGGTCCGTACGAGATGTTCGCGCACCTCGAGACTCTCTATCTGGGCGTGCTCTCCCGCCGCACGCGCGTCGGCACGAACACCCGCGCCGTCGTCGACGCCGCGCATCCCAAGACCGTGATGTTCTTCCCCGCGCGACACGACCACTGGCTCGTGCAGACGGGCGACGGCTACGCGGCGCACATCGCGGGCGCGATCGGCGTCTCGACGGATGCGCAGGCGAGCTGGTGGGGCTCGACGGGGATCGGCACCGTACCGCACGCCCTCATCGCCGCCTACGATGGCGACACCGTGCTCGCCACGAAGAAGTTCGTCGAGTACATCGATCCGACGGTGCAGATCATCACGTTGGTCGACTACGAGAACGATTGCGTGCGCACGAGTCTCGAAGTCGCGCGCGCGATGGACGGGCGGTTATGGGCGGTGCGTCTCGACACGTCGGAGAATCTCGTCGACAGTTCGATCATCCCGCAGATGGGTGCATTCAAACCCACGGGGGTGAACCCGCAGCTGGTCTGGAACGTGCGTCGCGCACTCGATGCGGAGGGGTTCGACTCCGTCCAGATCATGGTGTCCGGCGGATTCACCGTCGAGAAGATTCGTGCCTTCGAGGAGGCCGGTGTGCCGGTCGATTCGTACGGCATTGGCTCCTCGCTATTTTCCGGACGATTCGACTTCACGGCGGACATCGTTCGTCTCAACGGGGAGCCGCAAGCGAAGCGAGGGCGGCAGGAACGACCGAACGCGCGCCTCGAGTTGGTCGAATAGCACCGACATCAAGCGATATTTTCGCGACATATTGTGGACTTTCGCTCAGCCCCTTTTGCTTGTGCTGCACGTCGAATCGCCATACTTTCACTTGTTGCTCATCAGGTGCGCTCATTTGGCGCCCGCCCATTGTCATAGCAAGGATTCGGGATGACCCGTGATCTCCGCATGCGCTGGCTGACGCCGGCACTCGCGCTGCTACTTGTCCTATCGCTCTCGGCCTGCACCTCCTTCACGCCGAACAGCATTTTCGGTGCCCATTCGCAGTTCGGGCACTCGGTCGATAGCCTCACACGAAAGCTCGTCGTCCTCGGCGCGATCGTCTTCGTGCTTGTCGAGACGCTCATCGTCTTCATCCTCGTGAAGTTCCGCGAGCGGGATGGCAATCGCGAGGCGAAGCAATTCCACGGAAATGCGACGCTCGAGATCGCATGGACGCTGATCCCCGCGATCATTCTCGCCTTTATCGCCGTTCCGACCATCAAGACCATCTTCGAGACGGAGGCGAAGGCGCCCCCGAGTGCGTTGCAGGTCGAGGTCATCGGGCATCAATGGTGGTGGGAGTTCCGTTACCCGCAGTACGGCATCACGACGGCGAACGAGCTCTATCTGCCCGTTGGCCGCACCGCGAACTTCGCGCTCACCACGAAGGATGTGCTGCACTCCTTCTGGATTCCGCAGCTCGATGGAAAGCGCGATCTGATCTCGAACCACACGAATTACATCTGGTTCACGCCGGATTCGGCGTTCGCGTGGAACGGCTTCTGTGCGGAGTACTGCGGGACGTCGCACGCGAACATGCACTTCAAGGTCTTCACGGTCGCGCCCGCGGAGTTCGACGCGTGGGCGGCGCACCAGAAGACCAACGCGGTGGGCTCGGCCCCCCCAGCGCCTGCGCCCGGTGCGGCCACCGACAGCGCAAAGGGAACGCCGCCGGTCACGAAGATCGCGACCTCCGTCGGTACGACGACCCCCGCGGGCGAAGTCGCGAAGCCTCCCGTCGCGACGCCGGTAATGAACGTTTCGGACACCACGTCCGCGACGTATCCGCGCAACAAGCTCCCCGAGTGGGTGATCCCGAAGACGCCGACGCCCGCAGCGCTGACCTTCGACGCATCGGCAACGGGCGACGCGACGCGCGGCATGACGCTCTTCCGCACCGCACCATGCATCGCGTGCCACGCGATCCGCGGCGTGCCCACTGCGCAGGGGATCGTCGGACCGAATCTGACGCACGTCGGCAGCCGCACCACCATCGCCGGCGGAATCTACCCGAACGACCTCCACCATCTCGAGCTCTGGATCAAGAATGCGCCGGCGATGAAGCCGGGCAGCCTGATGCCGTTGTTCGGGAAGGCTGAGAAGGGCGATACCCCGGGGCTTTATACAGACCAGCAGATCGCGGATCTCGCCGCGTATCTCTCGTCCCTGAAGTAATTGGAGATCGACATGGCCACGACGGTTTCACTGCCTCCTACTCCGTATACGGTGACATCGGACAAATACGAGTCCGGGATCTGGAGCTGGCTCTCGACCACCGACCATAAGCGCATCGGCCAGCTCTACCTCTACACGTCGCTCTTCTGGTTCCTCGTCGGCGGACTGGAAGCGGGGATGATCCGCACTCAGCTCTATGGGCCGAACGGTCACTTCGTCTCGGCGACGACGTACAACGAGCTGTTCACGATGCACGGCACGACGATGATCTTCCTCGTCATCATGCCGCTGTCCGCCGCCTTCTTCAATTTTCTGATTCCGCTGCAGATCGGCGCGCGGGATGTCGCCTTCCCGCGGCTCAACGCCTTCAGCTACTGGGTGTTCCTGTTCGGCGGCCTATTCATCAACGCCTCGTGGTTCTTCCACGCGGCGCCGAACGCCGGTTGGTTCGGCTACGCACCGCTCACCACGCGTCCGTACTCGCCGGGGCTCAACATCGACTTCTGGGTGATCGGTCTCCAGATCCTCGGCATCTCGTCGCTTGCGGCCGGCTTCAACTTCATTACGACCATCATCAACATGCGCGCGCCAGGCATGCACTTCATGCGCATGCCGGTTTTCACGTGGATGGCGTTCATCACCCAGTTCATGATCATCCTGGCGTTCCCGATCGTCACGGTCGCGCTGACCCTCCTCATGCTCGACCGCTTCTTCGGCACCAACTTCTACGAGATCTCGGCCGGCGCCGATCCGCTGCTCTGGCAACACCTCTTCTGGCTCTTCGGCCACCCCGAGGTCTACATCCTGATCCTGCCGGCGTTCGGACTCGTCTCCGAAGTGCTCCCGGTATTCTCTCGCAAGCCGCTCTTCGGATATCCGGTGATGATCTATTCCGGCATCCTCATCGCCTTCCTCGGCTTCGGCGTGTGGGCGCACCACATGTTCGCCGTGGGCATGGGCCCGATCGCCGATTCGTTCTTCAGCATCACGACGATGCTGATCGCGATCCCGACGGGGGTGAAGATCTTCAACTGGCTCGGCACGATGTGGGGCGGCTCGTTGCGCTTCACCACCGCCATGAAGTTCGCCATCGGCCTCGTGGCGCTGTTCACGATCGGCGGCATCTCCGGAGTCATGCACGCGTCGCCGCCGTCCGATCTGCAGCAGACCGACAGCTACTTCATCGTCGCGCACTTCCACTACGTGCTCTTCGGGGGCTCGATGATGGGGCTTTTCGCCGGCCTGTACTTTTTCTATCCGAAGATCACCGGCCGCCTGATGGGCGAGAAGGCCGGCAGCTGGCATTTCTGGCTCACCTTTATCGGCATGAATCTGACCTTCTTCCCGATGCACTTCCTCGGGCTCCACGGCATGCCGCGGCGCATCTCGACCTACGACGCGGGTCAGGGGTGGGAGCAGGACAATCATCTCGCGAGCTACGGCGCGATTCTGATCGTCGTCGGGACCTGCTTCTTCGTCTACAACTGGTTCAGGAGCATGAAGACGGGAAAGGTTGCGGGGAACGATCCGTGGGGTGGAGCGACGCTCGAGTGGATGATCCCGTCGCCGCCGCCGGACTACAACTTCGCCACGATCCCCAACGTCACGTCGCGCTATCCGCTGTGGGACCGCAAGTCGCCGAAGCTGACGGCCGAGGTGCCGCACGGCTCTGCGGACGAGTCGAAGATAGAAGTCGAGCTGATGGGGCAGAAGACGGGTACCCTCCCTGCGCCGTCTGATACGATCGGAAATGCGGCGTCAGCGCAGCCGGTCATTAGCTCCGCGAAGCAGCTGGGCATCGTGATGCCGACGCCGACGATCCGCCCGCTCCTCGCGGCGCTCTCACTCGGCAGCGTGTTCATCGGCCTCATCTTGCACAAGAATCTCCCGATCATGTTCCTCGCGGCCATCTGCTTCGTGCTGTCGCTGTATAGCTGGCTTCTGACGCCGCTCGAGCCCGAGCACCACTAGCTCCACATCCCACTGTCGCAGCCCTGACGCTTTCGGAGATCGCTTTGGCTACCGCCGTTATCGACTCACACGACCCGCACGCTGGTGCGCACCCGGCCACCAGCACGGGGCTCAACAATACGAAGATCGCCATCTGGGCCTTCATTGGCTCCGAGTGTTTCTTTTTCGCGTCGCTGATCTCGACGTACCTGATCTACAAGGGACGCTCGCTCGTCGGGCCGTTCCCGCACGAAGCGTGGACAGATCCGTCGACGCACCAGGTCTACAAGGCGATCCTCAACATCCCGATCACGTCGGTCTCGACCTTCGTGCTCCTGATGTCCTCGCTCGCCATGGTGCTCGCGCACTCGGCCGTCGTTCGCGGCGATCGCAAGTCGTCGAAGATCTGGCTCGCAACCACCGCACTGCTGGGAGCCACCTTTCTCGGCTTCCAGGCGTACGAGTTCACGTCGTTCGTGCACGAAGGGCTGACGATCCACACGAACCTGTTCGGGTCCTCGTTCTTCATCCTCACGGGCTTCCACGGCGCGCACGTGACAGCCGGCGTCATCTGGCTGCTGACGCTCCTGTTCATCGACATGAAGCGCGGTCTCACGCCGGACGAGGCGATCAACGTCGACGTCTGCGCGCTCTACTGGCACTTCGTCGACGTGGTCTGGATCGCGATCTTCACGCTCGTCTACCTCATCAAGTAACCGGGGACTAGAGATGGCCGCCGACCATTCGCACTCGATGGCGCACGACGATCACGGGAATGCGGGCTCGCACGAGCACACGCATCCGGACTGGGGCACCTACAAGTGGGTCGCGCTCATCCTGACGGCGCTCACGGGCCTCGAAGTGTGGATCTACTATCTCCCGTCCTTCACCGCGACGAAGCTCTTCGTGCCGACGCTGCTCATCCTCTCGGCAATCAAGTTCACGATCGTGGTCATGTTCTACATGCACCTGAAGTACGACGCGAAGCTCTTCCGCGCGCTCTTCGTCGGGCCGCTCATCATCGCCTCGTTCATCGTCGTGGGCCTGCTCTTCCTCTTCAACCACGTCAAGATCCAATTCTGATGTCGCGCCGGTGAGCGTGCCCCCCACTCGCGAGCGACTCCTGTCGCTCGACGTGTTTCGGGGGATCACCGTCGCCGGAATGCTCCTCGTGAACAATCCGGGGAGTTGGGCCGCGATCTACGAGCCGCTCGAGCACGCGCCGTGGTTCGGCTGGACGCCCACCGATCTCATTTTCCCGTTCTTCCTGTTCATCGTCGGCGTCACCACGCACCTCTCGCGCGAAGCTCGTCGCGCGCGCGGAGAAAGCGCCGGCGCGATCATGCGCCAGACCGCGCGGCGCGCGCTGACGATCGTCGGACTCGGTCTGCTGATGACGGGTTTTCCCTATCATCAGTTCTTCCTGCATCTCCCCGGCGGCGTCGTCTTCGACTCCACCACCATTCCGCTCGACGTGTCGCACTGGCGCGTGACCGGCGTACTGCAGCGCATCGGCGTCTGCTACCTCTTCGGTGCGCTGCTCACGATGCGCACGAGCGTGAGGCAGCAGATCGCGATCATCGCGGCGCTCCTCGTCGGCTACTGGCTCGCGCTCACGCTGATCCCGGTGCCGGGCCACGGGATGGGCGCACTCCTCCTCGCCGATCCGGGCGCCTCGCTCGCGGCGTGGCTCGACAGAGCGATCATCGGCCCGCACCACATGTGGATCGGCGGCGGCGGCATCTGGGATCCCGAGGGGATTCTCTCGACGATCCCCGCCATCGTGACCGGCATGCTCGGCGTGCTCGCGGGCCGGTGGATCTCCGAGCCGCGCCCGCTCCAGGAGCGGCTGACCACTCTCTTCGCGGCAGGCTCGCTGGGGATGACCGCAGGACTCGTGTGGGCGTGGTCGTTCCCGCTGGGCAAGAATCTCTGGACGAGCTCCTACGTGCTGTTCACCGCGGGGATGGCGTGCGTCGCGATCGCGACGTGCGCATGGATGATCGATGTGCGCGGATGGCGCGCATGGACGAAGCCCGTTCTCCCATTCGGCATGAACCCCATCGTGGCATTCGTCGCGTCGGGAGTGCTGTCGCGATTCCTGTATACGCTGGTGAAGGTGCCCAGGGGAGGCGCCCTGGTCTCGGTGCAGAGCGCGTTCTACGACTCGCTGCTCGCTCCCCTCTTCGCCGACCCACGCGATGCGAGCCTGCTCTTCGCCCTCATCTATGTCGCGGTCTTCTACGCGGTGCTGCACCTCATGCACCGTCGCGGAATCATCGTCAAAGTCTGAGGGTATAGAAGAGGTCGATTACGCGCCGCAAATATGTGACGGAGCCCCCTTCCGATTCGTTGTGAAAGGGTTGACGTGCGCCTCGCGTCTCATGAGTTTCCAGGATCCGCATCATTCCCGCTTCCGCTCTCCTAACATCATGCCGGCGCTGCACTTGTCATCGATTTCCCGCCGTATCCAGTCAACATCGTTTCTACGCAACGCCGTCATCGCGCTGGCGTTTACTGCTGTGCTCGCTAGTCCCACCGAAGGAGTTGCGGCCGCCCCTCGCGCATTCACCGCGCCGTCCGTCCGTCAGCCTTCCGACGACACCAAGCATCGCCCCCGCCGGCGCGCCCGTCGCGAAACCCGCGCGGTCGCCGCGGTCCACTTCGAAACCCCCGCGAGCGCCCTCGAGCTCGTGAGCGATCTGCACCAGCTCATGATGAGCCGCGTACGCAACGGCACGTGGGGCGTCGTCGTGCTCTCCCTCACTCGCAACGACACCCTGTACGCGGTGAACGCCGACGAGCCGCTGCAGCCCGCGTCGAACATGAAGCTGTTCACGACAGCGCTCGCGCTCGACCAGTTCGGTTCCCAGCATCAGTTCAGCACCGACGTGCTCCGCGATGGATCGCTCGGCGCCGACGGCACGCTGCGCGGCAACCTGATCATCCGCGGCGACGGCGATCCCGCGCTCTCCAAGCGCTTCATCACCGGGGCCGGCGGCGCGATGGACGCGCTCGCGCAGCTGGTCTCGAACGCGGGAGTCAAGCGCGTCACCGGCACCCTCATCGCCGATGCCAGCGCCTTCGACACGCAGCGCATCCCCGAGGGATGGCAGACGCGCTACCTGCAGTCCGGCTACGCCGCGCGTATCTCCGCGCTCTCGCTCAACGAGAATCTCGTGATCGTGCGCGTGAAGCCCGTCGGCGGGAAGTCGGGCGCGGTGGTGACCCTCGATCCCGCAACGACGCTCCCCGTCGCCTCGAGCGTCCGCGTCGTCCCCGGCCGCGGCGCGCGCATCTCTGCGCACACGACCGCCGCCGGCGTCATCCAGGTCTCCGGCACGATCGGCCTGCGCGCGGGAGAGCGCTCCTACCAGCTCGTCGTCGAGGATCCGACGGCCTACTGCGCCGGCGCGTTCCGCCGTGCGCTGCAGGCGCGCGGCATCTCGATCGACGGCACGACGTCGTTCGCTGCCACGCCGCCAGCCGCGGTGAAGATCACCGGGCTCCAGTCGCCGCAGATCGGGCAGATGCTCGACGTCATGAACGGCGAAAGCATCAACCACTACGCCGAGCTGCTCTTCCGCGACGCGGGACGCCACGCGTCACCGACCTCGGTGGGCTCGGTGGAGACCGCGAACGGACTGCTGCAGAGCTTCATGACGACGAAGGTCGGCGCGGCGCCCGGCGCGGTGTTCGCGGCCGACGGCAGCGGGCTCTCGGTGCTCGACAAGATCACCCCGCGCGCGCTCGTGCAGCTGCTCTCGTACGCGAACCGTGCGCCGTGGAAGGACGCCTTCCACACCTCGCTCCCGATCGCGGGGCAGTCGGAGCTCCTGCGCCACCGCATGCGCGCGACTCCCGCGCAGGGAAATCTCCACGCCAAGACTGGGACGACGAACAGCGTCATCTCCCTCGGCGGCTACGTCACCGCGAAGAACGGCGAGATGCTCGCCTTCGCCTTCATCTACAACGGCGTCGACCGCTGGAACGCAAAGTCGACGATCGACGCGATGGGCGCGACGCTGGCTTCGTTCGAGCGTTGAGCGCGATCGCCTGATGATCGTTGGCGAGCCGGCGATGGTATTGCCGTTCCTCCTCCCTCTTCAGATCAGGCAGCCACGAGTGTCGACCGGCAACAGCGCCTCGACCACGCCCCGTTCCAGCCCACCGCGCACCGCCACGTAGCTGTCGTGCAGGTTGACGGTCGGGTCGCAGTGCCCTGGTACCAGCCAGACCGTCTCGCCGAGCGAAGGGAGATCGACGGCCGAGCCACTGCCGCGGGGCTCCAGGACGCCGTGTTCGTCGCCGTAGTTGACCATTTCGAGCTCGCGCCGCCAAACCCGAGGTAGCCCGGAGTCGATCGCGTACGCCTTGATGCCGGCATCCACCACCACGTGCGATGCGCTGCGGCTCATCACCTGCGATTTGACGAACAGGGCGTGCTCGAACTGCGGCGCGTGTTCCGCCGGTTCATTGTCGGCGTAATCGCCATCCATGAACAGATAGCTGCCGACCTGCAGCTCATCGAACACGCCGCTCGCGGCCTCGAAGACGAACGTGCCGGTGCCCCCGCCTGTCACGAGTGAGCACGCGATGCCAGCGGAGGCAATGCTCGCCTGCGCCTCGCGCACCAATGTCGCCGCGCTGCGCGATGCGGACTCGCGCTCGGACGCGCCCCGTCGGTGCTGGGCCTCGCCTTGGTAGGCCTGCAGCCCCGCGAAGCACAGCCCTCGTGAGACGACATGATGCGCGAGCGCACCCGCTGCCACCGGCGAAACGCCGCAGCGGCCTTGGCCGACGTCGATCTCGACGAACACAGTCGGTGCGACGCCAACGGCCTTGCACGCTTCGGCGAGGCGATCCACGCCGAGCATCGAATCGACCGCGATCGCGAGTTTGATGCGACCGGCCAGTTCGGCCACGCGCGCCAGCTTCGCTGCGTCGATCACTTCGTTGCTGATGTAGATGTCCGCGATCCCGGCATCGGCAAGCACCTCGGCCTCGCTCACCTTCTGTGCGCAGACGCCGACCGCACCGGCGGCGATCTGCGCCTTCGCGATTGCCGCGCTCTTGTGCATCTTGGCGTGCGGGCGCAAGCGAATACCGCGGGAGCGCGCAAACTCCGCCATCGCCGCGAGGTTGCGCTCCATCGCATCGAGGTCGATGACGAGCGCCGGCGTCGCGACGGTAGCGACCGGGTCGCCCAGGCGCGCCAAGGGTTGCCGCATTGTGAGCTACGTCTCGATCATCGCGGCTGGATCTCGTTGATCTTGACGCCGCGCTTCGCCAGCTCCGAGATGTACTTCTCGGCCGGAATGCATTCGTCGGGCGTGTGGACCCCCGTCTCGAGCTCGCCGTTCGCCTGCATCTGCCCCGTGATCGAGAGCGAGTAGCCCGTCGTTCGCATCATTGCACTGATGCCGCGCGCCTCGTCGTAGTAGTCGAGCAGCTCCCAGCCGACCTTCTTCTCCTTGCCGGCCTTCGTTCCTTCGACGACGACGCGCAGCGCGACGAGATCGTGCGACTTCGGCATCGTGAGGCGCGGTCCCATTGCCGCGACGATCAGGTCACGCGGCACGACCTTCGTTCCCTTCACATCGATGGGTTCGAGCTCGAGCAGCCCCAGCTCGCGAATCGCCTCCATGATGTGCGCGTGTCCCGGATAGCGGAGCGTCTTGTACTCCATTGACGGGATCTTTCCTTCGTAGCGCCACGCCATCGTCGACAGCCCGCCCGCCGTATGAAACGCCTCGAGCTCGCCCACCGGCATCGGAAAGACCACCGGTTCGCGCTCGGACAGCGCCTGCACCTGCTCGCGCTTCCCATTGCGAACGATCCACGACAACGTCGTGTAGTAGTCGAGCACACCTTCGAGCGAGTACACGATCTGGTACTTGAGCGGTCCTTCGGGATGCTGCGGCAGACCGCCGACGAAGATCTTCACCGACTTCACGTCATCGAGCTGCTGGATACCGTACTGCGCGA
>JBDSHG010000206.1:0-10289 GCA_039918615.1 Gemmatimonadaceae bacterium | reverse complement strand
TCGTGCTGCTGGTGATGGTGGGCGAGCAGGCGCAGGAGATGCAGCTCGCGCACTGGATTCCGACGACGACGATCGCGTGGCTCGAGCACATCCCCGGGTGGATCGGACTCTGGTTCTCGGTCTTCCCCACGGTCGAGACGCTGGTGGCGCAGGTGCTCGCGGCGGTGATCGTGCTCGGCTCGTACTTCATCGCGCGGCGCGACATGTTCCGGATGCTGATCACGCCGGACGAGGCGCCGGCGGCGTAGTTGGTGGACGCACCGCGACGGGGAGCCGCGCTGGAACACGAGCCGTTAAAACTGGTGAAATCGTTTTCTCAGTCTGTTGGCTTTTGCTCGACTAGCGGCGATGAGTAAGTCGGTCGCTAACGCTCGCGAGCACCCGGTCCAGCTCCTTCAAATACGTCTCGAACTGTACGTAGAACGCGTGACGCGGTGAGCGGAGGTAGCGCATCCCGCCCAGCAGCGAGCGCGGTTTCGAGCGCAACTCGTCGAATGCGCGCAGCGCACCCGCGTTCTTCTTCTCCTTCGCCGCAATCACCGCGGCCACGAGCGCGCCCTGCTTGCTGACGATCGGATACGCCGCGCCTGCGGTGCCGAAGAATCCCATCACGTACAGCCCGGGATGCTCGCGCGAGAAGATGTTCAGATAGAGATCCTCCCCATCCTCGGCGAGATGCACCCCGCCCGCCTCGAGGAAGGGCAGCCGCGGACGATAGCCCGTGGCCCACAGGATGAGGTCTGGCTCAATCTCGCTTCCGTCGGTGAAGCGCACCGTGCGCCCGCGCAGCTCGGCGATGTCCGGCTTTGCCGCGATGTCGCCGTGCGCGAGATGATGGAGCAGCTGCGTGTTCATGATCGGATGCGTCGCGAGCGGCTTGTGATCGGGCTTCTGCAGCCCGAGACGTCGCAGATCGCCGACGAGAACGCGTAGCAGCACCGCGAGGAGCGACGGCGCCAGCCAGTTTGGAATCTGCGGGCCGTGATGGAAGAACTCGTCGGTGGGCTGCCCGAAGACGTGTTTGGGAAGAAACCAGTAGCCGCGCCGCATGCTGATCCACGACTCCTTCGCCTGCGTCGCCGCATCGCACGCAATGTCGCACCCTGAGTTGCCGGCGCCGACGACGAGCACCCGCTTCCCCGCGAGCTCGGCGGCCGAGCGATAGCTCACAGTGTGGTAGGACGCGCCGTCGAAGCTCCCCGGATACTCCGGGCGAACCGGATCCCAGTCGTGCCCCACCGCCGCGATCACCCCGTCGTAGCGCAGCACCTCACCGCCGCCCAGGGTGACGGTCCAGCCGTTGGCATCTGGCTGCGCCTTCGCGACCGTGGTATCGAAGCGAATGTTCTTGCGGAGGTCGTACTGGTCAGCGAACGCGCGGATGTAGTCGAGGATCTGTTTCCAGCTCGGATAGTCCGGGTAGTCGGCCGGCATCGGAAAGCCGTCGAAGGCCGACTGCGAGCGCGAGGAGATGAAGTGCGCACTCTCGTAAATCGGCGTGTTCGGATTGTCGATGTCCCAGATGCCGCCGACATCGTTATGGCGCTCGAAGACATCGAAACTGATGCGCGCTTCCGAGAGAGCGCGAGCGGCAGCGAGCCCCGAGGGGCCCGCGCCGATGATGCAGTAGCGCGACACGCGCTATGTGTGCGAGGCGAAGGCCGTCGTGGCTCCGGACTTCTGGAACGCGACCACGGTGTAGGGCTTCGACATGCCGCCCTCCATTCCCGGGCTCCCCATCACCATCCCCGGCAGCGCGAGTCCCGCCGCCTTCGGCTGCTCCTTGAGCATGCGGTCCACATCGCTCGCGGGCACGTGCCCTTCGACGACGTAGCTCCCGATCAGCGCCGTGTGACACGACCGCACGCCACTCGGCACACCGTAGTGATCCTTGAGCGCATCCATGTCGGAGTCGTCGTGCGCGGTGACCGTGAAGCCGCTGGCCTGCATGTGCTCCACCCACTTCTTACAGCACCCACACGACGGGTCCTTGTAGACCGTCACCGGTGGACGCGTAAGAAACGGGTGTGCGGGAGCAGCCGCTGCGGCGCGGCGGGCGATGAGCGTGCCGGCGGACACCAGCGCGGCAGCGAGAAATCCTCGGCGATCCATCATCGGTGAGTGTGCCTCGGGTTAGAGATGAACGCAGCCGGCATCGAGTACATCGGTGCGTGTGAATCCGGCGAGCAGTCGCATGTCGTCGTACCGTCGACCCATCACGACCACGTGGCCGGACTTCGTGTCGAGCGGATCGTAGACGTGGAAGACGACGGAGAATCCGTTTGCTCCTTCGCAGGTAATCACGGCGCCGCGAGCGATCGTTCTGCGCCGCGACTCCACCGCATCGGTGAGCGTGCGACCGCGGTCGTGCGCCTCGACGGCGATCATGTCGCGATCAGAAGTGCCGGGAAGCTCGGTATAGCCATTGCGCTCGACGAACGCCTCCGCGCAGAATGCCGCGGTATCGCGAGCAGTGGCGAGCGTCGTGCCGGGCAACAGACAGTCACGCGCGCCGCTGGCCATGCGATGATTCGGAAGCGCAGTCGCGGCACCGAAGGCCATCGCCGCCGCGGCAGTCGCCACCACGATGCTCACGCGACGGCGTAGATGCCGCGCGCCGAACCGCGCACATCGCTGCGCATACGCATCACGACCACGCCCGCAATGATGAAGAGGATCGCGAACAGCTGCGCCATCGTGAAGGTGCCGAGGAAGCGGTCATCCTTGGCACGCAGAAACTCGACCGCGAACCGCTCGATCCCCGCAAGCACCATGTACACACCGAGCAGCCAGCCCTCGGCGTGCTTGTGATTCCTGAGCCGCCAGAGAATCAGAAACATCACGAAGCCCAGCGCGACCTCGAGCAGCTGCGTGGGATACACCGAGAGCACGGTCGAAGGCAACATCCCCGCGGGAATCGCCGCATGAAACGCGGCGAGATTTCCCGCGGTGGACGGCGGCGCGCCTTCCGGAAAGCTCACCGCGAAGCGCGACATCCACGGGCGGCCGTAGTCATCGCCAACAGCCCAGCAGCCCGTGCGGCCGATCGAATACGCCGCCGCGATGCCGATTCCCGCCACGTCGGAGATGCGCCAGGGATTGAGGCGCTTGCGATGAATGACAAAGAAGACGGCGATGATCCCGCCAATGAGCCCGCCCCAGAAGACGAATCCACCACGGCTCCAGAGCGTGGTGATGTCGTGGACGAGGATCACATAGTAGATCTTCGCGCCGAGCAGCCCGCCGATGACTGCGGCGAAGACGAGATCGCCGATCGGCTCGGGGTCGTGACCGCGGCGTGCGAGCTCGCGCTGGCAGATGATCTGCGCAATCGCGAACGCGAGCAGCACTGCGATCCCGAAGCCGGTGAAGGTGAAGATCCCCAGCTTGTACGAGAATGGATGATGAACGGTCATGCGGGACGTGAGCCGGGAATGGGAAGAGAGGCGACGGCGGAGAGCGCAGCGCTCGAGCGCTCTCCAGCCTCGAAACGGAAAAGTCCTGCACGGGCGATCATTGCGGCATTGTCGGTCGCGAGCCGCGCCGATGGAGCATAGACGGTTGCGCCAACCTCCGCCAGCCGCTCGCGCATCCGCGCGACCAGCGTGCGGTTGCACGCCACGCCACCGCCCAGCACCACGCGCGTCCGATGGTTCTCGCGGGCGGCGCGCAATGTTTTCTCCACGAGCGTGTCGATCAGCGCATCCTGGAATCCGCGCGCCAGATTCGCACGCTCGACCTCGACGTCGACCTTCTGCGACGCGAGGCGCACGGCGGTCTTGAGGCCGCTGAATGACAAGTCGTAGTAATCGCCGTCGCCCGGACGTGAGTTGCTGCGCACCATCGGCCGGCTGAAGCGGAAGCGCTTCGGATCGCCGGTCGCCGCCGCGCGCTCGATGTGCGGGCCACCGGGGTAGGGCATGCCGAGGAGCTTCGCGATCTTGTCGAACGCCTCGCCCGCCGCGTCGTCGCGTGTGGTGCCGAGCACGCGATAGCTCCCCCACGCCTCGACGTCGAGGAGCAACGTATGCCCACCCGACACGAGCAGCGCGATGAACGGCGGCACCGCCTCCGCGTGCTCGAGCGACGTCGCGAAGAGATGTCCCTCCATGTGATGCACGCCGACCACTGGAATCCCGCGCGCGTACGCGAGCGCCTTCCCGTACGCGACGCCCACCAGCAGCGCACCGACCAGCCCAGGCCCCTCGGTCACCGCGATCAGCTCGATATCGCCGAGCGTGCACGCGGCATCGGTGAGCGCGCGCTCGATCACCGGCACGATACTCGTGAGATGGGCGCGCGATGCGATCTCCGGCACGACGCCGCCGAAGACGCGATGGATGTCCTGCGAGAGGATTACGAGCGACAGCTGCTGCACGTCGTCGCCGTTCCCTTCGAGCACCGCTGCCGAGGTCTCGTCGCACGAGGTCTCGATGCCGAGCACGCGCGTCATGGCGCGATCCTGTTGCCGCGGCTTGGGCGCACGACAACCGGTGCGACGCGCGCGAGCGGCAGACGCACGAGATGCGGGCGCACGTCGAGCACCTTCACGTCTGCCTCGCTCGATGTGAGCACGTCCCCCGGATGCACCGCAAACACCGTATCATCGAGGCCGACGGAACGTCGCAGCTGCGGCGATGCGCCGTACAGCTTGAGGAGCTCGCGTCCGCGTCCCGACACGAGCACCTGTACCCGCGGCGGCTGCGACGACATCGTGACCGCGGAGTCGAGCGTGAGCGCCAGATGCACGTCGATCCACGCCTCCGATGGCTCCTCGGAGCGCACGATCACCCAGAGCACTACCGCGAAGAAGAGCGCCGAGAACTTCACCGGCAGATGCTCGGTGACGGCGGACCTCAGCTTGCGCCTGAGCGAGAGTTCTCGACTCGACGGTACGGACGCCATGCTACTTCCCCGGCTCGGCGAGCAGTTGCGCGATGAGCGCGCGGTTGCTCGCGCTGTTCCAGTCCGACGCCCCGATGACCTTCTTCCGAATGACGCCGTCGCGTGCGATGATAAACGTCTCGGGTACGCCGGTGGTCTGATAGTCGTTCACGATGCGCCCGGACGGATCGTAGAGGATCTGGAACGTCAGCCCGAACTCCTTTACGAAGTCGCGGATCTTCTGCTCGAAGCCGGGATCATCCATGCTGATGGCGACGACCTTGAGCCCCTGGGGGCCCATCGCCTGGTGCAGCTTCTCGATCGCGGGCATCTCGTCGCGGCATGGCAGGCAGAAGGTGCCCCAGATGTTGAGCAGCACGACCTGCCCCTTGTAGTTTGCGAGCGTCTGCGTGCGCGGCACCGAGTCCACGGTCGCCGCGCGGAAGGGCGGCGCCTTCGAGCCGACCGAGACGGGGTAGAGCTGATCGCCGAGCGTGCGCGACGCGACGAAGAGTGCGCCGCCGAGCACGGCGACGATAAGCGCGACGATCGACCACTGCTGGCGCGCCGTCATGCTCGCTCCGTGCAGAAGGAGCGCAGCACGCCGATCTCCGCGCTCGGGACAGCCGCGCCGAAAATGGCGTGTCCGGCGACGAACGTATCGGCACCCGCGCGCCACACCTGCGCGATCGTCTCGCGATTGATCCCGCCATCGACCTCGAGCGCGGCACGGCTCTTCGTCTCCGTGAGCAGCGCGCGCGCGCGCCGCACCTTGTCCGGCGAGCTCGCGATGAAGGACTGGCCGCCGAATCCCGGATTCACGGTCATGATGAGCAGCACGTCGAGCTCCGCCGCAACCTCGCGCACGGCCTCGAGCGATGTCGACGGATTGAGCGCGACCCCCCCACGGCAGCCGAGCTCGCGAATCCGCTCGAGCTGCCGATGCAGATGCGGCGCAGCCTCGGCGTGAATCGTCAGGTTGTTCGCGCCGGCCTTGGCGAAGGCGTCGAAGTAATTCTCTGGCTCGACGACCATGAGATGCACGTCGAGCGGAAGCTTTGTGAGCTTCCGAACCGTCTCGATGACCTTCGCGCCAAAGGAAAGATTGGGAACGAAGCGTCCATCCATTACGTCGACGTGAATCCAGTCGGCGCCGCCGGACTCGAGGCGCGCGATGTCGTCCGCGAGATGCCCGAAGTCCGCGCTGAGGATCGAGGGCGCGATGCGGCAGCTCATGGCGCCTCGGGGCGCGTGGCGACGCGCAGGCGCACGGTCACGCCTGGTGGCGCGGGCTCGTTGCCGGCAGGATCCTGCCCGGTCACCGTCCCTTCGGGCGCGCCAACGGTCATTGTATCCGCCTCGGCGGGCGCCACGCGGAAGCCCACCTGCGTGAGCAGCTGCACGGCGGACGAGAAGCTCTGCCCCGTGACGTCGGGGATCGCGAGCTGCGAAGGGCCGCCGCTCACTACGAATGAGATCTCGGATGGAAGTGGCGTCTTCTCACCAGCGTTCGGCGTCGAGGCGAGCACCTGCCCGCGCGGCGACGGGCTCTCGCGACGCGTCACATCGCCAGCCTCGAGTCCCGCATTCGCAAGGGCGAGCTCGGCCTGCTGCTGGGACATGCCGACGATCTGCGGCACCTGCGTCGTGCGCTGTCCCTGGCTCACGTCGAGCACGACCTTCGTGCCAGCGGGCATCACGGCGTCGGGGAGCGGATTCTGTCCGAGCACCTGTCCGGGCGCGGAGCCGACGGTGAATCGCTCTTCGCCCTTCTGCGACTTGAAACCGAGCTTCTGCAGCTGCGCGCTCGCCGCCTCGAACGTCTGCCCGACGACGTTCGGCACCTTCGTGTCGGTCGTGACGAGATGTGCCGGGAAGATGAAGAACGCGACGATCAGGTAAGCGAGGAGAAATCCGCTCAGAATCGCGACGAGATATGGGATCGAGCGCCGCGCGGTTCCGCGAAGCGTCACCCGCCCACCCTTCGAAGCCGCGCCGCGAACGCGCCGTCGACGCCGCTGCGCTGCGGGAGCACGCGCAGGCGCCCCGCATCGAGCACACTCGCGGGCACCACGCCCTCTGCCGGAGGCTCGAGCTGCCAGTCGCTGCGCTCCGCGAGGAAGCTCTCGATCTGCCCGTCGTTCTCCTCGGGCTCGAGCGAGCAGGTGCTATAGATGAGCAGCCCGCCCGGCCTCACCACGGCCGCGGCTGCGCGCAGGATGCTGCGCTGCAGCGCGGCCATCACCGCGAGATCGGAAATGCGGAGACGCCACCGCGCATCGGGATGCCGGCGCAGCGTCCCCGTCCCGGTGCAGGGGACGTCGATGAGCACGGCGTCCATCTCGCGCACGGCGGGATTGCGCGCATCCATCACGACGGACGAGATGTTGCGCGCTTCCACACGGCGCAGATTCTCGATCAGCCGCTGCGTGCGATGCAGGTTGCGATCGCCCGCGACGACGAGCGATGCGGTGCGCGAAAGCTCCAACGTCTTGCCACCGGGCGCCGCGCAGAGGTCGGCGATGCGCGCATTTGGCGGCACGTCGGCGTACTGCGTCACGAGCGTCGACGCGGGATCCTGCACGAAGAACAGCCCCTTCTTGAACGCGCCGAGCTCCGTGAGCGACACACCGTGCGGCAGCTGGATGCTGTCGCGCACGAGCGGACTTTCGGACACATCGACGCCGGCGTTCTCGAGCATTGTCTCGAGCTGCTCGCGCACGATGCCGTACGGCCTGAGCATCGTCGAGGGCTCCGTGTTGTTTGCGATCAGCAGCTGCTCGGTCTCCGCCGCGCCCCAGCGCGCGACCCACCGCGCGACGAGCCAGCGCGGATGCGAGTGATAGAGCGACAGCGCGTCGATGGGATCGGTGAGCGTCGGCAGCGTGAGCGCGTCGCGCTCGCGGTCGACGCGTCGCAGCACGGCGTTCGCCAGCTTGCTTGCGCCGATGCCGTGGCGCTGCTTCGCGAGCTCCACGGTCTGCGCGATCGCGGCGTACGCGGGAACGCTGCGCATCGAGAGCAGCTGGTACGCGCCGAGGCGGAGGAGATCGCCGAGGTCGGGATCGAGGCGCGCGAGCCCGCCCTTCACGCGCTCGCTGAGATACGCGTCGAGGATGCTCCGCTGGCGCAGCATCCCGTAGACGAGCTCCTGCGTCCACCGGCGGTCGCGCGCGTCGAGCGGCCCGACGCGCAGATCGAAGGCGACGTCGAGCAGCTGTCCGCGGCGGAGATCCGCGCAGAGATCGGCGGCGATGCGGCGCGAGTCCGTGACCCCCGCAACCGGGCGAACGAGTGTGGGCGGGCGCTCGGTCATTCCAGCATCCCCACGCTGGGCGACGACGGCACGGCAACCTCTCGCCTCGGCATGCGGCCGGCGAGATGCGCCTGGCGCCCCGCGTCGACCGCGAGCCGCATCGCGTGCGCCATGCGCACCGGATCGTCGGCCGCGGCGAGTGCGGTGTTCATGAGAATGCCGTCGACCCCCTGCTCCATCGTGATACACGCATCGCTCGCAGTGCCGACGCCCGCATCGACGATCACGGGCACCGACAGTCGATGCTTGATCGTGCGGATCGAGTACGGATTGAGCACGCCGAGTCCGGAGCCGATCGGCGACGCGAGCGGCATCACCGCCGCGGCGCCGGCGTCCTCGAGACGAAGCGCGGTAATGAGATCATCGTTGGTGTACGCGAGCACCACGAAGCCATCGGCGACGAGCGTCTTCGTCGCCTCGAGGAGCGCGGCGGTATCGGGAAGGAGCGTGTCCTGATCGCCGATGACCTCGAGCTTCACCCACTCGTTGAAGCCCGCGGCGCGCGCGAGCCGCGCGTAGCGAACCGCGTCCGCCGCGTTGTAGCAGCCGGCGGTGTTCGAGAGCAGGAGGTAGCGCGTCGGATCGAGATGCGGGAGCACGCCATCATTGCGGCCGCGGCTGAGATCCACGCGGCGCACCGCCACCGTCACCACCTCGGCGCCCGACGCTTCGATCGCGCGGACCATCTCCTCGGGCGACTTGTACTTGCCCGTCCCGACCATGAGCCGCGAGCGCAGCGCGCGCCCCGCGATGACGAATGGCGTATCCGTGTTCGTGGCGATCATCGTCGACTCGGTCATCCGCCACCCACGAAGTGGACGATCTCCACCGAGTCGCCGGTCGCGAGCACCAGCGTGTCGAGCCGGGCGCGATCGCGAACGATCTCCCGATTGTGCTCGACGACGACCACTTCCGCGCTCACGTCGAGCTCGCGCAGCAGGTCGCCAATGGTGCTGCCGGCCGCGACCGTGCGTTCCTCGCCATTCACGACGGGGATCACTCCATCAGGACTGACCGCGCGCTCCATCATAGTGGGAAAGATAATCGGTAGCGGCGGCTTCCGCAGACGCTGCGCCCCAGATTCCGGTGATCGCCGCGACCCCGTACGCCCCGGCGTCACGGAGCGTTCCGACGGTCTCCGGGCGGACGCCGCCGATCGCGATGCAGGGGAGCGTCGTGCGCTCGACGACCGCCGCAACAAGCTCTGCGCCGCGTCCCGCCTTCCCCTCGTGCGAGGCCGTCGGAAAGACATTTCCGGCAACCACCCAGTCCGCGCCATCACGTTCTGCCTCGAGCGCTTCGAGCGCGCTATGCACGCTCGCGCCGAGCGGCAGCTCGCCAGCGACGATGCGCGCGTCGTGCACGGCGATGGACTTCGAGGTGAGCTGCGCTCCGTGCGTCTGCGCGGCGAGCGCGATGTCGAGCCGGTCGTTGACGACGAGCCAGCAACCGGTGCTCTCCTGCGCGTCGCCAAGCGCGAGGGCAATCGCGTAGACCTGCGCGGCGGTGAGCCATCGCGAGCGGAGGTGCACGGCGCCGCGCGGGCCGAGCGCGCGCATGACGCCGCGCGCGCGCGAAGTGAAGTCGGGGTGCGCGATGATCAGGTCGTCGGTGACGGCGTGGATGTGCGGGACGGCGAGCATTCAGCCCCCGAGTCGTTCGCCCACCTCGATCCCTCTTCCGCGCATCCACTCCTCGGGATCCACTCGCGTGCGTCCCGCCGGCTGCGCACAAGTGATGAGCACGGCGCCTGTGCCGCACGTCACGACCATCCCACGCTTGTCGATCGACACGACGGTGCCCGGCGCGTGCGCGCTTTCCATCGGCGCATCGGCAACGCTCGCGCCGAAGAGCTTGATGTCGACGCCGCGGTGCGTGGTGAACGCGCCGGGCTTCGGATCGTAGGCGCGGACGTGGCGACCGATCGCCTCCGCGCTATCGTTCCAGCTCACGCGCGCCATCTCGCGCAGGATCTTCGGTGCGAAGGTCGCCTTCGTGTCGTCCTGCGGCGTTTCGGTGAGCTTGTCGAGCGACATCAGCGTGAGCGCTTCGATGAGCGCCAGCGCGCCCAGCTCGGAGAGGCGCTCCT